>JALSIP010000043.1 GCA_026989875.1 archaeon
TCACACCGCCTGCGGGGAAACAGATTTAACCAGTGAGGTTCAGAAACATACCATGGTGGAGCAGAGATGGCTTGAGCTCAAGGCAAAGACCTTCAAGGTCTTCGCGGACCCCACCAGGCTCAGGATACTTGAGGTGCTGCGTGAGGGTGAGAGCAACGTCTCCTCAATAATGGAGCGCCTGAACCTCAAGCAGAGCACGGTCTCGCAGCACCTGCGCATGCTCAAGGAGTGCGGCATAGTCACTGCCAGGAGGGACGGCAGGGAGGTTTACTACCGCCTTAAGAGCGATAAGGTGCTTGAGATACTTGACACCGGGGATGAGCTTCTCTCCCAGACCATAGAGGAGCTGACCTCCTGCGTGTGCCCTTAGCGTGCAGAAATTGTTATCAACAGCATCCCTGTTTTAATCAGAGGGACTCGTAGCCTAGCCTGGACAGGGCGTCGGCCTTCTAAGCCGAAGATCGCGGGTTCAAATCCCGCCGAGTCCGTTCAATTTCATCATGCGCGGCATGCCTGCAAGGGAAAGGAACACGGTGCTGAAGAATCCCAGAGGGAAGCTCAGGGTGGCTCTGGTTTATCCGCAGCGCTACCGTGCTGGCATAGCCAATCTGGGCATGCAGATAGTCTATGCCATGCTGAACGAGCGTCGGGAGGTTTATGCCGAGCGCTTCTATCTGGATGTGCACGAGGGGCTGAGGAGTGTTGAGACTCGCTCGCCGCTCAGGGACTTTGATGTGGTTGCCTTCTGCTGGCAGTATGAGCCTGACGCTCTCAGCATGCTGCAAATACTTGAGCGCGGCGGTATTCTAACTCCCGAGATGCGGGGGGAGCGGGTGGTGATAGCGGGCGGTGCGTGCGCCGTAAACCCGCTGCCGCTGGCAGAGTACCTGGACGCCTTCTACGTGGGCGAGGCGGAGCGCGGGCTCGTGCAGGTGCTGGATGCGCTGCAGGCGGGGAGCAGGGAGCAGGTGCTTGAGGAGCTGGCGGCGCTTGAGTTTGTTTACATACCCGGGGTGAAGGAGCACGCCCGGCGGGCATTCTGCGACACCCTGCCAGCCCAGCCGGCTGTGCAGGTGGTGAGCGATGCAGGCGCCTTCGGCGAGAGCCACCTGCTGGAGGTTGCGAGGGGCTGCGGAAGAAGCTGCAGGTTCTGCATGGGCGGCTACATCTTCAGACCCCGCCGGGAGAGGCGCATAGAGGAGATTGAGGCGCTGCTTCAGGAGTGGGCGCAGGGCGGGGTCAGAAAGGTTGCGCTGCTGGGCGCCAGCGTAACCGACCACTCCTCTCTGGACAGGCTGACGGAGCTGCTCGCGGAGACCGGCATGCAGGTCTCTGCACCCTCCCTCAGGGCAGACGCCCTGAGCGAGGACTTCGTTAGGATGCTGGTGGAGAGCGGTCAGCGCACGGTAACGCTTGCACCGGAAGCCTGCGAAGAGCTCAGGCTGCGCCTGAACAAGCACCTCACCGACGAGGAGCTGGTGCGGGCGGCAGAGCTCTGCGCCCGCTGCGGAGTTAGGCGCCTCAGGCTTTACATGATGTACGGTCTCCCAGGCGAGCGGGAGGAGCACATTGAGAAGGCGGCGGCGCTGGTGCGCAGGATTAAGAGAGCCTTTGGCGGCAGGGTGAAGCTCAGCCTGAGCCCCTTTGTCCCCAAGCCCCACACACCCCTGCAGTGGTGCGCCTTCTGCGAGCAGAAGCTGCTCAGGCGCAGGCTGAAGCTTTTCAGGAAGCTTCTCGCGGGCGTCGCTGAGGTGGAGAGCGAGAGCATAAGGGCATCGCTGCTGCAGGCGGCTATAGCCAAGGGCGGCAGGGAGGTGGGCAGAGCCCTGCTTCAGGTGCAGCGCGGCGGGGGCATGGCTGCGCTGCGCAGCGCTCTAAGCAGGCACACCGGCGAGCGCTCACCTGAGGAGCCGCTGCCCTGGGAGGGTGTGGATGTGGGGGTAAGCGCTGAGCACCTCAGGGAAGAGTACCTGCGCTACCTTGCAGCAGAACCCTCGCCGGAGTGCTTCCCCGGCTGCAGGAGGTGCGGAGCATGCAGATGAGGAGGTTTGCGGCAAAGGTTTACTACGAAGGGCACGGCTTCCACGGCTCACAGAGGCAGAAGGGGCTGCGCACCGTTGAGGGCGAGTTTCTCAGGGTGCTTGAGAGGTTTGGAGCGGGAGAGTGGTTCAAAAGCGCCGGCAGAACCGACCGCTTCGTGAGCGCCTTGGGAAACGTGTTTGGATTTGAGCTCCCCTCTGCCCTGCCTCCCAGAGCCTTCAACGCCTACCTGCCGGAAGACCTCAGGGTGCTGGCTGTCCGGGAGGTGGATGCCAGCTTTCACCCCAGGTACTCTGCCATCTCCAGAACCTACCGCTACTTCGCCCCTGACAGGGGCTACAGCCTGCGCAGGGTCAGGGAGGCGTGCAGCGTGCTCGCGGGCAGGCACAGCTTCCACAACTTCACCTGTGAGCGGGAGAGGAGCACCGTGAGGAACCTGCTGGAGGTGGGTGCCGAGAGGCAAGGGGGAGTGCTGGTGCTGAGCTTCAGGGGGGAGAGCTTCCTGCGGGAGATGGTGCGCCGGCTGTGCACGGCGGTGCTCCTCGCGGGCATGGGTGAGATAGGCGCAGCAGAAATAGAGGAGGCGCTTGAGCCCGGGGTGCTGAGACCCTTCCCGCCTTCGCCGCCGGAGTTTCTGGTGCTCTGGGAGGTGGAGTATGGGTTTGAGTTTGAGCACGAGGAGTACACCGCAGAGAGGCTGGCGCGCAGGCTGCAGGAGAGGCTTGAGCACCTCATTGCAGGCGCTGAGATGAGCAGGCAGATGCTCTCCAGCCTTAAAGTTTAAGTGGCAGTTCATCCAGAGTTAGCAGGAGGTCATAGCATGAGGGTGATGCTGGTAGGCGGCGGCGCAAGGGAGCATGCAATCGCAGAGGCGCTGTGCAGGGGTGAGGTGGAGCTTTACGCGGTTATGGGCAACCGCAACCCCGGCATAGCCCGCCTCGCCAGGGAGGTGAGGATAGCAAAGGAGACGGACGTGGAGAAGGTGGTGCAGGCGGCTGAGCGCTGGAGGGTGGAGCTGGCGGTGGTGGGTCCTGAGGCGCCCCTCTGCGCAGGTGTGGCTGACAGGCTGGGCGAGGCTGGCGTACCCTGCATGGGTCCAAAGCAGAGGCTGGCGATGGTGGAGGGCAGCAAGAGCTTCTGCAGGTGGCTGATGAGCAGCTACCGCATACCCGGAAACGTCAGCTATGCCAGCTTCACCGACGCTGCAGAGGCATGCGAGTTCATAGACAGCATTGAGGGGGAGGTGGCGGTTAAGCCTGCGGGGCTCACCGGGGGCAAGGGTGTTAGGGTTATGGGAGAGCACCTGAAGAGCCGTGAGGAAGCCAAGGCTTATGCTAAGGAGGTCATAGAGAGGGGGATTGGCGGAGGGGAGGTGGTCATAGAGGAGAAGGTGGAGGGTGAGGAGTTCACGGTTCAGGCATTCGTGGCTGGGGGAGAGGTGCTGCCCATGCCCGCGGTGCAGGACCACAAGCGTGCCTTTGAGGGCGACAGGGGGCACAACACCGGCGGAATGGGCTCCTACTCCTTAGCCAGCGGACTCCTGCCCTTCATTGACGCCAGCGACTACGAGTTTGCGGTGGAGATAATAAGGCGAACCGTGGATGCGCTGCGGAGGGAGACGGGAGAAGATTACCGGGGTGTGCTGTACGGGCAGTTCATGAAGGGCAGGGAGATAAAGCTCATAGAGTTCAACTGCCGCTTCGGCGACCCGGAGGCTATGAATGTGCTCACGCTGCTGGAGGGCGACTTTGCCGGGCTCTGCGCGGGCATCGCTGAGGGAAGGCTCGGGGAGGTGGACTTCAGAAAGCTTGCGTCGGTGTGCAAGTACATTGTGCCCAGAGGCTACGGGGTCTCGCCGGCGCCGCCGGCTGAGATTCAGGTGGATGAGCGGGGAATAGCAGAGGAGGGTGCTGTGGTGTATTATGCGGCGGTTGACGAGCGTGACGGCAGGCTCTACACCACAACCTCCAGGAGCGTCGCGGTGGTGGGGGTGGCGGAGAGCCTGGAGGAGGCTGAGGCGATTGCGGAGCGCGCCACAGCGCACGTGAGGGGCGAGCACCTGTATCACCGCAGAGACATCGGCACTAAGGAGCTCATTGAGAGGAAGCTTGAGAGGCTGAGAAAGCTGAGGGGTGAGTGATGCACATCCTCTCCTTCACAGACTTTGAGGGCATGGTGGAGGAGCTGTTCGGGCTTGCGGAGAGGATTAAAGCGGGAGAGCAGAGGGGTGATGCACTCAGAAACCGCAGCCTGGCGATGATATTTGAGAAAGCCTCCACCAGGACCAGGGTGAGCTTTGAGGTTGCCATGACCCAGCTCGGCGGGCATGCCATATACCTGAGCCCCAAGGAGATGCAGATGGGCAGGGGCGAGAGCATCGCGGACACCGCAAGGACGCTTAGCAGGTACGTGGATGCCGTGCTTATAAGGGCGAGGAGGCATGGGGATGTGGTGGAGTTTGCCAGGCATGCGGAGGTGCCGGTGATAAACGGTCTCACAGAGCTTGAGCACCCCTGCCAGGCGCTGAGCGACTTCTTCACCATGCGGGAGCTCAGGGGTGAGCTGAGGGGGCTGAAGCTGGCTTACGTGGGAGACGGGAACAACGTGTGCCACTCGCTGATGCTGGGCAGCGCCATGCTTGGCATGAGCTTCTGCTGCGCCACGCCCGAGGGCTACGAGCCAAAGAGGGAGGTGCTGCAGAGAGCGCTGGAGATAGCAAAGGAGACGGGTGCGAGCATTGAGATGGTGCACTCCCCGGAGCAGGCGGTGAGCGGCGCCGACTTCATATACACCGACGTATGGGTGAGCATGGGGCAGGAGGAGGAGGCAGAGGAGCGTATAAGGCGCTTCAGGAGGTTTCAGGTTAATGAGGAGCTTCTCAGCCATGCGCCAGATGCAAGGGTGATGCACTGCCTGCCGGCTAAGCGCGGGCTTGAGATAACCGATGAGGTGCTGGACGGCAGAGCCTCGGTGGTGTGGCAGCAGGCAGAGAACAGACTGCACGTGCAGAAGGCTATCCTTCTGAAGCTGCTGGCTTAGAGCGTTATCTCTATGTCCAGCTCTTCAGCCATCTCCTTGTAGCGGTTGCGTATTGTTACCTCTGTAACGCCCGCAACCTCAGCCACCTCCCTCTGGGTCCTGCGCTCGCCCAGAAGCACTCCGGCTATGTACAGCGCCGCGGCGCTCACCCCCGTGGGACCCCTGCCGGAGGTCAGCTCGCGGTCCATGGCTTTCTTCAGAATCTCCCTCGCCTTGCTCCTCACCTCCCCGCTCAGGTTCAGGGCGCTGCCGAAGCGCTCTATGTAGTCAACCGGCGTGGTGGGGCGAAGGCTTAGCCCGAGCTCCCGGGCAACGAAGCGGTAGGTTCTGCCTATCTCCTTGCGGTTCAGCTTGGCGGCGTCTGCAATCTCGTCCAGGGTTCTGGGAACACCGCACTGCCTGCAGGAGGCGTAAATCGCAGCGGCGGTAACGCCTTCTATGCTCCTGCCCCTTATCAGCCCCTTCTCCACCGCCCGCCTGTAGAGCATCGCCGCCGCCTCGCGCACGTTCTTGGGCAGCCCCAGGCGGGAGGAGATGCGCTCCAGCTCGGTAAGGGCTATGGCGAGGTTCCTCTCCATGGCGTTGCCCACGCGTATGCGCTGCTGCCACTTTCTCAGCCTGTAAAGCTGGGCTCGCCGGTCTGCCGAGAGCTCCTTGCCATAGCTGTCCTTGTTGCGCCAGTCTATGACGGTGCTCAGCCCCTTGTCGTGGATGGTGTAGGTAAGCGGCGCCCCCGTGCGCGTGCGCTTCACAGACTGCTCGTGGTCAAAGGCACGCCACTCGGGACCCTCGTCCAGCAGCCCCTCATCCACCACCAGACCGCAGCTGTTGCACACTATCTCTGCCCTGCCGTCGTCGTAGCTCAGGTAGCTGCTACCACACTCAGGACACCTGTCCCTGTACTCTACCTCCTTTCCCAAAGGACCTCCTCCTCTCCTCTTTTTTCACGTAAACCTTACCTGCCTTTGCATCCTCAAGCACCCCTGCGTCCAGCTCTCCCTCGGGCACGACCACAAAGTACGGCTTGGAGGCGGGACCTATGATGTCAACCACCCTGCCAAGCTTCCTGCTGTCGCCGGTCACCACCTCTGCATACAGCGGAGGATAATCCCTCCCCCGGAAGATCAGCGCACCGCTCCTGCTCACATGCACCAGCCTGCCCAGAACCCTCAAACTGCACTCCTCCGGGATGGAAATAAAAATTTACTTTAACAGAGCTTCAGGGTTAACGTTTACAACCATTTCAGATTCGCTTCTGCTCAGTCCTGCCCCCATTACTGCTCTGAGCATTTGCTCTGGCAGCGGGATGTCCTCTGGAGAGTGGGCGTCGCTGCCCGCTATCAGCTTAGCCCCCGCCTCTCTGGCAAGCGCCGCCACGTGCCCGTTGCACAGGCAGTGCCCCCTCCTCAGGCTCAGCTCCAGCAGGATGCCGTTCTCAGCGGCGAGCTCCGCCTCCTCCTCGGTTATGAGCCCGGGATGCGCCAGCACGTCCACGTGCTCGCACTCAACCGCAGCTCTGTTTGTGCCCTGTGCAACCGGCTCGGCTATGCTCTCACCGTGCACCAGCACCAGCTCAGCTCCCAGACTCTTCGCCCTTGCCGCCAGCTCAGGGATGCTGGCTGGTGGCAGGTGCGTGAGCTCAATCCCCGCGAGCACCCTGATGCCGTGAGCCTCCAGCTCCTCCACAGCCTGCAGAAGAGAGCTGAGAATCCACTCCAAGTTGCTTGAGTCGGCGTGGTCGGTTATCGCCACAGCTCTGAAGCCCTTTACAGCATACCTCCTGGCTATCTCAGCCGGGAGCAGCTCGCCATCGCTGAGCACGGAATGCACGTGCAGGTCGTACATCTCAGCCGCCACGCTCCCTCTTAGCCTGCTCAACCGCACGCCTTACCAGCTTCTCGGCGAGCCCCGTGTAGTTCTCAGGCTTCAGCGCCTCCCTGATTTCCTCCTGGCTGAGGTAGCTCCGCACCTCACCGCTCTCCAGCAGCACCTCTTCAAAGCTCCTCTCCTCCTTCCACGCCCTTATTGCCAGCCGTCTGAGGAGCTCGTGGGCATCCTGACGGCTCATTCCACGCTTAGTGAGCCTGAGCATCACCGCCTCTGCCAGATTCAGTCCCCTGGTGAGATGCAGGTTCTTCTGCACGTTTTTCAAATCTATCTCAATCTTTGAGAAGATTTTTTTGGCTCTCTTGAGCATCTCATCCAGAAGCATGAAGCTCTCTGGAATTATCACCCTTTCAGCGCTGGAGTTGGTGAGGTCACGCTCGTGCTCTAAGGCGACGTTCTCAAGCGCCACGAAGACGTTGCTCTTCACCACCCTTGCGAGACCGCAGATGTTTTCGGCGTTCACGGGGTTGCGCTTGTGGGGCATGGTGCTGGAGCCCACCTGCTTCTCTGTGAAGGGCTCTCTGAGCTCGGCTATTTCAGTGCGCATCAGGTTTCTCACCTCTCTGGCGAATTTGTCCAGGCTGGCGGCTATCAGTGCAAGCAGGCACAGCAGCTCCGCGTACCTGTCCCGCTGCACCACCTGCGAGCTCACCAGGGCAGCGCGCAGTCCCAGGATGCGCATCACCCTCTCCTGCAGCTCAATGCCCTGCTCTCCGAAGCCTGCCATGGTGCCCACGGCGCCGCTCATCTTGCCCACGAGCACCCGCTTTCTCACCTCCTCCAGCCTCTGCAGGTGCCTTCTCACCTCTCTCGCCCAGATTGCAAACTTCAGCCCGTAGGTTATGGGCAGGGCATGCTGACCGTGGGTTCTGCCAATTGCAACCGTGCGGGCGTGCTTCTCTGCAAGCTCCAGCAGTATTCCCTCAAGCTCGTAAAGGTCTGCCTCAACTATCTTCAGCGCCTCCCTGAACTGCAGGGCGTTGGCGGTGTCAACGATGTCGTAGGAGGTTGCCCCCAGGTGCACGTACCTCCCTGCCTCGCCGCACTGCTCTGCAAGCGCTTTTACAACCGCCATGAGGTCGTGCTTGGTCTCTGCCTCTATCTCCTTAACTCGCTCAAGCTTCACGTGCTCGGTGCTCGCCTTCCTGGCTATCTCCTCGGCAGCCTCTTCCGGGATGTTGCCCAGCTCGGCATGCGCCCTTGCAAGCGCCGCCTCCACATCAAGAAGCCTCTGAAGCCTTGCCTCTTCCTCAAAGATGCGCCGCATCTCGTGGCTGCCGTACCTGTAGTCTATGGGATGCACAGCCATGCTTAATCTGGAATTCAGGCGGAGGGTATAAAGCTTTCCTGCAGGGCTCCGCAACATATAAATCTGGCAATACCCTCTCCTCTATGTGGTGAGTGCATGAAGCTCGGCGGCGTTGAGATAGTGGACACCTTTGCTGAGGCTTTTGAGTGCTGGTACTCCAGTTTTGTTATCACGGCGGCGAGTGAGAGGTGGGCGCGCATCGCTGCCACCGAGGCGACAGGCTTCGCCACCTCCCTCATAGGCTGCGGGGCGGAGGCGGGAATTGAGCGCGTGCTCCCGCCTGAGAGCACGCCTGACTCGCGTCCGGGCTGCTCGGTCATGGTGTTTGCACCTAAGAAGAGCCTGCCCCAGCAGCTCCTCATGCGCATAGGTCAGTGCGTGCTCACAGCTCCAACCGCCAGGGTGTTCAGCAACGGTGAGGGCGAGAAGGTGGACATCGGCTACAGGCTGAGGTACTTCGGCGACGGCTACGAGGAGGTTCGCAGCCTCTACGGCAGGGAGATGGTGGCAATACCTGTTATGATGGGCGAGTTTCTGGTTGAGAGGGAGCTAACCATGGCGAGGGGTGTGGCGGGTGGCAACTTCATAATAATCGCCACCTCCCAGAAGAGCGCCCTTGAAGCGGGGGAGCTGGCGGTGAATGCGGTGGCGGGGGTTGAGGGTGTTATCACCCCCTTCCCGGGCGGTCTCGTGGCGAGCGGCTCAAAGGTGGGCTCAAGAAAGTACAGCTTCATGAAGGCAACCACCAACGAGCGCTTCTGTCCGACCCTCAGGGACAGGGTTGAGGACAGCGAGCTGCCGGAAGGTGCAGGTGCGGTGGTTGAGGTGGTGATAAATGGCATAAGCGTAGAGGCTGTGAGGCGGGCGATGCATGCGGGCATTGAGGCGGCGTGCAGGGCTGAGGGCGTGCTCGCGATAAGCGCCGGCAACTACGGCGGAAAGCTCGGGAAGTATCACGTGCACCTGAGAGAGCTGTTCTAAATGCGTGCTGCAATAGCGCAGATGCGGGTGGTGGCAGGAGATGTTAAGCAGAATCTGAGCAGAGCTGAAGAGCTGCTCTCCACCACCGATGCCGAGCTGGTGCTGCTGCCGGAGCTCTTCACCACAGGCTTTGAGTACACCCACCTGCGCTCTCTTGCAAAGCCGCTTGAGGTGCATGCGGAGGCTCTGCGAGGGCTTGCGGAGGGCAGGGCTCTGGCGGGCAGCGTACCCGAGCTGAGTGGAGGGAGGCTCTACAACACCTTCCTGCTGCTCAGGGACGGCGAGATTCTGGGAAGCTACAGGAAGATTCACCTGTTTGGCAGGGAGAAGGAACACTTCAGCGCTGGACGGGAGGTGGGGGTTGCGGAGCTTGAGGGGATGAAGCTGGGGATGAGCATCTGCTACGACCTTCGCTTTCCAGAGCTCTACAGAGCCCTGACCTTCCTCGGTGCTGAGCTCATGCTGGTGTGCGCGGAGTTTCCGGCACCAAGACAGGAGCACTTCAGGGTCCTGGCAAGGGCACGTGCCATTGAAAACCTCTGCTATGTGCTTGCCTGCAACTGCACGGGCAGGGATGCTGAGAACCGCTACGCCGGGGGCAGCCTCGCGGTTTCACCGTGGGGTGAGGTGCTGGCAGAGGCGGGTGAGGATGAGGAGGTGCTGGAGGTGAGGGTGGAGAGGAGCGAGGTGGAGCGCATCAGACATAAGTTTCCTGCGCTGAGGGATGCGCGCCCTGCTGAGCTCCTGCAGATGTGCGGGCGAGGGTAGGGGGCTGAGGGATGGAGGCGAGCCTGTCCGCCCAGCTTTTTGCTGCTGCGGTGCTGGTTGTGTCGTACGCGCTTATAGTCACCGAGAAGGTGCACCGCACCGTCGCAGCCATGGCGGGAGCTGCGGCTGTGCTGATGGCAGGCGGGAAGCTGGGGATAATAGACCCCGCCCGCTACCCAACGGAGCTGCACTTCCTGCAGGAGGCGGTGGACTGGAACACCATAGGTCTGCTGCTGGGCATGATGATAATCGTGGGGCTTCTGAAGGACACGGGCTTCTTTGAGTTTATTGCAGTGAAGATAGCCAAGCTCTCTAAGGGAGACCCCTGGAAAATCATGCTGCTCTTCGCAAGCGCCACGGCGGTGCTCTCGGCTTTCTTAGACAACGTAACCACGGTTCTGCTCATAGCTCCGGTGACGGTGAGCATCATGCTGACCCTGGAGCTCAACCCCGTGCCCTTCCTGATTTCGGAGGTGATTGCCTCAAACATAGGCGGCACCGCCACGCTGATAGGCGACCCGCCGAATATAATCATAGGCAGCGGCGCGGGGCTGGGATTCAATGAGTTCATCCTGAACCTTGCGCCTATTGTGGCTGTGGTATTTGTGATATCCTTAGCCTACCTCAGGCTGGTTTTCAGGCATGAGCTGGCTAAGAAGCCCGGGAGCCTTGAGGAGGTGATGCGGATGAACGAGTGGGAGCAGATAAGGGACAGGGGGCTGCTGATAAAGTGCCTGGGAGTGCTGCTGATGGTGATAGTGCTGTTCTTCCTGCACACGACCCTGGGGGTTGAGCCCTCAACCGTTGCCCTGTTCGGCGCGGCGCTGCTGCTGCTTATAACCTTTGAGCACCCGGACAGGGCGCTGAATCAGGTTGAGTGGAGCGTGCTGCTGTTCTTCGCGGGACTCTTCGTGATAGTGAAGGGGGTGGAGGAGGTGGGGCTCATTGAGAGGGCGGCGACGCTTGCGGTTGATGCCACCGGCGGAAGTCTGGGCACGGCAATGCTTGTGGTGCTCTGGAGCTCGGCTATGGCAAGCGCGGTGGTGGACAACATACCCTTCACCGCCACCATGGTGCCCATGATACACAGCATGAGCGCCAGCCCGGAGCTGGCATCGCAGATAGCGAGGGTGGAGGGGAATCCGCTGTGGTGGGCACTTTCCTTAGGCGCATGCCTCGGTGGCAACGCCACGCTTATCGGAGCCTCTGCGAATGTGGTGGTTGCGGGGATAAGTGAGCGCATGGGGTATCCGATAACTTTCAGGGAGTACCTGAAGTACGCCGCACCGATAACCTTCATAACCCTGCTGGTGGCTGGCGTGCTTCTATATGTTAAGACCTTCTACATGTAGGTGAGGAGGATGAAGCTGCTGGTCGCGCTGAAGCTTTCGGGAGATGAGAGCAACCTGGTTGAGACGGCACTGGCTTTTTGCAGGCATACGGGCGGGGAGATTCTGTTCATGCACGTGGTGGACCGCTCACCCCTGAAGAGAAGCTTCGTGCGGGTGCCGGAGAGCATGGCAGACTACCTGTACCGCCGTGCAGAGGAGGGGCTGGAGAGGCTCAGAGGGCAGGCTGAGGAGCGCGGGGTCAGGGCAGCGGTGAAGATTGTGGAGGGCAGCCCCGCGGAGCTCATTGCCAGAGAAGCCAGAAGACATGACCTGGTGGTGATGCGTTCCAGGGTGTACAGCTCGCCGGAGAAGCTGGGAAGAACCACGGAGTGGCTGGTTTCAAAGTCTCCCAAGCCAGTGATGCTGGTGAATGAGGAGCAGCTGAGCTTCTCCTCATGCCTGGTGCCGGTGGATGGCTCCAGGGAGTCTTTCAAGTCGCTGTACAGCATAAGGGCAAGGAGGCATGAGTACAGGTTCAGAAGGGTGATGATTCTGCTGGTGCACAGCGGTAAGAGAGAGAGGGTGAGCAGGGAGGTGATAGAGAGGGGCACCGAGGAGCGCCTCTCGGGTACGGGCAGGGCTGACCTCTACGGGCACAGGGTGGTGCTTGAGAGCGCTGAGAGCATAGTAAGGGGGGCTGCAGAGGAGGTGGTGGCAGAGGTGATTCACACGCAGCTTGATACAGCGGAGGCGATACTCAGGTACGCCGGCGAGAAGGGTGCAGAGGTTATATTCATCGGCGCCAGAGGGAGGGGTGCCAGGATACTTCCAGGCTCCACATCCACAAGGGTGATAACCCGCTCGGGCATCCCAGTGGTGGTGTTCCCGGAGCGGTACGTGCCCGAGTAGCTCAGAGCTCTTCCACCATCCTGCTGAGAAGCTTCTTCTCCAGGAGCTTGCTCTTCTCACTGCCCTTCCTCTCCTTCACACGCTTGTTCAGCCTCGCCATCACCCTGCACCTCCATATAATATGTGCACATCCTGGATAATTAACTTTTGCCTTCAGCCTTCCGCGTGCATTAACAGCAAACTTTGCAGTGGTTATACTCATCATTTTTCAGTGATATGAAGCTGAGATTTCGTGTGGATGAGCTGATAAGCATACTGGTGAAGTCAGAGGAGCAATTAATGAAAAAGTACAATTTAGATTCTGCCAAGCTCAAGAAGCTTCAGAAGTCCCTGCAGGAGGGCAACTGGAGGCTCATTCCCTGAGCCTCTTCATCACGCTAACCAGCAGCAGCGTGAGTTCAAACAGCAGTATCATGGGCACTGAGAGCATGAGCTGGCTCACGGGAGTGGGGTCTGCGGTTATTATTGCCGTGAGCGTTACTGTTGCCAGGTAGAAGTGTCTGCGCCTTCTCTTCAGGGTATCAACGCTCACCACACCATGGACAGCCAGCCAGGCTATCAGCACAGGCAGCAGGAAGCACAGCGTGAACAGCAGGGCGGTTACGAACACGAACATCACGAACTGCCCCACGGTGTAGTATGCCATCACCCCCGCTCTGGTGGTAAGCAGGGTGAGAATGCCCACGGTCTGGGGCAGCAGCAGCCTGTAGGTCAGCACAAATCCCGCAAGAAGCATTGCAGCGCTCGCGGTCAGCCAGAGCAGCGATTTTATGCCGGGGGAGTAGCCCGTGTACCTCACAGCCAGCAGCGCCACCAGCACCAGCAGGGTTACAGCCGTCAGCAGCGCCGCAATCTGCAGCTTCAGCACCACATACTCCATAAGCCCCGTGGCGATTAGCTTCGCCTCAGAGGGCAGCAGGCTGGCTTTTATCTCCCTCACTATGGTGCCTGCCAGGTAGTAGTAAGCAAAGAAGAGCACCGCTGCCGCTGCCAGCAGCACGTACATGTGCCTGCGCAGCAGAACCAGCCAGCGGTAAAGCATTTTCAGGTCAGCAGCAGCTCATCCTTTTCCTGCTCAATCGCCAGCCTGAGCTCTCTGGCAATTCTCCGCCCCATGCTCATGTTGTCTCCGTACATTATGTAGCTGTAGGGGGAGCCGTTGATGAAGGGGTTTGTGCCCGCCACGATTCTTGCGGAGATCTCAAAGGCTATGAACTCCAAGTTGTGGGTGACCATGGTCTCTAAGCAGAAGGGTCCCAGCATTCCCGGGGGTGCGATTCTCTTGGAGACCTCCACCACCGCATCCCCCATCTCCAGCGCTCTCGGCAGCAGCGACTCCCTGATAACCACGGGCGCGTTCCCCACCACCACATAGCTGGGCTCAATGTACGCCTCCGTCTGGTCAATCGCCGGTATTCTGGTCAAGCCGTCAATGTTTGCCTCGTATCTGCGGTCAATTCCAAAGAACTCCACCTCATCCTTCAGTGGAGAGTAGAAGTAGGACATGTACATGTTCACCCCGGGGATGTACTCCTGTATGGTCACCTTCTTAAGGTCATCTTCGGTAATCCAGCCCTTCCTGATCAGCCTCTCCGCCTTTCTCCTGAAGTCCTGATAGCTGTTCACCATGAAGTATCCCCTGCCGCCTCTCGCCCCCGGGAACTTAACCAGGCTCAGGCAGTCTATCTCCTCGGGGTTGCTGGTCTCCTTGGGCATCTTTATTCCAGCCTCGGTGAGCCACTTCCTCTCCAGCCTGCGGTCAGCCTCCCAGCGCATTATCCCCCGGTTGCCTATCATGGGCAGCCTGAGCCTCTCCTCTATTCCCCTGATTCCCACGTAGGCGATGAGGGAGCCGTGGGGCACCAGCACGGCATTCATGCGCTGCAGCTTGCCCAGCAGCCTTGCGGAGAGAATCTCCGAGTAGCTTTCCACGGGGATAATTCTGTCAGCCACGCCGAAGCGTCTGTAGAGTTCTGTTCGGTTCTTCTTGCAGATAACCGCCGTGGCGAAACCCTCGTCCTGTGCACCCTTCAGAATCTGCAGCGCCGAGTGGCTGCCCAAGGTTACCACCGTTATGGAGCGGCGGTCGTAGCCGCGGTATATCTCCAGAATCTCCTCTCTCTCCAGCATCTGCTTCACCTACGTCACAATCTCCTTAAGCCTTCCCAGCACGGCAGCCTCCCTGATTTCCATCATCGCCAGGTCTAAGGGGTCCTCAATCCTCCTGCCGTGCTTCATGCTCAGGCTGCGCATCTCCGGCGAGGTCGGGCCTATAGCCGGGTCTCCCGGCACCCTCGTGGAGAGGTCAAACACGTAAAACTCCAGCTTTCCAGTTTCTGGAGCGTAGCCCATGGCGCCCTGCAGCGAGAAGGAGCCTATCATGCCAGGGGGGTACTCCCTCTCAGCCACCCTAAGGAACCTTTCAGCGTACTCGTACACCACCTGCTGCTTGCTCTCCCTCATGGTGACTCCCATGTGTCCTATCTCCTCGTTGGTCACAGGCACCTGTATTTTTAGCTGGTCCCTTGCGGGGAGGTTCAGGAAGCCCTGCAGGTTCACCTGCCTTCTGTCAGAAAAGCCAACGAAGTCAAAGTCTCCGAAGATGTCCTTCAGAGCATAGGCATGGAAGTTGGCGTTAAACCTGGCGCCGAGCACGTACTCCTCAATCCTCGCCCTTTCAAGCCCCTCCTGGTTTATCACCCCCTGCTTCAGCAGCCTTTCAGCCTGCGCGTGGAAGTCATCAGGCGATGAGGCATAGAAGTAGGCTCTCTCCAAGGGGTTTGCAGCCTGCTGCACCTTGACTATGCACAGCCTGTCAATGTCCTCGGGGCTCTCAAAGCACCTGGGCACCCTTATGCCCGCCTTCTCAAGCAGGTAGTACTGCCCGCGCTCGTGCTCCCGCTCTTCGGCACGAAGCATGAACCTGCTGCCGTATATGGGCACCTCAAGCTCCTCTTCAATGCCGTCGTACCCAACATAAACCGCAAAGGAGCGGTTGGGTATGAGGATGGTGTTGAGCTCCCTCAGCCTGTGCTGCACCTCCTCCCCGAGCATGTCCCTGAAGCGCTCCACCGCTATTATCTCATCGTACAGGTGGCGGTTGTACTTGGTGTAAAGGGCGTCCCTGCCCTTCTGCACCACTATCACTGTTCTGAAGCCGGCAGCCTTTGCGGCGGCTCCAATCTCCTTTGCAGAGTGGGAGCCAAATATACCTATGCTCACATCCTCACCGTAGCTCTCTGCGATGCTACGCGCACGCTCCAGCAATGCCATCACCCGCGCTTCTTTATCTTTATTATATCGCCTATGGTGAGCTCTCCTCCGGCACTGTCCCCGCGGGAGCTCCACTCCCCGCTCTCAGCCTCCACCATGAGCTCAATCTCCAGCACCCTCTCAAGCTTCCTGGCGGTGCTCAGGTCCGGCTTCATCCTGCCAGCCTCAAGTCTGGCAATCACAGACTCCTTCTCCTGCACCATCCTGGCGAGCTCCTCCTGGCTCAGCCCCCTTGCCTCCCTTGCCCTGCGTATCCTCTCGGCGTAGTCGTCCACAGGCTCAAGCTCCGGCTCCTGCACGGCAGCCTTCCTCCGCCTCCTCATGAGCGCCTGCTTCTTCGGCTCCCTGACCTCGCTGCCGAAGCGTGCGCACCTGCTGCAGGTTCTCACCCTGCCGCCCTCTATCACCACCAGATGGGGCTTGCCCGAGATTCTGCCGCCGCAGACCTCACACTCCATCTCAATGCCATCCCGAAAAATTCACGTGAACTACTCTGCTGGAGTACTCTTAAATATTTTCCCCGGAGATATAGGCGCATGAAAGGTTATCTGAGCGGCGGGCATGTTTCGCTTGACGCCTCAAAGGCTGGCAGGCTTCTGGAGAAGGGCTTCGGCAGCGTGCACTCCGGCAGGCTGTGGCTGAGCCTCTCCGAGGCGTGCTATCTCTTGGAGAGGGGCAGTATAAAGGTGCTGGAGGGCGGGAGGGAGCTCAGCGCAGGGGAGCTGATGACGCGGCTGAGGCTGCCAGAGTACTTAGTTTACAGGGACCTCAGGGAGCGCGGCTACGTGGTCAGGAGCGGCTTCAAGTACGGGGCAGACTTTCGCGTTTACGAGCGCGGCGCCTACCGCAGGGAGCACTCAAAGTACCTGGTAAAGGCGGTGGATGAGGGATTTAAAGTGAGCGTAACCGAGCTCGCCGGCGCCGTGAGGCTGGCGCACGGGGTGCGAAAGAAGCTGCTGCTGGGGGTTTGCGACCACGACGGCAGCGTGAACTACTACCTGGTGGAGAGGCTCACCCTCTGAGAAGCTCCTCTGGCAGCGCTTCAAGCTCCCTGCTCACCAGCGCTTCAAGCTCCGGCACCGAGGAGCGCATTTCCTGCATGCGCCTGCGGAGCAGCTCTTCAAAGCCCAGCACCTCAGCCACCTCAGCCACCTCCGGCGAGACGTTGGCGAAGGGTGAGAGGTCAGCCACCACGCACCCCTCCCCCACCATCTCCGGCGTGAGCCTCACATGGGAGGCGAGGGTGGCGCATATCAGCAGCTCTGCCTGCCTGCACGCCTCCGCCACCGAGGTGCTCCACCTCCCGCCCACCTCTGCGGCGCACCTTCTGGCGATGTCAGCGCACCTGTGTGCCACCGTAACCTCGGCTCCCCTCTCTGCAAGCAGCGCCGCCAGCTCTCTTCCCGTCCTGCCCGCACCGTAGAGCGTCACCCTCCTTGCATGAGCTGCCTCACCCAGCCTTCTGTAAACCTCCATGTGCAGGTCGGTGGAGAGCATGCTCTCCGCCCGCCTTCCCGCAGCCAGGGCTCTGGAAAACAGCTCCCCGAGCACGCCTGCTGCACGGGAGGCTGCAGCCTCAACCTGCCAGAGCAGGTAGCTCTCACCCATGGCTCTGGACTCAAGCAGGCATGCCATCCTCAGCAGGTGCCCGGCAGCCTCCGCACCCCTGAGGTGCCTGAAGAGCCCGCGCAGCCTCCCGGCTGGAATGCCGCTTTTCTCAGAGAACACCTTCAGAAGCTCCTCCGCTTCCCCCAGGCTGTACACCTCCACTCTTGTGCCTGTCTGAAGCAGCACCGCCTCTGTCGCCTTAGCGTAGAACTCCTCCTCCCTCTCAAACCTGAGCTTTGAGAACTCCGCATACCTCAGCCTCAGGTGGTGCAGCGCCAAGCAGCTCAGCATAGCATCTCCACGCAGGTCATGAGGTAGGTGGCGAAGATCTCGGAGTTGCTCTTCTCACTGTAGCTCGGGTCGGAGCGCAGCTCCTCAAGGAATTCGCCGTCAACCAGTATCATGTTCTTCTTTCCCGAGTCTTTTTCGTAGAGGGTTACCGCAAAGTTCCCCAGCGCAAGCATCACATCCACATGTTCCGCAAGCTCAAATATCATCTCGGGCTCCGGGGGAATAACCACGTTCACCATCACCTGCGCATCTTTATCTGAGATGAACTCCGCCCTCTCCCTCGCCTCCACCAGCACAGCTCCCACCTCAACCCCCTCAAAGCTAGGGTATATCTCGCATAGGGTGTAGGTTGTGCCCCTCGGGTGCCTGCACACTTCACAGAACTCCAGCACAACCTCCCTGCTTCCCCGCCTGAAGGGCACGTCCCTGAGTATCTCGTACCTCACCAGCCCGCCGCTGAGCTGCTCGGCACGCCGGTGGTGCGCTCTCTCGCTGGCAGCAAAGCTCTCTATGAACTCCTTCCTCTGCATGTGCTACCCTTGCGGTTGTAAAATAAAAAGATTTGGGGGGTTGGTGAGGGGTGTGCTATCCTGAAAATGCTTTTGCCCTTACCCTTCTTCTGGCTGTGTTAGCATGGGGTATCTGGTGTGAAGTTTTATATACTTTACAATACCACTACGTGCTGTACAGCTGCTTTCGCTGGCATCTTCTGCTCAGGAGGGAGAGGAGGTGTTTGCGGCGGTTCTTCATTATGCATTATCGGTGCATGAGGGTGGCTGGCGGTAGTGTGGGCATTTCCAGCATCTGTAGGTGAGGCTTCACAGCGTTGGGGGCGTAGCGTGAGCTCTGCTGATGGGTTTGCAGAACTAAATCCTGACATTTTGAGAGTATTTTTAGTCAGATCCAGTTTTGATTCTGCTCAGGGTGAGTGTGAGACCGATGAAAAGATTGTGAAGATTGAACAGCCAGATAAGAGTATGGAAATTCCGCCAGGAATGGAGGATGTGCCAGGAACATTCAAGGAGAGATATGGTGGTAAATTCTCATCGGTTGAAAGTGGATCGGCGAAAACGATGTTTGGAGGTAGTGATGATGTTTAAGAGGACTATTGGGATGCTTATAATTTTAATGGTAGTGGGTGTGGTGATAGCGCAAGAGAATATCACCAAAACACCCCCGCCGGAGGAACCTAAAAAAGACTGCCCCAGTAAGGAGGCGTGCAAGCTGTGGGAGGAGTTTAAGGAGAAGTATGGTTCTGGGTGGCAGGTTAGGTGGAACAAGCATACTGGAACTCCAGAGAAGATTTACGGTTATCATTATGATATGGGTATGGGTGAGGTGACAAGTGAAAGCAAAGCTGTTAGCATCGCCAAGGAAATAATAGAAAACAACGAGATTCTTTTGAAAGCGGTATCGTCAGAGTTGAAACTTGAACGAATCCAAAATGATAGTAGCGGATGGATTATAGATTATAGACAGCTTTATAACTCGGTTCCAGTTTATAATGGCGAAGTTAGAGTCCTACTGACCAATAAGGGCGAATTAAATGGGATACTCAATAACTTCTACCCAAATATCAGCCTTTCAACCACACCCACGATATCCGAGAGCGAGGCTATAGAGATAGCGAAGAGTGCGGTGAACGTGAGCACGATCACGAAGCTTGAGAATGTCTCTCTAACCATCTTACCGCAAAAGGGCGATGGTGAGTTCAAATATCTCCTGGTCTGGATAGTATCTCTTCGAAGTTACAGTGTCATAGATGGTTCCGAGGGATTCGTGGATGCCTACAAGGTTTTTGTGGATGCTCAGAGTGGAGAGGTTATCAAAAAATACTCCACCGTGGTATCTGCTACCGATGATACAGGCAATATGATCCGCTACAACTCCAAGCTTCTTTTAGCTCCTGCTATCCTGGTATTTCTACTTATTATCGTATATTTGTGGAGGAGGTGGAGGAAGTGAAGACTAGACCTTTTCTGTTGGTCCTGGTGGTTATGACCGCCTTTGCTGGAGTTGCTCAAAGTACTGCTATTCCTCAGCAAAATGACTCCATTGCTATGAACAAGACTTTTGCTGATAAAGGAGTTGTCATTAAGAAGAAGCTACCCGACACTCAGAAGAACGTAACATCCTCTATGAGAAAAGAAGAGAAGCAACCAAAGGGATTGGCAGAGTTCAAAGCAAAGTATGGTGCAAACTGGAAGGTCAAATGGCATAAAGATAGAGACTCCCCCAATTGGATTTATGGCAGTAAATATCCAACGAAAATTAAGAGAATGAAAGATAAGAACACGGCGGATAAAATGGCCCAAGAAGTAATTAAGGACAATGAGATTCTTTTGAGGGTTGTATCGTCAGAGTTGGAAC
>JALSIP010000044.1 GCA_026989875.1 archaeon
GGTCCTGTTGGATCTTAAGGTGTTGCATTTGTGGTGTTGCAAACGTGGTGGCAGTTCTTGAAATGGATGATCATGAAATGCATGTTTCTTAACGTTCCGAGCGTATGTGAAGTTTGCCCGTTATGGCAAATTTGGACGAGCGTTAGCGAGCCATATATCCGCATGTTAAGTGCCCCCGTTAGGGGGCAAGGCTGCGAAGCACCGCAGAGTGCCCAAGCCCGTCTAACGTTCAAAATCTATTTCTCTCAAGCTCTTCTAACATCTTCTCAAACAACGGTTTAAGTTCAGGAATTCTCTTTTTAACAGTATCCCACACAACTTTGATATCTACTCCGAAATACCCATGAATAACTTTATCTCTCATTCCAGCCATTCCCTTCCAAGGAATTTCGGGATACTTTTCCCTTATATCTTCAGGTATATTTTTTACAGCCTCTCCAATTATTTCAATAGCTCTAATAACAGCAAAAACAGTTTTATCATCCTTGGCAAACTCTTCATAAGATATTCCTTCAACAAACTTCAACGCTTTGTTCATCGCATTGATAATATCTTCAACAAAGTCGCCAGCTTCTCTTTTCATATATAAACTACCTCTTTCAATATCTGTCTCCCTATCCGTGGTTTAAGAGCAGATTTCATTACCAGATCAACTTTTATTCCTAATAAATCAGACAGATATTCTTCAAGTTCAACAAATTTTATTAAATCCATCTCAGCATCCGGATAAAAATCAACGAGAATATCAATATCACTGCCTTTTTTCTGTTCTCTTCTTACATAAGATCCAAAAACACCAATCTCTTTAACTCCAAATTTCTCTTTCAGCTCGGTTTCATGCTTTTTAAGAGTTATTTTTATTTCATCAACTGATATATCCCTCATCGTATCATACCCCAAGTTTTATTTTCTACTTCAACTTTTAAATCCTTTCTCAAGACGGGCATGGGTATTTCACTTAACGGCTGGGGGGATATGCGAAGTCCGAGCGAAGCGAGGATTTGGGCAAAGCGTTAGCGAAGTCGGATATGCTCGTGTTAGGCGTGGGCGATAGCACCGAAGCGAGCGACAGTGAGCGGAGAGTCAGCCGAAGTGCCATCTATATCACCCTTTTTAATTCAAAGGAAACCGAATATAAGAATACATTTACGTTTTGTAGCATTTTTAGGGCGTATTCCAATCTATCGTCTTTTTCCCTAGATATGATGATTCCTCTCACATTATATTGATCGTACTCATTTACTGCCAAACGATCTTTTACCCATCCCATATATCTGAGAATCTGTCCTACTACTGCGTCGCTGCTTCTCCCTTTCTTTAACTCTATGACTACAAACTCTTTCTTATTTCTATCTATCGCCAGCAAATCAATATTACCAACTTGTGTAGGGTATTGTCTTCCAGTGTTTTCTTCATCTTGATACAGTTCAAGTTTTGCTCCGAAATCTATTTTGTCAAAATTTTCTTCAATGAATTCTTCTAAATATTTCTCCATTACAAATTCCATGCTTTCTTTTTCTTTTGATATTTGACTCATCGTCTCAGAAACTTCAGAAGATATTTCTTTACCCTCAATTAATGCTCTAACAGCTTCTTTACCTTCTTCTGTTGCTGAAACTATATGCAAAAAATGGTCAACTTCTATAAAGCTCAATTCTGGCTTTAAACTCCTGATATGTCCGATGACTTCCATAACTTTTTCATATCTTGTCCCCCAATCATCCCCCCTTGCAAATTGAGGAGTTAAACCCAAAGCCTCTAATCCCATGTTTGTTTTGTTGTTCCATGTAGCATATTTTTGTGGGTTTAAGTCCATTAAAATTGAAGTAGCAAGACCTTTTCCAATTCCTTCAACATGAAATCTCTCATTTCTGTTTAGAATCTCATTTAACCTTTTCTTTACTGGTATGGATTCATCAAGCAAAAACTTCATTACTTCTCTAAATTTCTTGATGTCTCTAACTATTCTGTCCCTATAAACAGCGTTAAATGGATGTCTTCCAGCGCCTTCATTGAAGTATTCCAAAAACCTCTTTTTTAACTCGTCGTCTGAAAGATTGTCTAATTTATCAGGATCTATCCATTCTTTCCATCGTTGATGATCTTCCCACCTTTGTTTTATCCATGTTTGTGCTTCTTCCGATGCCACGAATTTATCAAGTAACAATTTTATTTGCTCATCACTCAATTTCATGTTTACACCACCTCTCTAACTTTATGGCACTTCGGCTGATTTCGGACAACTCGTTCATATACGCATTGCGTATATACTCATTCTACTCATTCTGGGTGCTTCTCATGCAACACACCTTCCAGCATGTCCAGCGGACTCCTTATCTTACTCAAATTCTTGTTGCTCACGTGGGTATAAATTTCTGTAATCAAGGGAAAGGAAGATTGAGGATGCAAGACGAGCATTTAAAATAGCTAAACAGATCGGAAAGAAGAAGCCAAGGTTCGTGATAACAGATAGCTTAGGAGTTTATCACAAGGCATTCAACAAAGAATTCTGGAATCACCATAGGAGTTGTAAGCATATAAGCAATGTCAGATGGAGAGAACAGCTAAATAACAACTTGGTTGAGAGGTTGCATGGAACTGTAAGGGATAGAGAGAAAGTAATGAGAGGATTGAAAATTGAAGATTAAGAAGATAGAAAAACTTGATCAGATTACCAGAAAGCGGATCTTAAAATCGCTTCCAAAATTATCGGAACTTTTCCGTACCAGGATTGACGCTGTAAAACTGGCGGGTTATCCAAACAAGTACCGTTACATGTTTGGTGACTGCAGGGTTCTGTTTGAAAGGTCTTTTTACACAGGGGCGGGGGCTACCGGAGGAGACCTAAGAAATCGGAAGATGAAAATGAAAATGATGCTCCGGTCGGGATTCGAACCCGAGTCGCGGGATCGAGAGTCCCGCATGATTGGCCGGGCTACACTACCGGAGCTGGCAGATTGTGCACCTTTCACTTGATAAACATTTCTTGAAGGTTGGATGTGCGGCATAGCAGGCGGCTACAGCCTCAGCCTCCATGGCATGCTGGAGGTGCTGTCCCACAGAGGCAGGGACGGTGCGGGAGCATTCTTCAGCGGCAGCCTTTCTCTGGGTCACCTTCTGCACGCCACCCACTCCACCGCGTCCCAGCCCCTGCTTGGCTGCACACTGGTCTGCGCGGGCAACGGCGAAATATACAACCACACCGAGCTCCGTGAGGCAGTAGAAACCCACACCATGCGTACAGAGAGCGACTTTGAGCCCGTGCTCCATCTCATAGAAGAGCACCACACAGGCAACCTGCTCCAAGCCGCTGCGGCGGTTCACCCTATGATAGACGGGGAATATGCGCTTGCAGTCACCGACGGCAGGGAAGTTGTGCTCCTGCGCGACCACGCAGGCACCAAACCCCTCTACATCTCCAGCAGAGCCTTCGCCTCAGAAAAGAAAGCCCTCTGGGCGGTGGGAGAGCGCTGTCGCAGTCTCAGCCCCTCAGAAATCCACTCCCTCTGCGGCGGCTCCGTAAGGCTCAGCAGGCTTCGCACGGCAGCAATAAAAAACCCTCTCCAGCAGCTCCACCAGGCTCTGACAAGGGCTGTAGAAAAGCGTGCCATCCACCTGCGCAGATTCGGCATTCTCGTATCAGGCATGGACAGCCTGCTGCTCGCCCACATTGCCGCCAGCCTCGGCTACCAGCCCAGGCTTTACACCTTCGCCCTGCCCGGCTCTGCAGATAGCCACCTGCATCTGGAGCATCTCGGACTTGAGCACGTGCACATAGAAGCCGAGCCAGGGGAGCTTTACGAAGCCATGGGCAGGGTGCTCCACGCCATAGAGGACCCCTCTCCCCTCTCCCTCAGCATCGCCCTCCCCCTGTACCTCGCCTGCCGTGCCGCCTCAGCAGAAGGAGAAAAAGTTCTTCTCACAGGTCAGGGGTGCGACGAGCTCTTCGGCGGCTATGCTAAGTACCTCCGCGGGGCAGAGCCCACCTCAGCCATGCTGCTGGACTACCTGCACATGTACCGCCTCAACCTTGAGCGCGACGACAAAGCAGCCATGATTGCTGGTATAGAGCTTCTCCACCCCTACACCGACAGGCGAGTGGTGGAGCTGGCGCTCTCCCTCCCCCTCAGGTGGAAGCTTCACGGTGGAGCTGGCAAGCACATCATCCGCAAACTTGCCCGGAGGCTTGGCGTCCCCGAGGCACGGCTTCGCAAGCGTGCCATACAGTACTCAAGCGGCACCATGAAGGTGCTCAAAAAACTTGCCAGATCCGAGAAAAAAAGCCTCAGCGAGCTGGTTGCAGAGCGTTACAGTGCTATTTTTTCTGCCCCACCAGCTTGAGCAGGTCAGCCTTCGTCACTATCCCCCTCACCTTTCCCTTCTCCACCACCAGCACTGCTCTGTGCGTCTCAATCAGCTTGGACACCGCCCTCACATCCACATCCCAGCTCACCGTCGGGAAGCCTTCGCCCATCACCTCACCCACCTTCTGCACCCTGGTCCTTGAGGGGTCATCAAAATCCATGCACTTCAGCACCTGGTCTTCGGTGATGCTCCCCACCTGCACGCCATTCTCCAGCACCGGGAGCTGCGAAATTCCGTGCTTCTCCATGAGCCTTGACGCCTCCCCCACCGTATCCCTCTGGGACACATGAATCACCGGGGACTTCATGACCTTCCCCACAGGAATCACTGACGACGAATCCGCCTCCTTGAGTGCGTTCACTATCTTTCTCAGCGTTGACAGCCTCGGGTCAATGTCTCCCGCTTCAATCCTTGCGATAAGCGACTGGCTCACCCCCGCCTTCTTAGCGAGCTGTGTCTGCGTTAAACCGAGACGCTTGCGATACTTTCTCAGCTCCTCTGGAGTGGGAAGCTCAAACATAACCTACCGCGCCTACCCCATAAAACCACAGCTTCTGCACTTGAAAACCGGCACATTCTTTCTGCCACGCCTCTCCCAGTGGTGGATTTCAATGCTGCTGCCGCAGCCCGGGCATGAAATCAGCCTCGGATTGAGCTTCACCAGCCTCTCAATAACCCTCATATCCTCAACCAGCTCCACCTCAGCCTCCCGCTTGGCTCTGAGGAAGCGTCTGAATCTGCGCATGTGCTTGGGGCACAGGGTCAGCCTGAATTCAGTAATAAGCCCCGCTGCCTCATTTGAGCAGTAGAAGCACTTCATGTTTAAAATCCTCTACTTTAACGTCTTGCCACGATTTCATAATCCCGCACCACACCCTCCAGCACCCTGTAGGTCCTGGTGCCCCTGCCGTGGTACATGAACTCCCGCACATCCTCCGGGGTGTCAATGTCCAGGGCAAGGTAGAAGGAGTCGTAAACTCCCAGCTCCACCCCTGCCCTCTCTGCCATCCTGCGGACCTCCAGGAAAGTTCTCTCAGAGAACACCTCCGGCACCACATCCGGAGGGGAGCGGTACAGCGCCGAGATGCCGCCCTTCAGCGAAGGCGCCACCACCACGCTGAACCTCCTGCCCATCCTGAGAATCTCCCTCACGTGTCTCCTTTTCAGCAGCGGCACATCCGCAGGCAGGAACAGCGTAGCCCTGGCGCCGAGCTCCACAGCGTGCTCATTCCCCAGCCTCACCGCCTGTTTCAGTCCTGCCCTCCGTCTCTCCACCAGCATCTCAAACTCCCCATCCACCCTCCCCTGCAGGTTCTCCGGGCTCACCACCAGCGGCATCACGCCGCATGAGTTCAGCACAGACAGCACATCCTCAAGCATTGCCAGCACCAGTGCCTCTCTCTGCTGCGGTGACAGAAGTTCTGCAAGCCTGCTCTTTGCCCTTCGCAGCTCATTCACGGGAATTACCGCGCAGAGCATTTCCCTGCCTCCAGCATACGCAGAATCAGAAAAGCCAGCCCGGCTGCGGCACCTGCAGCCAGCAGCTTGGGCAGATAAGAGCCAAGCCAGGCGTAGCCCAAGGGTTTGAGGGCACTGTTCTCCAGCAGCCACATGGAGCTTGCCCTCACCACCACCAGGGCGTAAGCTGCGCCCGCGCAGAGCAGCAGCAGCGTAGCCTTAGCCCGCCTCACAGGCTCAGCTTCCACAGGGAATCACCCGCATAGTGCAGGTTCAGCACGCACCTGCCCCTGGTGCGCTCCGCATACTCGGCGCCGCTCCACTCGCTAACCCCCACGGCGATTGCCCTTCTGCTTCCCTGCAGCAGCACCGCCACTGGCTCAGCCACCTCAATCTCCGGGTCGTACTCCACCACTCCGGGGCGCATCACGTGCGCTCCTCTCAGAATCCTCTCAGCAGCACCCTCATCCACCACCACGTAGCGCCTGTCAATCTCCCTCCTCACCAGCCATCTCAGCGCCGGCAGGTAGTGCCCCCGCACCCTGAAGAGCACAGGCTCACTTCCCACCAGAAACGCCTCAGTATTCTGGTCAATCCTCACCCTCTCCACCCTGTCAGAGGGGCTCAGAGCCCCCTCAAACAGCGGCGAGCTCAGCAGCTTCAGCAGCTCCCTTACATCCTTCCGTTTTATATAGCTCCGCAGCATCACAGTCTCCGCCGATACCTAACGCGCAAAACCTTTTTCTTACGGCGGCTGCGCTTAACCATAGCATGCAGGAGCAGAGTCTTGAAGAGCACCTCTTCGAGCTCAGGCAGCGGGTGCTTGTGAGCCTTGCGGGCACGGGCATAATAGCATTGGTGGTGGGCGTGCTCCTGGGTGGCAGGATAATAAGCATGCTTACGGCTGCCGTTCTCCCTCCCGGCACTGCGGTGATAGCCAGGACCCCCACCGAGTACATCTACGCCTGGTTCATGGTGGTGGTGCTGGTAAGCCTCTACCTCTCCACCCCCCTGCTGCTCCACCAGCTCTTCAGGTTCGTGGAGCCGGGTCTGTATCCTGAAGAAAAGCGCCTCTTCCTCCGGGTGGTGCCCCTCTCCTATCTGCTCTTCAGCGCTGGCATGGCGGTGGGTGTGGGGCTGCTCCTGCCTGCGGCTGCGCGCTTTCTGGTGAGCTACACCGAGCCCTGGGCGGAGCCCATGCTGTCTGTGAGCAGCGTGGTTTACTTTGCGGTCTTCATAATAGCGGTAACCAGCTTGGTCTTTCAGACGCCCATAGTGGTGGCATTCCTCCTTGGCATGGAGCTGCTAACACCGCAGAAGCTCAGGAGTCTGCGCAGGTACATCTACTCCATCTTCTTCGTGCTTGCCCTGCTCACCGCGCCCTCGCCACCTCTGGTGCCTGCGGTTCTGGTGACCCTGATGCTCATACTGCTCTACGAGGCGAGCCTGCTT
Source organism: archaeon (assembly GCA_026989875.1). Classification (GTDB taxonomy): domain Archaea; phylum Hydrothermarchaeota; class Hydrothermarchaeia; order Hydrothermarchaeales; family BMS3B; genus JAADFH01. Next base: position 7,276 of record JALSIP010000044.1, read on the forward strand.
CTCGGCGCCAAGCTGCTCAGATAATCCAGCGCAGCATCATGCTGGCTAAGGAAAAGTAGACCAGCAGCCCCAGGATGTCCTGGGTGGTGGTCATCAGCGGACCGCTCGCAATAGCCGGGTCAATCCCGAGCTTCTGGAAGAACCAGGGCACGGTAACGCCCATTATGCTTGCCAGCGTCATGGCGCAGAACATGGCAGCACCCACCACCGCGCCCATCGCCGGCTTACCGGCTATAACCCACCCCAGAACCGCCACTCCAGCACCTGCAAGCAGCGCCATGGTTATGCCGATTCTGATTTCACGCAGCAGGTATGCGAGCTTGTGCTTGATCTCCCTGGTGGCAAGCCCCCTTATGAAGATGGTGGACGTCTGAAGCCCCACGTTCCCGCCCATGGTCATTATCACCGGCACAAAGAGAGACAGCACCACCGCCGAGGCGAGGGTCTCCTCAAACCTCTTCATTATGCTCGCAGCCACCAGCCCATCGCCAACAAGCGCGACAATCAGCCAGGGCAGCCTGGCTCTGACCACCTGCAGCGGCGGCGCATCCACCAGCCTGTCCACACCCACGCCCGTGCCCGCGAGCTGGGCTATGTCCTCGGAGAGCTCCTCCTCTATGACATCCACCACATCGTCAACGGTAACTATGCCCAGCAGCCTGCCCTCTCCATCAACCACCGGCACAGCCGCCAGGTCGTAGTCTGCCACTATCTTAGCCACCTCCTCCTGGTCCATGTGCTGGGGCACCGCCACAACCCTGGGATTCATCACCTCCTCTAAGCGCCTGTTCGCGGGTGCAAGCACCAGGTCTCTGAGGGAGAGCACGCCCTTAAGCCTGCCCTCATCATCCACCACGTAGAGGTAGTAGATGGTCTCGTATTCGCCGGCATGCCTGCGTATGAAGTCAATAGCCTCCTCCACCGTTGTGCTGCCCCTGAGCGCCAGCACGCTGGTTGTCATCAGCCCGCCCGCGGTGTCTCCGGGATGCCTGAGCAGCGCCTGAGCCTCTCTGCGCACCTCCGGCGGGAGGTAGCCCATTATCTCCCTTCTCGCACCCGCCTCAAGCAGCGCCAGCACGTCGGTGCGCTCATCCGGCGGCAGCTCTGCCAGCAGCTCCGCTGCAGCCCTCGGCGGCAGCAGCTCCAGCAACTCTGTCTGAAGCTCGTCCGGCAGCTCCGGGAGAAGCGACGCCACCACCTGCCTCGGAAGCCTGGTGAGCACCTCCCCCCTCTCCTCGGGGCTCAGGGAGCGCACGAACTCAGCCAGCTCGTGGGGGTGCATTCTGGAGCATGCGCTTTCAAGGGCGCCCCACTTCTTCCTCTTCACCAGCTCCCTGAGCTCCTTCCAGGCGTCAGAGATTCTACCACACTCCTGCCGTGTAGCTACCCCTCTGGCATCCGGGGGTATTTAAGGGTTAAGGATTAATATCATGAAGAGGAGCTTTAAAGGCATGCTCGGGATAGGCGGTCTGCTCAGGAGAGCTGCGGAACTTGCAGGCGACTCCCTGTACATGAACTCCCTGCACATAATAATGAACAACGTTCTCAGCGCCGCCCTCGGCTTCTTCTTCTGGTTCATTGCCGCGAGGCTGTACTCGCCTGCTGAGGTGGGCATCGCCTCAACCCTGATTTCAGCCATGGTGATGCTGGGAATACTCAGCGGCACGGGCTTCAGGATAGGTCTGATGCGCTTTCTCTGCGACGCCAGAGAGCAGAGCAGGATGGTGAACACCTGCATAAGCGTTGTTGTTGTGGTGTCAGCGCTGCTTGCGGCGCTCTTCCTGATGCTGCGGGAGCACATCTCACCCGCTCTGGCGGAGGTGCTTGACAGCCCGCCCGTGGCTGCGGGCTTTCTTGTGTTTGCCATAAGCTTCAGCGTGTCCCTGCTCATTGAGGGTGCCTTCATAGCCGGGAGGCTTGCCAAGTACGTGCTGCTGAAGAATGTGCTTGCCAACACCCTGAAGATACCCGTACCCGTCTTCCTGGTGCCCCTGGGGGCGGCGGGAATATTCGCCGGCTGGGGTCTGGCTACCACCCTGATGCTGCTGGTGGCTCTCTTAATTTTCATGCCGCGCGTGCTCAGAGGCTACGCGTTGCGTCCGGCGCTGGACAGGGCAACGCTGGAAGAGATGGTGCGCTTCTCAGCGGGAAACCACCTGTCTGGCGTGCTGAGCGCCGCTCCAAGCCTGGTGATGCCCGTGCTCATAACCAACCGTCTTGCGCCCGAGATGGCGGCATACTTCTACGTTTCCTGGATGATAACCAACCTGCTGTACATGGTGCCCATAGGCACCTCCTACTCCCTTCTGGCTGAGGCATCCGCAGACCTGCGCAGAACCGGGGAAAAGGTGCTTAAAGCTCTGCGCTTCATGTTTGCCATCACCCTCCCCGGCGCTCTGGCGGTGGCTGTGCTGGCAGACCACCTGCTGATGCTCTTCGGCAGCAGCTACACAGCAGAGGCGGGCACCCTGCTGAGGCTCCTTGCCCTTTCAAGCATACCGGTGGTGCTCATACGCACCTACATCGCCCTGCGAAATGTGCAGAAGAGGGTGAGCAGGGTTGTTCTCGTGAACGCCTTCTTAGCTTCTGGCATAATCGCCACAGCCTACCTGCTGATGCCGGTGCTGGGGCTTGCGGGCGTTGGCGTGGCGTGGCTTGCGGTTAATTCTGTGCTCATGGTGGTGCTTGCTCTCAGGCTGTACTGCGAGCTCAGACCGCCCTGACACGAAGCTTGGTCAGGTCTTCTTTTATCTCAGCCTCCATCCCTATGCCCGCAAGCACCTCCTCCAGGAATATCCTGACGAATTTCTTTGCGGTGGGCGAGCCGAAAACTAAGGTGAACTCGGTGTCTGAGGGCATGCTGAGGGTGAAGAGGTTGCATGCCTCTAAGCGGAGTATCACGTCCTTAACAGACTTGGTCTTGCCGAAGAACTGCTCGGCATGCGACCTTGCAACCCTGCGGTGCTCCTCCCAGAACTTCTCCTGCTCCGGACACTCCTCTATCAGCCTGAGAAACTGCTGCCAGTGGTCAACGTCAAGGATGACGTGCTCCCCTCCTGCGAGCATGTCTATGTAGAGGTCAAGCTTTTCCCTCTCCACCAGCCTGTGCTTGCGGTGCTCGGCGTATATTCTGAGAGCTTTTCTGAAGAGCTCGCTCTGCGACAGCCCGGTCTCTTTTTTAAGCCTTTCAAACAGCTCCGCGCTTGAGGCGTCAAGGGCTATGGTAACCCTGGTAGGGGACCTCATACTCTGAACTCATGACACAACCCTTATTTAAATGCTTCTGCCGGACAGAGGAAACATTAAAACGCATTCCACTTATCTGCGGCACATGTAAAGCGCCCTACCTTAATTTTTTCAGCCAGCCCGTATCACCATCGGTGCACCAAAAAGTATATAAGTTTTTTTCTTGTACATTAAATGGAGCTTGAACGTAGAGGAGGTAGGTTCATGGCGAGCAAAGTTGCGGGAGTCATAGTGGTCGTGCTGGCAGTGGCGCTGGTGGGTACACTCATATACGTGGGCAACATTTCCAGCAAGTACACCAAGGAGCTTCAGAAAAAGGAGGAGAAGGTGGCAAGCCTCCAGTCAGAGGTTGAGAAGCTGCAGGCAGAGCTCAGCAGGGTTAAAAGAGAGGCTGCAGCACCCACACCCGAAGCCCCCGCTGCAGCACCTGCTGCGGGGATAGTCTGCGCCGACTGTCACGGTGACGTCTCGGGATTCCACGAGATAGCCACGCTCATGAAGGTGGATGAGCAGAAGGGCATAGACCCGCCCAGAATCTGCACCACCTGCCATGGGGAGAAGATACACAAGATACACGAGCGCAAGATAGAGGAGAGGGGCGTCAGGATGTGCCAGACCTGCCACATGACCAAGGAGGGCGAATTCAGGGTGCCGGAGAAGCGTGAGGGCGACGTGCTGGTGTGCCAGCTCTGCCACTTTGACGGCAACTACATAAAGATACACAAGGCGAAGTGCGAGCGCTGCCACTACGGCAAACCGCAGGACATCCACAAGCCACTGCTTGAGAGCAGGTACAAGGAGATAGCATCTCTGTAGGGGAGAGCATGCTCCCCCTCTCTCTTTTCTCCAGGGGGACTGAATGAAACCACCTGTGATGCATCTGGTACTGCTGACTGCGGTGCTGCTCTGGATAACCCTGCTTTTTCTGCTGGTTCTCGGTGGCAGGCTTGGAACAGTAGCCGGTGCCGCTGGAATATCTGCCGGCTACCTTTTAAGCTACCTCATCGTCAGGGACTTTCTGAAGAGGGTGGGAGGGAGATGAATATCTCTCCGAAGATCTCCTCCTGCCACAGAACAATTTTTCCCTGGGAGCTCAGGTACAGCAGGCACAGCAGCGTTTCAACCGTCTCCTCCCTTCCCAGTCCATCCACCAGGTGAGAGAACCTGAGCACCTCCGCCGTGCGGCACATTCCGAGCACCCTCCTGTACACCCTGTCAATCCTCTCCCTTATATCATCCTCCTCCACCTGTATTACCAGGGGTGCCTCTCCTTTTCTCGGAAAGTTTCTGCGCAGAATCTCCTCGCTCAGCGCCTTCTGAAGCGCCTCCACCAGCTCAAAGATCGTGGTTCTCCTCTTCACCCTCCTCCTGGCTGGCAGCGGCAGCGCCGGTGGCTCATCGTCCCCACCCTCCAGCACCTCATCCGCCTGCTGCACTGGCTCATATTCTTCCTCATCCTCCACCTCTTCCTCTCTTTCAAGAACCCTCTCACTCTTGATTCTCAGCAGCAGCGCTGCCGCAAGCAGCGTTCTGCCGCTCAGCCTCAGATTCACCCGCTCCATGCTTCTTACCCTTTCCAGAAACCTGCTCGCAATCTCAGCCACATCCACATCCCACGGGTCAATCTCCTCCCCTATCACCAGGTCAACCAGCATGTCCACCGGATGAACATCATACAGCTCTGACTCCTGCATCCCTGAGCTCCACTCCCACTATTCTTGATACACCATCCCTGTTGGTGACGCCGAAGAGCTGGTCCGCGGCGGTCATCATGCTCTCCCTGAGGCTGACCACTATGAACTGCGCCTCCTTAGAGGCTTCCTTTATCATCTCCGAGATTTTCCTGACGTTGCTGTCATCCAGGAACATGTCTATCTCGTCCAGCACGTAGAAGGGTGCAGGCTGGTACCTCTGGATTGCAAACAGAAAGGAAAGAGCGGTAATCGTTCGCTCGCCTCCGGAAAGAAGCTCAATGTACTGGGGGTTCTTGCCAGGGGGCTTTGCCTGGATTCTGAGTCCTCCCTCTAAGGGTGCCTGCTCATCAAGCAAAAGCTCTGCCGTGCCCCCTCCGCTGAGCTGGCTGAATATCCTGCGGAAGTTTGCGGCTACGTTCTCAAACACCTCCATGAAAACCTCAAGCTTCCTGCTCTCAATCTCCTCTATCAGGTTCAGTATAGCCTGCCTCTCCTCCTCCAGCTTTCTCAGCCTGAACTCCAGCCTGTCGTGCTTCTCCTTAACTCTGCTGTACTCCTCAATCGCCCGCATGTTTACCGGCTCAAGGGAGCGCATCTCAGCCTCCATCCTTGCCACCTCCCTCTCCACCTCCTCCGTATCTATGGGCGCCGCCAGCATGAGCTCAACATCCCTGTACCTCTCAAGCTCCTCCCTAAGGCTCTCAATCCTGGTCTGCAGCCTCGCCTGCTCCACCCTCGCCCTCTCAAGCCTGCTTCTGAGCTCTGACACCTCCGCCTCAATCCTGCTGATTTTCCTGCCCATTAACCTGTCAGCCTCACCGCACCTGTTCATCCTGCGCTTAAGCTCGGAAATCTGCTCCTTCAGCCTCCTCTCTCTGCTTTCGGCATCCGCAAACCTCTCCTCCGCCTGCACCACTCTGAGCTCCAGCTCCTCCAGCTCCTCCTCCCCACGCCGCCTTTCCAGCAGCGACGCAAGCAGCTTCTCCCTGAGCTCTCTGAACCTGGGCTTAATCACATCCTCAAGCCTGGATTTCAGAAGTCTGCGCTCACCCTCAAGCTCGCTCAGCCTGCGCTCAAGCCTGTGCCTCTCTGCCTCCACGCTCCTGAGCTCCTTCAGGAGCCTCTCAGCCTCCTCGCTCTTCAGCTCATCCTCAATCCTCCTCTTCCTGGTGGCGAGCTCCTCATACCTGCCCCCGAGCTGGGACAGCCTCTCCCGCAGGCTGCCAAGCTCCTGCTCCAGCCTCTTCCGGGTTCCTGAAGCCACCCTGAGCTCTGCTTCCCGCTCACCCAGCTCCTGCTCCAGCTCTTCAAGCTGCTCCCTCAGGCTTTGCAGCTTAGCTTTAAGGTGCTCTCCCTCCACCTCAGCCTCCCTCAGTCTCAGCCTGAGCTCTTCCACCTTCCCCCTCAGCTTCTCAGTCTCAGCCTCAGCCCTCTCCCTGGCTTCTCTGAGCTTCCTCACCTTCTCCTCAACCTCTGCGCTTCTGGGTGCGGTGCTGAGCGGCATGCTTCTGCGGTAGTAGCCGCCGGTAATCCTGCCCGAAGCCTCAATCAGCTCTCCCTCAAGAGTAACCATCCTCACCTTTCCCATGTGCTTCCTCGCAAACTCCAGGTCCTCAACCACCACCGTTCCGCCGAGCACATGGGCAACAGCGGGATAGAACCTCTCATCAAACTCCACCAGCTCAACCGCAAGCCCGCAGGCTCTCTCAGCCAGCCTCTCAGCCTCAAGGCTCGGCATCCTGGGCTTTATCCTGTTCAGCGGCAGGAAGGTGGCTCTTCCGATGCGCTTCTCCTTAAGGTATCTGATGCACTCCTCAGCCACGCTGTCATCCTCCACCACTATGCTGCGCAGCCCTCTGCCGCCGGCAACCTCAATCGCCACGGCGTAGCGCTCCTCGCACCTTATCAGCTCGCCCACGGTGCCCACAATCCCCCTGACCCTGCCTTCATCCCTCAGCCTGAGCACCGCCTCTACAGCCGCATCTCCCGTGGTCTTCTTCACCTCCTCGGCAGCCTTTTCCGCGGCCTTTGCCTTCTGGAGCTCAGCCATTAGATGCTCAAGCTCACCCGCAAGCTTTACAAGCTCACTTCTCCTGCGCCTGAGCTCATTTTCAGAATCTTCAAGCTCACCCCGCAGCTTCTCCACATTTCTGGTTACCAGGTCCTGCCTTCTCCTGACAGCCTCCGCCTCCCTTGCCAGCCTGCCGCGTTTCTCCCGCAGCTCCTTCACGCTCCTTCTCATGGCATCCGTATCTAAGGAAGCCAGTTTCTCAGAGAGTCTCGCCACCTCCTTCTCCAGTTCAGCCATTTCTCTTCTGCACTCCTCAGCCTCTGCAGAAACACGCTCAAGCTCGCTTCTCTTGGAGGAGCTCACCTCACCGGCTGCGCTCAGTCTGGAGTAGAGCTCCTCCTCCTCTCTCTTAAGTTCCGTCACCCTCCTCCTCACCCCCTCCATCTCAACCTCCTTCGCCTCCAGCTCCTCAGCGCACCTCAGCCTCTCTGAGTGGAGGCTGCGCAGACCCGCCTTTAGCTCCTCCATCCTTCTCTCCGCTTTCTCAATCCTTCTTCCCGCGGACTCAAGCTGCCCCCTCAGCGCCTCAAGCTCTGCCTTTGCCCTCTCAACCTCTCTCAGCAGCGGATAGTGCTCGCTCTCCTCAAGCACCGCAATCTCACGATTTATCTGCTCCGCCTCCCTGTGCTTGGACTGTCTTTTAGCTCTCAGAATCTCCAGATGCCTGCTCAGCCTCTCCAGCCTCTTGGAGCTGGCCTGCACCACCTCCTCCACCTTCTGCAGATTCTGCTTAGCCTCAAGATACCTGGAGGAGAGCACCAGTGCCCTGCCCCTTCTCACCTTTTCCCTGAGCTCCCTGTACCGCAGCGCAGCCTCCCTCTCCCTTCCCAGCCTCTCGGTCTGCTCCTTAACCTCCGAGAACACATCCGCAGCTCTGGTCAGGTTCTCCTGCACCCTCTCAAGCTCTCTCATCGCCTTGCTCTTTTTCTCGTCATATTCAGCAATTCCCGCAATTTCATCAATAATCTTCCTTCTCTCAACAGGATTCATCTCAATAATTCTCGTTATATCCCCCTGGAGGATTATGTTGTGCCCGTCAGGGTGAATGTTAGCCTGCCTCAGCATCGCTATGACCTCGGCTCTTGACACCCTTCTGCCATTCACCCTGTAAACACTGTTCCCGCTCGCATCCACGGTTCTGGTGATTTTCACCTCGCGCTCAGGCACGGGCAGCTCCATGCCGGAGTTGTCAAGGTATATGCTCACCTCCGCCTCCTTTGCCGGCTCTCCCTTCTTTCCTCCGTTGAATATGAGGTCAGAGAAGCGCTCTGCCCTCAGGCTCTTTGCGCTGCTTCTTCCGAGCACAAAGCAGATGGCATCAACTATGTTGCTCTTCCCGGAGCCATTAGGTCCAACGATTGCCGTGAAACCTCTGGGCACAGGTATTGAAACCTTCCGGAAGGACTTGAAATTCCTCAGAGTTATCTTCTTTATGTGAATCACTGGCGAACACCTCAGACACTCCTGAATAAAATTCTTATGGATATGCCTGGCTTTTAAAACTTTTGATGGGATTCCTGCCCTTATGCACGGTCTCGCCGTGATTTTCAGATTCTGAAAGATAATAATGATATGGGGTTACCTGCAGAGTAGCACAAAACTCCAAGGAGGTGCTTGGTTGGTCAGACCGTTAGCGGTATTGGTGGTTCTGAGTGCTGTGCTTCTGTATGCCGGAAGTGCTGCAGCGCTGGAGTATGGGAACCCGGAGCTTCTCGTGGACACAGCCTTCGTCAAGGAGCACAAGGACCAGCCCGGATGGGTGCTGCTGGATGTGAGGGACGAGAACGCCTACGCCAAGGGGCACATCCCCGGTGCCATAAACCTGGGCAAGCGTGCCGACAAGGCGCTCAGGGACCCCAGCGCCACCATGCTTCCCGTTGAAAAGCTGGAGCAGGTGCTCGGTGACGCCGGAATAAGCGACTCCTCTAACATAATACTCTACTACGACCCCGCAACCATAACCCGCGCTGGAGTTGCCTTCCACGTGCTTGAGGTGCTGGGATGCAACAGCGACAGGCTGCAGTGCAAGGTTTACTGGTACAACGGCGGCATAGTTAGCTGGACGCAGGACGGCGGCGAGCTCACCACCGAGCCCACGACGCTGCCGAAGACAACCTTCAAGGCTTCGCCCATCTGGGAGAGGTACGCCACCACCGACGAGATATACTACATTGCCACTGGCGAGAAGCCTGCGGAGGCTCTTGACGAGATGACGAAGCGCTACGGGGGCGAGATAGTGGTTTACGATCCGGAGGCGCAGCTTGTTGACCTGCGCACAGAAGACGAGTACAGGGGCAAGGACATCAGGGCGCTCAGGGGCGGGCACGTGCCGAACGTTGCCCTTCAGGTATCCCACGTGGAGCTCTACGACCCCAGAACCGGCAAGATAAAGAGCATGGAGGAGCTTGAGAGCCTGCTCGGCAAGCTGGACAAGAGCAAGCGTGTCATCGGCTACTGCCAGACTGGCACCAGGTCTTCCTTCGGCTACTTCATCTTCCGCCTGATGGGCTTTGAGAACCCCGCCAACTGGGACGAGTCCTGGCGTGTGTGGGGCAGCAACGTCAACTACCCGGTGGAGGATGAGCAGTGGTACAACTTCGCTTCCATACGCTCCAGCAAGGTCAAGGGCTTCGCAGCCGCCGCTGCTAAGGCAGAGGCTGCTATGAAGGAGACTCAGGAGCTCAAGAGCGAGGTTGAGAGCCTGAAAGCAGAGCTTGAGCAGCTGAAGAAGAGCGGTGGAAGCAGTGGCAGTGTGTGCGCGCCCACCTTAGTGGTGCTGCTGGCGCTGCTGCCGCTTGCCGGTTACCTCGCCGTGAGACGCAGGTGGAAGAGCTGAGCAGGTCAGCAAAAGCGGCAGAGCTTACTCTGCCGCCCATTTTTTAAAAACGTCTGAGGATTCTGTAGAAGGTGTCCCGCTGGGCGACCGGGCGCGAGAGCTGCTTCACAAGCCTGACTATTCGCTCCTGCGGCAGGTAGCTAACCTCATGCCCCGTCGCGCTTACCACTTTCTCCTCAATTACCGTACCCCCGAAGTCGTTTGCCCCCGAGCTCAGGGCAAGCTGTGCCAAGCGCTCCCCCTGGGTCAGCCAGGATGCCTGGATGTTTCTGAAGCTGCTGCCGAGCACCAGCCTGGACACCGCCACAGTTTTAAGGTACTCCGTGCCTCCAGCCTCCCTGACCCTGCCCTCAAGCGCGGTTCTACCCGGCTTGAAGCTCCAGGGTATGAAGGCGGTGAAGCCGCCTGTCTCAGCCTGAAGCTCCCTGAGCTTCAGCAGGTGCTCTGCCCTGCTTCTGAGGCTTTCTCCGAGCCCGAAAACCATGGTGGCTGTGCTTGGAATTCCCACGGAGTGGGCGGTGCGCATGACCTCAAGCCACTCTCTGGCGCCTGCTTTTCCAGGACAGAGCTTAGAGCGGAGGGAGTCGTCCAGTATCTCCGCCCCGCCCCCGGGAAGGCTCTGCAGGCCCGCCTCGCGGAGCCTCTCAAGAACCTCACGCACGCTGCACCTTTCGGTTTTTGCGAGGTGCACCACCTCTGAGGGCGAGAAGAAGTGTCTGTGCACCTGCGGGAACCTCTCAGCCACAGCCCTGAGGAGCTCCTCACAGTACTCAATTCCCACCTCGGGGTTTAAGCCCCCCTGCACAAGCACCTGCGTTGCGCCCAGCCTCACCGCCCTCTCCACCCTCTGAAGCACCTCCTCAGTGCTGAGCAGGTAGCCTCTGTCGCTTCCCGGCGTTACGTGGAAGGCGCAGAAGGCGCAGCGGGCGGTGCAGATGTTGGTGTAGTTTATGGTGGTGTCCACAACGAAGGTGACCAGCTCACCGCACTGCCTCTGCCTGAGCACGTCTGCAGCCAGCGCCAGCACAGGCAGGGGGGTTTCTGAGAAAAGGCGCTCCACCTGCCTGGCATCAGGCTCCTCAAGCTCAAGCAGCTCCTCAACCGCTATGCTCAGCCTGCTCATTCACTCCACCACCCTTATGCTCCCGGGCACGGCGCCGAGTATGCCGTGCCTCTCCGCAAGTCTGAAGTACCTTTGCAGCGCCCTGAGATGCTTCCCTGTGAGGCTGTAGTCCAGGCTCTTAAGGTGGCTTAGAATGCTGCTCTCGGGCACGCCAAGCCTGCGGGCGTGGCAGGAGGCAATCTCGCGCAGGTGCTCTCTGGCGTACTCACGCGCCCCGGCGAGCAGCTCCGCTATTCTGTGCACCCTTTCCCCGCTCTCCACCGCCTTGGTGCTCAGCATCCAGAGGGCATAAACCATGGGCATGCCCGTGAGCCTGCGCCACTCCTCCCCCAGGTCCGCGATGACCAGCTCGGGGTGGCGGTGAGCCTCAACTATGGCATCATCACCTATCAGCAGTGCTGCCTCATGCACGGCGAGCATCTTCCTGAGCTCAGGCACCTGCCCTTCCACCACCTCGGCGTTAATCTGACGCTCTGCCAGCAGTATCCTGAGAAGCGCCACCGAGGCTGCGCTCGCGCAGCTTGCAGAGATGCGCATGCCCTCAAGCTCCTCCAGTGCGGATGCCCTTTCTGAGAACACCAGTATGCTGCCGGTTGAGCCGCATGCACTTATGGAAAAACCTCTGAGCACCGCAAGCTTATCCGGGTAAAGCGCATAGAAGATTGACGAAACAGGCGCTGCGTCTATCTCAAGGCGAAGCAGCATGTGTGCAAGCTCCGGCGGGTGGGCGCTTACCAGCTCCACCCGGCAGTCTCTGAGCATCTTCCTGCCCGAGCACAGCGCATGACGCAGGAAGGCTGTGTTGCAGAAGCGTGTCTCTCCTAAGCGCAGCAGCATCAGAACCTCCTCACCACCCTGTAGTCGGTGGTGCGCTGCACCGGCACCCTTCCCGCATCCTTTATGAGATGCACCAGCTCCTCCACGTCTATGCCAGAGGCGGCACCCGCGCCAGCCGAGCTCGCCACCTTCTCCTCAATAACCGTGCCATCCAGGTCGTTGGCGCCGTAGTGCAGCGCAACCTGCGCCAGCTTCCTGCCCAGCATAACCCAGTAGGCTCGTATGTTCCTGAAGCTCGCACCCAGCATCAGCCTGGCAACCGCGATGGTGCGCAGCACATCCTGCGGAGTTGCACCCTCAAGCCCGTACCTGCGGGCAAGGGGATTGTTCTCCGGCTGGTAAAGAAGGGGGATGAAGGCTAAGAAGCCGCCTGTCTCAGCCTGAAGCTCCCTGAGCTTTGCCATGTGCCTCACCCTCTGCTCCGGAGTTTCAATGTGCCCGAAGAGCATGGTGGCTGTGCTTGGAATTCCCATGGAGTGGGCGGTGCGCATGACCTCAAGCCACTCTCTGGCGCCTGCTTTTCCAGGACAGAGCTTAGAGCGGAGGGAGTCGTCCAGTATCTCCGCACCGCCGCCGGGAAGGCTCTGCA
>JALSIP010000045.1 GCA_026989875.1 archaeon
GTGCAGCAGAGCTGCAAGCTGCAGTGTCTCAATCTTCATATTCCTCTCCATCCCTTCTCAGACAATATAAACCTTACTCAGCGCTCTCCACAGCCTCCTCCACGAGCAGGAACCAGTGTTCATCCAGGCTTATGTCGCCCCAGTCAAATCCGTTGGCTCTGAGCAGGTTTCTTATTCCCGTGCCGAAGCCATGGTGGCACCGCGCCCACCACATTTCATCCTCCTTCACAACCCTCCGCAGCTCCCTTATGCTCTTCTCGTCCAGGGCTTTTCGTATGCACTCAACCGCCTTCCTCCACTCCTCCTCAGAGATTCTCTCACCCGAATCCTTGTGGAACCTCCCGCATATGCGGAACCCCACAGCCATCACCTTTCTGTGAACATGACTTTAACAATTTACATGAAACTAACAAACCATCATTTAACTAATTACCTCGGATACCCCTTAGTCAGTCTGCAGGCGCCCGCACCCATATAAATCCCGGGCTCAGAATAACTACCATGACCGGTCACACCATCATCTGCGGCTACGGCTACAACGGCAGGAAGATAGCCGAAGCGCTTTCCAGGGCTGGTGTGGAGCACGTGATAATTGACCTGAAAGGTGGAGAGGGGGTGATAGAGGGGGACGCCAAGGAAGAAGAGGTGCTCAGGAAAGCCGGCATAGAGCATGCCAGAGAAATGGTCATAGCCGTCAGCAACGACGAAGATGCGGTGTTCATCTGCCTTCTTGCAAAGAAGCTCAACCCCTCGCTGAGGATTGTTGTCAAGGCGGACCGTCTTGAAAGCATGCGCCACCTCTACCTTGCGGGAGCAGACAGGGTATTTTCCCCCTACGTCATCGCCGGCAGGCTTCTCGCGAAGGCGGTGATAAAGCCTGGTGTGGCGGAATTCATCCAGAGAATCACCATCTCGGGCGACATAGAGGTAAGCCAGCTTGCAGTTACAGAGAATTCAAAACTTTCTGGCAGAAAGCTCAGAGAAACCGAGCTCAGCAGGCACGGCGTCACCGTTCTCGGCGTTTATCGCTCCGGTAAGCTCATACCCAACCCTTCTCCAGAGCTGCAGCTCAGAGCCGGCGACCACCTGGTGGTTCTCGGAAAAGGGCATGAGATAGTTGAAGCAGCCCGGCGCACAGGCGCTAAAACTCGGTTGATATGAGGGAGGTCACCACCTTCTCCGAGAGCAGAATCACCGCCGCAGAAAGCCACACTAAGAACACAAAGTGTATCAGAGAATTCAGGTAGTGTCCGCCGTCAATCACCCTTATCAGCACCGCCGAAATCAGGCTGTGAATCACAAAAGCCGCGAAAATCAGGTATGAGACCAGTACAAGATTTGAGGTGTCGGTCATGTAGAAGATTCCCGCCAGCGTTCCCAGGTCAACATTCAGATTTGCGTACATGGCGTTGATCACCTTGGCGATGGTGAAAGATATCGCAACAGAAAACGCCATTCCCGCCGTAATTCCGTAAACAATCCCTATGAAGCTGGCATTCACCTGGAACTTCTGCTTTCTCAGCGTGAGAATCCTGCTGAAGTTTGAGGAGATAATCTCAGCCACCCTCTCCGGGTCTGCACCCAGGTTTATGCTCTCCACGAACAGCTTTGAAAACACATCTATCAGGTGGCTGCCCGTCTCCGCGCTGAAGAACCTCCAGGACTTCAGCATATCCACCCTGAGAGCCATCCTGCGGTACAGGTTTTTGATGTCCTGGGTAAGGGGACCGAAGTCGTGGGCGGAGAGGAAGTAGAGAGGCTCAAGGATCAGCCCGCCCCTGGCGCTTGCCGAGCTCCCCAGGGTGCGGAGAAAGCTCGGAAAGTTCTCATCCTTCCTCTTCACCTTAGCCTCCTCCACCCTTGCAACGTAGCCGGCATACAGCAGCGGGGTGATGCTGAGGGCAAAGAGTATCTGGAAGGGCACCCTGCTGAGCAGCTCCCCGTGCCTGAGCATGAGGAGCAGGATGCCAAGCAGGAAGCATGCCGCAAGAGAAACAACAAAGGTGAGCAGAAGCTTCCTGTCAGCTTTCGTAACCACATCCCTGGAGTGCCATATAGGGTCATAGGGTGAGATGGACTTTATGAAGTATGCGATGCCAACCTCCACCACCAGAAAGAAAAACACCGCGTAAATCGTCAGGTGGACCATGCTCTCGCCCACAAGTATCGGGATTATAATTATGAAAGCCATAAGAAAAGCCAGAGAAAGCAGCAGAGCTGTGTATATCTCCTTGAAAACATCTATCTCGTACAGCGCACCTCTGTAGTAGCTTGCATAATCATTCATCACCGTTTCCTGCTCCTTCATCAGGAAGCCCTCCATGGTCTCGCCGCTGTCCTGGGAGTGGGCGAACCTGTCAAGAAAATCAGAAAAAATCTTGCTCGGCGACCTTCTTGCAAGAAACCTGCAGGCTTTGGCGAGGCTCTGGTTCCAGCGGTCCACCAGCACGTAGAGCTTGTGCACCTCCCTGGTGAGGTAGCCCAGCTCCTTTTTCTCGGTGATTATCTTGAGGATGTGCTTCCTGTCAACCTCCGATATGGAAAGCACGCCGAAAGTGGTTATGAATATGTGAATTCTGGACTCAATCTCCCCCTTTCTCTTATCAATCTCCAGGTACGGATACATTACTGCATAAACCACTCCCAGGAACGGCACGACAAAAGCTGCGCTTCTGAATCTTCCAGCGGACTCAGGAATAAGCATGTATATAGCGGCTCCTGCAAACACAGACACAGCAACCGCTGGCAGCAGCACTCTCTTCAGGTATCTGCCAGTGCTCATGTTTATCTTACTCAGGTAGTTCATGGCTCCGCCTCATATCCTGAAGGGCAGCCCCTCCAGCCCCTTCTGGTAGAAGGCTCTGATCACCTTCACCACCTCGTGGTAGCTGAAAATCTCCCTCTCAATCATCTTCTCAATAATTCTCGCCCGCAGGAAGAGCTCATCGTAGATTTCGCGGGGGTCCTCGTAGCCGGCGGTCTCGGCAATCTTGGTCTCAAGCACGTAGCTGTTGTTCAGTCCCCTGAACACGTGGGTATCGTTAACCGGGTCCCACTCAAAAACCCTTCTGGTGGCTACGCCCTTCAGCTCCTCATAGTAGCCCTCAATCTCCTCTATGGAGGTAACCCTTCGCAGGAACTTGCCCTTTCTGTACACCGCCTGCTGAATCAGCACCACATTCAGGTTGTCTATGAAGGTGATGGGCACGTTTATCGGGTGCCCCGTGAACCTCTGGATCATCTTCCTCACCGAAGCGGCATGAAAGGTTGAAATCACGGGATGCCCTGTCTGCATCGCCTGGAAGGCAACCGCGCCCTCCTCACCCCTGATCTCGCCCACGATTATGTAGTTGGGTCTTGAGCGCAGCGCTGCCTTCAGCAGGTCAAAGAGCGTGACCCTGCCCTCCTCCGGTCCCCTGTCTCTGGTTATGAGCTGCTGCCAGATTTTGTGGGGTGGCAGCACCTCCGCGGTATCCTCGGCGCTGTATATCTTGGAGGTGTGCTTTATGAAGGGCAGGCTGGCGTTTAGCGTGGTTGTCTTGCCGCTGGCGGTCTCGCCGCACACGAACACGCTCATACCGTACTCCAAGCACAGCCACAGGTATGCGGCTTCTGTGGAGGAGAGGGTATTCCAGGCAACGAGCTGGGTTATGCTCAGGGGGGTGGAGGTGAACTTTCTTATGGTGAAGCTGGAGCCCTTCCTGCTCACGTCTGTGCTGTAGATGATGTTGATTCTGGAGCCATCCGGCAGGCTGCCGTCAACTATGGGAGAAGCCTCGCTCACGGGTCTGCCTATGCGCTCCCCCATGCGCTTCAGGTACTCAGCCAGCTTTATGTCGTCGCCGAAGGTTATGTTGGTGTAGGCTGTGCCGAATATCTTGTGCACCAAGGAGGTGTTGTTCGGACCTATGACGTGGATATCCTCAATGTAGGGGTCACGAATCATGGGCTCTATTGGTCCTGTGCCCACGATATCCCTCTCAATCAGGTAGAGGTACTTGTCATACTCCTCCTTAGTGAGCTCAATCCTGTTGCTGAACAGCTTCTTCCCCGTGCCAACACTCACCACCGTATCATAAAGCCTCTTTATATTTTCAATGGTGTTGGATTCCTTACCATTACCCGTGTCAATATCCGCGTAGGGTGCGATTTCCAGTATTCTGTCCAGCACCGTGTTGTACTTCTTCTCATCCTCCGGGCTCTCCAGCCTCGGCTCTATGGCGTGGTAGATCACCCCCTCCTCCTCCGCCTCGTAGATGTGGATGAATATGGGGTCGCCCACAGGGTACAGGAAGTTGATTTTTGGCGCATCCTTGAGGTCCCTGGAGAGGGTTTCATGGAACTCCGGGGTTCTGCCCGTTCTTGCGGTGTACTCCCTCAGGTACCTGCCTAAGTGAGGATTCCTGGCAACCGCCTCCTCCAGGCTCATGCTCCACCCCCTACGATATTGAGGTAATCTCCACCACCATCCCTATCTTCGGCTCAACCCTGAACACCGTGACCTTCTGGAAGCCAGCCTGTGCGAAGTTGTACTTCACGACGTTTATCACGTTCTTTATATCGCCGCCGAAGGGCTTTATCTCAAGCTTCAGTATAACCGTGGAAGCGAGCTTTATCTCCTCCAGCACCTTCTCCGGCAGCTCTCCGGGGTTAACCGTCATTATAATAACCTTCTCTCCCCCGGCGATTCTCTTGAAGAAAGCCATCAGGTCCTCAACGCTGTCCCTGCTGGCATCATTGGCTATCATGGTGCTCAGCGAATCTATGACAATTGCATCCTTCTCGTACAGCGGTCTCGCTCTTATCAGCCTGTCTATGAAGTTCTCGCGGCGTATGTTCTTTGAGATGAGCGGATAAACAGGGATGTATATCAGCGCTCCTGAAATCAGCTCCCTGTTGACCCCGTAGCCCATGGAGCTCATCTGCGCTATGAACTCGTAGGTGGTGAGCTGGGTGGAGATGTAGGTTGCCCTGAGGTTGTTCTGCAGGAAGCCGTAGATTATACGCTGGCACACCACCGACTTGCCTGTGCCATGGGCACCCTCCATCAGAACTATGCTGCCCCCTGGAAAGCCCCCGCCTATCCTCTTGTGGAACTCATCTCTGGCAAGCTGAACGCTGAAGAAGCGCATAGGCTACACCCTGAAGGTAAGCTCCCTCGCTATGCCGTTGTGCAGCACCACTCGCAGGGTGTGGTAGCCCGTGCTGAGGGTGGTGTTCACCATTATGGTGCCCACCTCGGCACGTCTGAGGCTGGTGTTATCAGAGGAGCTGAAGACCAGCTTGGCTGGCGAGAACATCTGTCCGTCTATGATTACGCTCACCGTGGTGTTGGTGAAGTAGAAGCTCACCGAGCCCGTGTTCTTTATGTAGAAGGTGTAGTTGCCTCCAATAACGGGTATGTTTTCCGGGTCGTTAACTATCCTGAAGTCTGTGCTGAGCCTGTCCTTCATCACCTCACCCTTCTCCCGCAGCCCTGAAGCCATGTCCAAGGCGGTCATCCCCAGAACCCCCGCAACACTCGCCGCAACAATCACGCTGCCTATGAACAGCACGATTTCGGTGGCGGAGGTTCCGAAGCCCACTCACACCACCTCGTAGGCTGCGTATGCCGAGCTTCCGTACTCGGTTACAACCCTCAATCTTCCCGTGCCAGTGCCGGGGATGGAGTAAAAAGCCACCGTCAGATTTGTGCCCGGGAGCAGGTACTGGCTGCTGTAGTAGTCCGGCTCCCTGAGTGTGCCGTTTACTATGAAGCTCATCCTCTTAGACCTGAGCTCCACGTCGCCTGCATTGTAAACCTTAACAACCAGGTCGTAAACAGCACCCTGCTGGGTGGCGTTTATGTAGACCACATCAATATCGCCGTAGAGTCTGGCATACTCCCTCAGGGTTCTCTCATCTCCCGCATCCACAGCCAGGCTCATGGCGTACTCGGCTGAGGTGTACAGGTAGGCTAAGGACACCAGCCCTGCCAGGAAGAGTATGGCAAAGGACGCGGTTACGCTAAACCCCATATATCTCCTCCGCGCCTGCCTTTATCTTCTGAATCTCTCGCTCAAGCTTTATCAGCAGGTCCTTGGAGACCTTTCTGCCCCGCAGGCGCTCAATGAAGAGCAGGGAGAGCATGTGGTCCCTTGCGGTGAGCTTGTCCTCGGGCTTCCAGTCCAGGTCCTGATGGAAGGGCTTTGTGCCCCGGGCGTACTTCAGGAGCTTGGTGACCACCTCCTCCGAAATCCAGCCCAGGTCGCTGTAGAACTCCAGCACCTCGGGCAGGTTGGTGATGCCCACCTTCTCAATCAGAAACTCCAGCCACTTCATCGCTATCATTATGGACAGCACGTCCTCAGGGATTCTGCTCAGCCTGGGCTTGCGGCGCTCTCCGGCAGAGGCAAACAGCGCCTGCTCCGGGGGGAGCTCCCTCACCACCTCTGCAGAAGGGGCCCGCCGTGAGTGATTCGGCTCTTCCACCTCCTCTTCCTGCACCTCCATCGCATCCTCCTCCTGCGCCCTGCTCTCCGCAATCTCGCGTATCTGCGACGCGAGCATGTCTATCTTCCTGTTCAGCTCAGATATGTAAGCGCTGCTCTCCCCGCCGCTTGATGCATAGTAGGCTGTCACAACCCTGTCAATTATCTTCTCAAGCTTCTCTCTGGTTATGCTCCTGCCGCTCAGATTCTCAAGCAGGTCGTTGATTATGAAGGTGGGCACCTTGCCCCTCAGACTCTTCAGCCTCGCCTCAATTTCCTCGGGGGTGAGGAACTCATCCCCGGCACCCTCCACAGCCTCCTGGGCGGGCGCCTCTTCCTGCTCCTCATCAATCCTTATGACCTCCCTGATGTCCTCATCTGCCACACCTCACGCCCCCTTGAGCACCTCATCCACTATGGCACTTACGTTGAACCTCCTGCCGTGAAGCAGCCTGATGTCCCGCATCAGCGTGTTGAGAGTTTCCCTGAGCTCTATCATCTCGCCTCTCAGCCTCTCAAGCTCATCCGCAAAGCCTGCCAGCTCCTCGCTGCAGTTCTTCAGCTCAGACACCTCATCTCTGAGCTCGGAAACGCTCACAGAGATCTCATCCACCCTGTTTCTGAGCTCGGAATCGCTGTCAAGCGCACCCGAGACTATGCGCTCCATCACCGCAAGAAGCTGCTCCCTGGTGACCTGCCTGCCAGACAGCGCCTTCTGCACGTCGCTGAGCACAAAGCTGGGCACGCTGTCCCTGAAATCCCGCAGAAAATCGCTTATCTCCTTTTCACTCATGAACTCAGCCTTCTCCTCAGGCTTGAGTTCATCTTCCCGCTTCTCCTCGCTAAGGAACCCGAGCATGCTTCATCCCTCCTTAAGAACCTCCATTATAATTGAGCGAATATCCACCTCCTTCATGGTCAGGAGCTTCAGGTCAACGATGATGTCGTCAATTATGTTCTTCATCTCCTTCACCTCTTCGGTGAGCCTTTCAAGACGCTCAATACTTGCAGCGGTAACCTGTGACTCGCCAATAAATGGATTTATCTGGGTTGACACCACCTCATATAGCATCATTATGTCCTTGAGGCTCTCATCAAGCCTGCCGAGCTCATTCTTAACCTCGGTTATCTCCTTCCGTATGTTGGATATGGATATCTTCATTCTCCCCACATCATCATCCAGGTTTCCCAGCCTCTCCATTACCTGGGTTCTGAACTCCTCATCCTCTTCACTTTCCTCCTCAGACTCCTCAAGCTCCTCAAGCAAGAGCTCCTCATCCTCTTCCAAGGGTGGCTCGTCAGCTCTCCTGAGCTTCTTCACTATGCTCTTGATGAACTCCATCACCATGCCTCCGGAAAAACAAAAGGGTGGAGGCTGAGAAGCCTCCGTCTCTGGTGCTCCGCCTACTGTAGCACCACCACATTGGTGGTGTAGGCTGGCGGTGTGGTGAAGTCTATTATGCCCGGTGCACCGAACTCGGGTCTGACCTCGCCGCTAACATCAGTGCGCTCCTCTATGCCGTTGAAGGCGCTCAGCGCATTTATCGTCAGGACCACCTTGTCTCCCTTGTTCAGCGTCGGGTTGGTGGCGGTGAGGGAGTTGTCCTCGTCCTGCAGCACTATTATGCCGAACCTGGTGCCGCTGACTCCCCAGGGCGTGCTCAGGGTGAAGATGTTGCTGTAGCCGGTGTTGTCAACGAAGGCTGAGCTGTTGTAGGAGAAGACCACCCTCTTTGAGCCGTCGCTTATCACCACGGAGGTGGTGTTCAGGTCTATGTCGGCGCTGCCCGCGTTGGGCTCAATGTAGATGGCAAGCTTGGAGATGTTGCCGTGGATTGTGGGCACGTAGCCTGTTACCTTTATCACCGCCAGACCGCTCGCCACCTGCTCCGTGCTCTCCCTGCCCGTGGACGCTGCCTTCTGCTGCAGGAAGCCAGAGGTCTGTATCAGAACTCCCGCGGCAACCGCCGCCACCAGCACCATGGCTATGAAGATTATCAGCGTCCCTATGCCTATGGCACCTTTATTGTCCTTTATCACGCGCATTTTCACCACCTCACTGCAGCGTTATCACGTTGTCGGTGTAGGCTGGCGGCGTGGTGAAGTCTATTATGCCGGGTGCACCGAACTCGGGTCTGACCTCACCGCTCACCTTGGTGCGCTCCTCTATGCCGTTGAAGGCTGCCGTGGCATTCACCGTGAGAATCACCTTGTCTCCCTTGTTCAGCGTGGGATAGCTCTGGCTGATTGAACCGTCCTCATCCTGCAGCACTATTATGCCGAAGTCCGTGCTCCCCAGGTCTGTGAGATTTCCATTTATCGTCGCCCGCCATGCCGCCAAGCTGGTATCAAAGATGTTGCTGTATCCGCTATCAGCTTGGTCCACGAAGAAGCTGGAGTTGTACTTGAACTGCGCCTCAACGCTCTCGTTGTTAAGGGTCAGCACTGCGGTGTTCAGGTCTATGCCCGCGCTGCCTGCGTTGGGCTCAATGTAGATGGCAAGAAGGTCCACCTTGCCTCCGGGCACGGAGTCAATGTGTCCCACCACCTGCGCCACTGATATACCGCTCGCCACCTGCTCCGTGCTCTCCCTGCCCGTGGACGCTGCCTTCTGCTGCAGGAAGCCAGAGGTCTGTATCAGAACTCCTGCAGCAACGGCGGCTACCAGCACCATGGCTATAAATATAATCAGCGTGCCTATGCCGATAGCCGCCCGGTTGTCCCTTCTCAGCGCACGTTTTCCTGACATTCATTCACCCCCTTGTTTGTGATTTTATCTCTGAAAAAGCAGGATATTTATCGGTTTTTTATACATACTTCTGCAGGTGCTTATGTAGGTAACAAAAAACTAATATCTCCTGTAAGAGGGATAATATTCAGCATGAGAATGCTGCTGCTCATCCTGCTGCTCCTGCCGGGGGTGCACGCCTACCAGCAGGGCTACATCAAGCTCTGGGAGAGGAGCTTCCCCTACGAGATAGCCGACGTTCAGGTGTTCGCCTACCATTCAGACGGCATCCGGGACGACATCGCGGTAGCCTCTGGCAGGAGGGTTTACTTCCTCAACTCCTCGGGGGGTGAGCTTGGGGTTTACGTTGGCAGGAGTCCCTTCACAGCGCTGGCGGCATACACGCTTGAAACGGGCAGGGAGCGCGTTGTAGCCGGCTCCCTGGACGACCATGTTTACGCCTTCTGGAAGCCCTACGGGGTCAGGTACCTCTACCAGGATGGCGAGGAGCCGAGGATGGTGAGCTGGTACTACGATGCCGGCGATGACATCTACACCCTTGCGAGCCTTGACTTAGACGAGGACCTCAGAGCGGAGAGCGTTGCCGTGGGCACGGGAAGCTACTACACCACCTCCCCGGGAATGCTCTACCTGCTGAACACCACCCCTGTGAACAGGAGCGCGGGCGTGCTCTGGCAGAAGTCCTACGGCAGCGAGGTCACGGCAGTCAGCTATTTTGACCCCGACGGAGACAGCTTTCCCAGCCACGTGGTGGCTGTGGTGAAGGGCACGGTTTATGTCATGGACAGGGAGGGCAGGAATATATGGAGCAGGAGCTTCGGCGCGGACGTGGCTGCGGTTACTTCTGCAGACCTCTCGCATCCCGGCATTTTAAAAGAGCTCATAGTGGCTGCAGGAAGCAAGCTCCACGCGGTGAGCTCCAGGAACCTGCTCCTCTGGAGCCTTGATCTGGGCGACGAGGTTGAGTCGGTTATCAGGGTGGACAGCGACCGTGACGGGGAGACGGAGTACTACTTAGCCTCCGCCGGCTCTGAGGTATACGCCATAAAAGCCAACGCCTCGGGCGCTGAGGTGGTGTGGAGCTACTATGCAGGCGAGCGAGTTGGCAGGCTTGCTGCCATCTCCCTCGGCAACGGCAGCATGGTTGACCTGGTTGCCTACCACGGCAGCACCCTGCGGGTTTACCGGCACGCCTACATAAAGGTGCCGGAGCTGGTGGGTGAGCTCACCGACGCTGCTGTGCTGGTGGTCAGAAACACGGGCTCGGGTGTGGCTGAGGATGTTGAGGGCACCGTGGAGGTGCTCAGGGGCAACGAGAGCGTGCTCAGGGCTGCGGTGCAGGCGGGGAGGATGCTCAGGTTCTCGGTCATCTCCCTCCCCCTGAACCTCACCGAGCCTGGCAGCTACAACGTGAGCCTGAAGCTCGGCTACCGCGACACCTACGGCGTTGCCTACGAGAAGAGCCTGGCATTCAGCTTCACGATTGAGGATGAGCAGCCCCGGGAGGTGGAGAAGAGGGAGGAGGTGAAGAAAGCTGCGGTGAGCCTGAACCTCAGCACCCCCGCGGAGGTGAGGGAGGGCAGCACCTTCAACGTCACCCTGAAGCTCAGCAACACGGGCAATGCCCCGGCGGAGGTGCTGCTCAGGCTCGGGGAAAGCAACGCCAGCCTGAGGCTCAAGCCGGGTGAGCAGCGGGAGCTCAACCTGAGCATGAGAGCGGAGCGCAGGCTCCTGGCACTCAGGAGCTGGAGCATGAACCTGAGCGCGGTGGCGGAGTATGCTGAGGGCACAGCCACGGCGACGGCTGAGCTGAAGGTTAAGCCATCCAGGCTGAAGTACCTGCTGCTCCTCCTGCCGGTGGCGCTTGCGGTGCTTGCAGGCTTTCTGCTGCGGGGCAGAGGCGGGAGCGAGAGCCTGGAGGAGCAGGTGGCAAGGATATACATGAGGTACAGAAGAGCTGGCAGAACACCACCCTACTCGGCTTTCAGGGAGCTCGGCATAGACAAGAAAACATTAAAAGAGGTGCTGAGCAAATTAAAGAAAGAGGGTAGAATTGAGTAGGTGTTGCAATGGCGTTCATAAGCAGTGAGGAGAAACGGCAGATACTCATGAGCCTCAGGAGTGCCGTGCCTGCAACGCGCTTTCTCATGCTGAAAAAGCTCGCTGAAATCAGCGAGGCAGAGCCGGAGAAGCTCAGAGCCCTCGCCTCGCAGGACGAGTACACCTTCTCCGACATCCTCTCGGCAGTGGTGCACATGAAGAACCACGACAGGGATGAGGTGATACGCAGAGAGGCGGCGATAACCCTGGAGAAGATCAAGGCGGCGGTTGAGCCCAAGCACGTGGTGCCGCTGACCCACTGCGGCACCTGCACGGGTTTAATAGACATCGGCTGGAACCACTGCCCCAGGTGCGGAAAAGACACTAAGAGCACCAGCTTCCAGCTTCCACGCTGTCCGGAATGCAGAGGCTACGTCAAGGACACCTGGCTGTACTGCACCCACTGCGGCAGGAAGATGCGCGAGGAGGAAAGCACCGCCAGGTGCGCCAACTGCAAGCGTGAGGTTGAAAAGAGCTGGATACTCTGCCCCTACTGCGGCTACAGGCTCAAGAGGGTCTAAATGCGCAGGTGCATCACCACCCAGTCGCACAATCTTGCAACCTCACGGAAGCCGAAGCTCCTGTAGAGGCGCTGCGCGGGAAGGTTGGAGGCACCCACCCAGAGCTCAACCAAGCTGTGCCCGCTGCTCTTCAGGTGCTCCAGCGCCCTGCTCAGCAGCGAGCTTCCGATGCCCCTGCGCCTGTGCTCGGGAAGAACCGCAAGCTCGTGCACCGCCGCCGGGTAACGCTTAGCGTCGCAGAACACGAAGCCCGCGGGTATGCCGCAGCGATGGGCTAAGAACCCGCCCTCCGGGTCACGCTTCATGAGCCAGCGCAGGTAGGAGCGCACCCTCCTGCGCTCAGTGTAGGCGTACCTCTCCATGCCGGCGTAGGCTCTCATGTATATATGCTGGAGCACGTCCAGGTGCTCCCTTTTAATCCTGACAATCACCGGCATCTGATGAGGAGAGACGGGTGATGAGGGAAAAGGTTGCTGAAGTGATGAAGCTGCTCTGCAGCATACCCTCGCCTTCAGGGAGTGAGGGCAGGCTCATGAGCACGGTTGCAGAGTTTCTGGAGAAGCGCGGGGTGGAGGTGCGCAGCTTCCCGGGAGGGCTGCTGGTAAACCCGGAAGCAGAACTCCTGGTGTGCACGCATCTTGACACCGCCACGCCCGCGAAGTGCAGCGTCGCCGGGGAGTGGGCTGCCGGAGGCGGAGCCTGCGATGCCAAGGCGAGCCTGTGCGCACTGCTCATGGCTCTGAGCGAGGTGGAGGAGCTGCGCATCGGCGGCGCCATGGTGGTGCAGGAGGAGAGCACCGGCTACGGTTCTGCAGCGCTTGCGGAGGCTCTTGAGCCCAGGCTGTGCCTGGTTATGGAGCCCACCTCCCTGAGAATAGCCACCCGCATTCACGGCACCTTGGAGGTGGAGTTTGCTGTAGCCGGCAGGAGCGCCCACGCTGCGGTGCCCCATGCTGGAGTCAACGCCGTGCTGCGCAGCTTCTCGCTGCTGCGGGAGCTTGAGAGGCTGCCGGCGAGGGTGAGCGTGCTGGGGATAAGGGCGGGCGGCAGCCTGTATGCGGTGCCGGAAGAGTGCAGGCTTAAGGTGGACCTGCTGTTTCCGCCTGAAGTGAATGGCTCAGAGCTGAAGGAGGAGCTCAGAAAGCTCGCCCGCAGGTACGGCAGCCTCAGGGTGATAGACGAGGCACCCGGAGCCGTGTTCGGAGGCAGATGCACTGAGCTGCTGGAGCGTGCGGTGGCGGGGGCGGGTCTTGAAGCTGAGAGGTGCAGCATGCCCTCCTGGTGCGACGCCGTTAATCTGCACCTCGCCGGCTGGGATGTGGCGGTGTTTGGGCCGGGGGAGCTCGCGCGCTGCCACACCCGCGAGGAGAGGGTGAGGCTCGGGGAGATTGCGGCTGCTGCAGAGGTGCTGATGAGGCTGAACAGCATGTTTTAAAACGTTGCCACCCGCGTAAGAGTAAAGGATGCGGGAGGTGCACGTGCTGAGCACGCTGAACACCTCACGCTCCGCCGGCGCCGCCGCCTCCTGGCTCAGGAGCACCCGCCCTGCAGAGCTGTTCTTGGAGCTGCCGCCAGCCTGCGAGGACTATCTCAGAGAGGCGGAGCCCGGGGCGCTTGAGCTCATGGTTGAGGACGGTCTGCTCACCCCTGAAGAGGCGCAGGGCATTAAGCTTGCGCCCCTGCTCAGCACAGCCCGCGAGCTCGGGTGCAGGGTGCACTGCTACCTTGACCCGCTGCACCAGCTCGCCAGAAGGGAGTTCGTGCAGGAGCTCGTGCTTCTCAGCCTGCGCGCCAAGGTGTCCGGCAGGATAAGGGTGCAGGAGTGGAGGCGTGCGGCTGAGAGGCTGATTGAGGCAGAGGAAAAAGCGTCCCGGAGGGAGGCTGAGTACATCCTGCGCAGGTGCAGCGGCAGAAGCGCCTGCACGAACCTGAGCGAGAGCGCCTGCAGGGTGCTTGAGTCCCTCGGGTTCAGGGTGCGCAGGCACGTGCTTGCAGAAGCCTCAAGACCCGTGGATTTGCTTCTCCGGGCTGTGAGGCTTGAGAGGCGGAGCGGGAGGCTGAGGGATGAGGAGCTTGAGAGCTGCGTGAAAGCCCACCTGCGCTTCCTTGAGATGGTGGAGGAGCTCGGCTACGAGGAGGCTGTGCTCAGGCTCAGCTCTCAACCAGACGCTTCAGCCTGAAGAGCTCCTGCAGCGCCTCCAGGGGTGTGAGCTGCTCGGGCTCAATTTTCCTGAGCTCCCGCACGACCGCCGAATGCTCCTCCTGAGGTGCAGAGAGCGCCAGCCTCTGCTGCGCAGGGTCTGAGAGCAGCTTCGCCAGCTTCCTGCGCCTCTTAGCTGTGCGAAGCTCCCGCTCCTCTCTGCCCTCCAGCAGGGCGAGCACCTCCCGGGCTCTTGCGGTAACCTCATCAGGCATGCCCGCAAGCTTTGCCACGTGTATCCCGTAGCTCCTGTTGGCGTAGCCCCGCACCACCCTGTGCAGGAACACCACGCTGCCGCCCTCCTCCCTCACCGCCGCATGCCAGTTGCTCACCCCCGGAAGGCGCTCAAGCTCGGTGAGCTGGTGGTAGTGGGTGGCGAAGAGGGTTCTCACACCCATGCGGTGGAGGTGCTCAGCCACCGCCCAGGCTATGCTGAGCCCGTCGTAGGTGCTGGTGCCCCTGCCTATCTCATCCAGCACCACCAGGCTCCGCGGGGTGGCGTTGTGCAGTATGTTGGCAGTCTCCTGCATCTCCACCATGAAGGTGCTCCTGCCCGAGCTCAGGTCGTCGCTTGCACCCACCCTGGTGAACAGCCTGTCCACCACCCCTATCTTAGCCTGCTCAGCCGGCACGAAGCTCCCAGCCTGGGCGAGGAGCACTATGAGCGCCACCTGGCGCAGGTAGGTGGACTTGCCAGCCATGTTGGGTCCCGTGACGATAACCAAGTGCTCCCTCTCACCGAGCTCGGCATCATTCGGCACAAAGTTCTGCTCGTACACCTCCACCACGGGGTGCCTGCCAGCCCTTATCACCAGCTCCCTGCCTTCGTGCACCTCCGGCATGGTGTAGCCCCGCTCCAGCGCCACCGTCGCGAAGCTCTGCAGCACATCCAGCCTTGCAATCGCCCGAGCCGTGAGCTGGAGCTCCCGGAAGCGTGAGGCGCACTCCCGCACAAGCTCCTCAAAAAGCCTCTCCTCCAGCCTCACCGCCCTCTCTTGGGCGCTGGCAATCTCAGCCTCCATCCTGCGCAGCTCCTCGGTCACAAACCTCTCAGCCCCCGCCAGGGTCTGGCGGCGGATGTAGTGCCTGGGCACCAAGTGCAGGTTGGGCTTTGTAACCTGGATGTAGTAGCCTATCACGCTGTTGTAACCCACCTTCAGGGAGGCTATGCCAGTTCTCTTCTTCTCCTGCCTCTCAAACTCGGCGATCCACTCCCTCCCCCTGGTGCAGGCTTCCCTGAGCCTGTCAAGCTCCTCACTGTACCCCCGGCGTATCACCCCGCCATCCTTCAGGCTGGCAGGAGGAGCATCAACCAGCGCCTTAGTGAGCGTGTCCACCAGCTCCCGCTGCGGCACCATATCCGAGGCAATCTCCGAGAGCAGCTCCGAGCTGAGCTCTGAGAGAATGCGCCTGAGCTCGGGTACCACCTCCAAGGAGCGTCTCAGCGCAGCCAGGTCCCTGGGGGTTGCACAGCCCCTCACCACCCTGCTGCTCAGCCTCTCTATGTCGCCCACCCGCTTCAGCAGGCTCCTGAGCTCTTCGGTGAGCGCCTGCTCTGAATAAAGCGCCTCCACAGCCTCAAGCCTTCTGCGTATCCTCCCCACATCCGTGAGGGGGCTGCTCAGCCAGCGCCGCAGCAGCCTGCCCCCCATGGGGGTCAGGGTTCTGTCCATCACCTCCACCAGGGTTCTGCTCTCCGAGCCCTCGCGCAGGTTCCTGAGAACCTCCAGGTGCCGCAGGGTGGTGGAGTCTATCAGCATTCTCTCGGCTGCGGAGATGCGCCTGAGGGAGGTGACGTTGCTGACCTCCCCCATCTGGGTGTCCATCAGGTAGCCCAGCACAGCCCCCGCGCAGCTCACCGCCAGCTCCTGCCCCTCAATCCCGAAGCCGTGGAGGGAGCTCACCCCGAAGTGCTGCAGCAGCCTCTCCCTTGCATGCTCAAACAGCTCTTCTGCAACAGCGGTGAAGCATCCCAGCGCCTCCTTAACCCTACGCTCCTCCCCCTGCGAGCTCACCAAGCACTCAGAAGGCGAAACAGATGCGAGCAGGTCCAGCACCTCCTGCTCTGCTCGTGCACCTGCAAACTCACCGCAGGCAAACTCACCCGTTGAAAGGTCGGCATACGCCATGCCCGCCCGCTCACCCCGCAGCGCCACTGCTGCCAGGTAGGTGCTCTGCTTGTCCTCCGCAGCCTCGGTGAGGGTGCCGGGTGTGACAACCCTCACCACCTCCCTCCTCACCAGCCCCTTCGCCTGCCTGGGGTCTTCTACCTGCTCGCAGATAGCCACCTTGTAGCCCTTCTTAACCAGCTTCACCAAGTAGCTCTCGGCTGCATGGTAGGGTATTCCCGCCAGGGGCACCGGCTTGCCCCTCTCCCTGCCCCGTGAGGTGAGGGTTATCCCGAGCTCCCTGGCTGCAATCTCGGCATCCTCGTGGAACATCTCATAGAAGTCTCCAGCCCGGAAGAAGAGTATGGCATCGCTGTAGCGGCGCTTGAAGCGGTGCCACTGGCGCATCATCGGCGTGAGCTCCATGCATACAGCTTGCAGGTGCTGCCTAAAAATTTTACCCGAGCCCGAAGTCTGCTGGCGTGAAGATGCTGTACAGCTCCACCCCCCGCTCCGCCAGCGCCTCCCTCGCCCCCTCCTGCCTGTCAACCACGCACAGCACCGCCTCCACTCTTGCTCCCGCCTGCCTCGCCGCCCGCACCGCACGCAGGGCTGAGCCGCCCGTGGTGGTAACATCCTCCAGCACCGCCGCAGCAGCGCCGCCCCTGAGGTTGCCCTCAATCAGCTTCTCCGTCCCCCTGCCCTTCCTCTCCCTGCGCACGTAGAAGCCATGCACCGGTGTGCCCTTCAGGTGGCTCAGCGCGCACACCGCCGCCACTATGGGTATCGCCCCCGACTCCGGACCGCCCGCAAACTCCACCTCCAGCTCCACCAGGCGCTCCAGCATGAGCTCAGCTATCATCGCCGAGCCCTCGGGGTGCAGCGTCACCGGCTTGAGGTCAAAGAAGTACCTGCTCCTTCTGCCGGAGGCGAGCTCAAACCTCTCCTCATCAGCCACCTGAAGGGCATGCTCCTGGATGAGCTCGCGCAGCCTCTCCCTGAGCCTCTCCATCGCCCTCAGCATTCCTCCTAACCTCTTTATACATAACTCTACTCCTGCGCCACCATTGCGCTGAGCCTCTCCACGGGCAGCGCGTGCAGCACTCCCGTGTGATCTGTGAACACCGCATACCCCCCGCGCATCTCCACCCTGCTGGTGAGCAGACTCTCCCCTCCAGCAACGTCCACCCGGAACCTCACGCCGGCATAGCCCACCACCTCCACGATATCCCCTATGGAGAAGCTCTCCCCCTCAACCTCTCCAGAGCTGAAGAGCAGCATTATGGTTGCAATGCTCCTGCCATCCCGGAGGCGCACCTCCAGGATTCCCATTCAGGTTATCACCTCGGCACCGTCTTCGGTTACTATGACGGTGTGCTCTGCCTGAGCGACGGGAGCCTGCTCCTTCTCCCTGAGCACTCTGTATGCATGCAGCGCACCCGAGTAAACCAGCTCTCTGAGCGCAAACTGCAGCCTGTGGCGCGGCATTTCCCCGGCAAGCCAGCGCTCCGCAAAGGGCAGGGAGGGATAGCTCTCCCTTATCTTTGCGAGAAGCTTTCTGGCATCCGCAAGCCTGACCGGACGGCTGCGCAGGTACCTGAATATCACAGCCTCGCCGCCCTCAACCACCCTCCCGGCACCCGTGGTTGCAAAGGGCTCAATCGCAAAAACCTCCCCCGCCTGTATGCTCTCCCCGTGCTTGGTGCGAACGTTGGGTATGGTCTTGCCCCCGTGCAGCAGGTAGCGCCTGAGCAGATGCCCCGTGAGGTTCTCCACGGGCTTGAAGCCCATCTCCCTTATCACCGCCTCTATCTCCGCCCCAACCTCGCTGGTGCTCACCCCCGGCTCAATCACCTCCACAGCCCTCTCCAGCGCCCTCTCCGCCGCCTGCACGAGCTCGCATTTCTCATCCTCCCCGCCTGCCACCCTGCTGAGCGCCACGTCGGCGATGTAGCCATCAACCTGCACGCCCACATCAATCTTCACCAGGTCGCCCTCCTCCACCCTGAGCTCCTTCCAGGGCACGGGCGAGTAGTGGGCGGCAACCTCGTTCACCGAAAGGTTCACCGGAAAGGCAGGCACTCCGCCAAGCCTGAAAATCTCAGCCTCCACGAACTCGGCAATGTCTATGAGCTTTGTGCCCTCGGCTATCATGCCGGCACCCTTCCTCACCACCTCCCTCGCTATCTCCCCCGCCCTGAGATAGCACCTCAGAGCGTGCTCATCCATCTCATGTGCCTCTCATGAAAAAGTAAAGGTGGAGGCTACCGGGCAGCCAGCTTTATATCGGTAGCCTTGACGGTCTTCCTCCTGGCATGCTTGGCAAGCGCTCCCGCATCCTTGGAAATCTCTGTGGCTATCTCCTCAAGAATCTCAGCCAGCGCCTGGGCGGCATCCCTGCCAACCCTGAGACCTGTGGCGTTCCTTATAATTCTGTCGCACGCAGAAACCGGCAGTTCTCCCATTACACCACCTCTTTTCGCCATTCAGCTCACCTCTTTTTTAAATTCTGGGTGTGTTTATAGCTCTGTGTATATAAAGTTTTTGCAGGATTCTGCGATTCGCCAGACTCTGCCGCACCCTGCAAGGCTGCTCTCAGCCAGGCTGGCGCATTATCAACCTTAAGGTTCGGCATGATTTGGAGAAGCTGCTCGCCAAGCTGGCAGCGCAGGCGGAGAAGCTCCGGGATGTGTGCGGGATGACCGGTATGAGAAAGCTAAGAGGTTTGAGAAAAATGCAAAATCTCATCATTGCAGAAGCTTTTATCAGCGATGATTATGCTTAAATTCCTCAAAATCATGCTTATGAGGGTTTAAGCAACTATTAAGAATATCATGGAGTTATGAAGCGATACTTCGTAGAGATAAAAGGTAGCATGCTTTAACTGTGGATGCTCCACCACCAAAATCTGCTTGCAGCCATTGTAGCAGCATTTTAAGAGGTTATATGCTCTGTGAAGATATTTAAGCCCAGAATACAGGAAGTTAAATCTGCAATTTTTACTGGTAGCCCGTATTTCCCTGCTAACACTGCATCAACACCAGCATGCCGTGGAAGTTTAAAAACGCACTTAAATTTATATTCTTGATGTTAGCCCAGTCCACTTTTTACATGAAATACAGGGTGGTTATTGAAGTGGATGAGGATGGCATGTACGTTGCCAGTGTGCCTTCTCTGCCTGGGTGCATTTCTCAGGGCAGAACCAGGGAGGAAGTGCTGAAGAACATTCAGGATGCGATTAAGGGCTACTTAGAGAGTCTGAAGAAGCACGGTGAGCCCATTCCGCCGCCGATTGAGGAGGAGATAGTTGAGGTGCATGCATAGACCCAAGCTCCCTGTATGCTCGGGCAAAAAAGTGGTTAAGGCTCTGAGGAAGATTGGCTACGAGGTGGATCATCAGACCGGGAGCCACATAATACTGAGACACACAAGGTGATAGCAAAAGGTACGCTGAGGAATATAATAAAAGAGGCAGGACTCACGGT
>JALSIP010000046.1 GCA_026989875.1 archaeon
CTGCAGGCTTCTCGGCGATGCTCATGCTCGCCTCCCCCTACGTGCTATCACGTGTGCCTATGACGCTGGTGGACGTCACCCTGAGCTTCCTCACCGCAGCTCTTGCCTATTCCCTGCTTCTGGGCTTGAGGAGGCGCAGGGCAGAGTACTTGGTGCCTGCCGGCATCTGCGTGGCTCTGATACCCTTCACCAAGCTCACGGGTCTGGTTTACCTCCTGCCCTTAGCGTTTGTGCCTCTGGCGCTCCACCTGAGCGGGGAGCGGCTCGCCCTGCGCCAGCTTGCGGTGCCCGTGCTGCTCGGCGCTGCTCTCGCCCTGCCCCTGCTCCTCCACCTCGCTCCGGTGCTGCGGGAGCAGATATCTCTGGCGATGATACTGAAGAGCAGGATGCCCGAGATAACGGGTGCGGAAAGCGTGTGGAACCTGCTGTTTTATCAGTTTTCAGCCCCCGTAACCCTGCTGGCGCTTGCGGGCACCTGCATGGCGCTCAGGCGGGGTGAGCGCGGAATCCTCCTCCCCCTGCTCTGGTTCCTCGTGCCCTTAATCCTCTACCACGACACCCGCATGCGCTACATGATACCCGCCTATCCCGCGCTTGCCATGCTCGCCGGCTTCGGGCTGTTCAGCCTGAGCGAGCGCTGGAACAGAGGCACGGCGGTATTTCTCGCACTGGCGGCGGTGCTCAGCTCCCTCTCGCTGCTCTACCTTGCCTACGTGCCCTTTGCGCACGCAAACAGCGCCGCTGACCTCATGCGCTCGGCAGCCTATGCGGAGCGCATACCCGTTGAGAGCATTGATGTTTATGCACTCTATCCCGCCAGCTACAACTCAAGCCTGGCGCTTCTCATTCCCCTGTTTGACCTGCACTCCAGCAAGAGAGTAATCGTGCGCGGCGAGTCTCTCATGCCCACCCGGGAGATAACTCCCGAGCAGAAGAACGTGAGCTGGACCTGGAGCTTTGAGCTCCCGGGATACTACTTCCAGCTCGCCCCGCCCTCCGAGCTCGTGGCTGTGATATCGCCCATGTACTACACCTACCTGCCCCCCATGCTGAAGGAGAGGCTGAAGAACTACACCTTAGTCAGAACCTTTGAGGCAGGCACCTACGGGGCGCTCTTCCCCTACAAGATCAGGCTGTACCTGCGCAACCCCACGGTGAGCTTTGGCGCACTTCCGGCGGAGCTCAGGAAGGGCGAGGTGGTGAACGTGAGCTGGAGCTCAGGCTACCCCTTCCCGCAGGACCTGAGCTACAGGGTTTACCTCTACAGCGAGAGTCAGAAGATGAGGCTGTACATAGGCGAGCTCAGGAACACCTCCATCCTCTGGAAGGTGCCGCTGCTACCGCCGGCAGAGGACTACCGCTTCAGGGTGTACGCCTCATGGAACGGCTGGCAGACCTACGGCTGGAACGACAGCAGGCGCATGCGGGCGGTGCCGTGAGCTGCTCAGCGCGGGCTTTCCGACCCCCACCTCCTGAGGAGCTCTGCAGCATCTGCCCTTTCCCTTCTGAGCTCAAAATGCCTGCACAGCTTTCTCCAGAAGTAGAAGTATTCGCCCAGCTCCCCTTCATCCCCGAACACCACGGCGTGGTTTCTGATAACCTCGGCTTTGATGTACAGGGGCAGGAGTTCAAATACCCTGACGTCATACTTCTCCGGGTTTACCAGCCCGAGCACCCTCCTGAAGACCTCCATGTTGCCCTCCCTGCGCATGGTCACGAGCGCCACGTCTATGTCGCTCCTCCCGGGTATGAAGTGCTCGCTGAGCACGCTCCCGTACAGCACCACACCTCTGGCGTGCTCCCTCAGGGGAGCCAGCTCCCTCCTGGCAGCTTCAAGTACCTCTGCCAAGCGCACCTGCAGCAGCCTCCATCAGCTCTCTCAGGCACGAGCTTATGTACTCAAATTTTCTTGCATACTGGCTCGCTCTGTCCATCAGTTTAACTTCCGGCGCAGGGCATAAAAAGCTTCTGAGCCTACACTTCAACCTCTTCCAGCTCTCCGGGAATAAAGCATCCCGGAAAGAGCTGCTCAGCCCTGCGCAGCTCCTCCTGGCTTATCCCCCTGTAGATGTGCACCAGCGCCAGCATCTCTGCCTGCGCCTCTGCTGCAATTCTCGCCGCCCGCTCGGGTGAAGAGTGCAGGCGTGCACCTGCAGCGTAAGCCTCAGCCACCAGCAGGTTTGCACCCCTGGCAAGCGCCACGCAGTCTTCAGTAGGCACGCCGTCACAGAGGTACACCAGCTTCTTCCTGCGCCTCTCAATGCTCACGCATAGCGTATCCACGCCGTGCAGCGTTGAGCAGAACTCCAGCCTGTAGCCGGCGAGGCTTTCAGTCTTCTCAGGCTCTAAGAACTCAACCTCATACCCTAAGCCTTCAACCTCGCGCCGGTAGGACAGCCTGAGCAGCTCCCTGATAGCCTGCTCTGTACCGGGAGGACCGAGGATGCTCAGCCTATCCCTCCTGCCGTCCTCCCTGCAGGCGAGAAGCAGCGCGGGGATGCCCAGGAAGTGGTCCCCGTGCAGGTGGCTTATGAGCACCGCCCTTATTTCAGCCAGCTTGGCGCCAAGCCTCCTGAGCTGCAGCAGTGCATGGGGACCGCAGTCCAGGAGCAGCTCCCCATTCACCAGCAGGCAGGTGTTTGCCCTGGAGCCGAAGGCTTCCCCGGTGCCCAGGAAGACCACCCGCATTCAACCACCATTACCCTTAATACTCCGCATGCCATTAAATCTTTCTGATGAGCGCTACTGTGGTATTTCAGCCTCATGGCAGGAGCACGGAGGTAGCTGAGGGAAGCACGCTGCTTGATGCCGCAAGAAGGGCGGGTGTTGAGATAGAGAGCATCTGCGGCGGCGAGCAGAGCTGCGGAAAGTGCAGGGTGGTTATTGCAGAGGGTGCCGGGCACCTGAGCGGTGCAGGCGAGGAGGAGCGCAGGCTGCTCGGAGATGCTCTTGAGCGGGGGGTGCGCTTAGCCTGCTCGGCTAAGCTGCTCGGCGGCAGGGTTGTGGTGCACGTGCCCGAGGAGAGCCAGCCAGCACATGCCGCGAGGAAGAGCCTGAGCATGCGGGCTGTGGAGCTCCAGCCAGCGGTGACGTGCCACGAGCTTCAT
>JALSIP010000047.1 GCA_026989875.1 archaeon
CATCAGCGGATACCCGCAGCAGTGCTCCTCCTCTCCCAGAATCGTGAAGTCCACCCCCGCCTTCTCCATGAGCTGCACCATGGCTGCGGGAATGTCCTGCACCTGGGGTGAGAAGCTCGCCACGCACCCGACAAAGTAAACCACCTCAGCCCTCTCCTTCCGGTAGTAGTCCTCAGGCGGCTCCGGTATAAAAAAGTCAATCCACATTGCCCTGTCCGAATTCGGGAAGTTCGCCACATTCTTCTCCTTCACCACCGCCTCATGCACCATGTGGAACTTCTTGGGCAGCCTCCCCCTGTGGTACAGACCCGCCCGCACCGCTATCCCCAGCTCCCTGGTGTTTATGAACACCGGGCACACCTCCGCGCACCTTGCGCAGAGCAGGCAGTTGTAAACCTCATCCCCGCCCTCAGGGACCTCACCTCTCCTCAGCGCATGCCTCACCCTTGAATTAATAGCCGCATAGCTCAGGTAGGTCTCAATCTCCGGGTCATCCTTAGTAGCCTCATACACCTGGCAGTTAAGCGTGCACAGCTGGCACTTGACGCAGCCGTCAAGCTGCACGAGCTGGCGGGAGGTGAAGTCAAGCTCCGCCTGCCTGTCCTCAACACCCCTGTAATCGTAGGGGAAAGCATTAATCAGCATCACAAAGGGTGAGGTGAAAATGTGCCAGAGCTTGGCGTTGAAGGGTATGCTGGCAAACAGGAACGCCAGCAGCAGCGCTGACAGCACCCAGAGGGGCTCATTCACCGCGCCCAGGAAGGGCATCGCCTTGCTCAGCCCGTAAGCGATGAACCAGTTCCTCGCAATCTCATCAGGCACGCCGTAGGCTCTGATAGCCGCCGCCTCTGCGAGGAACCTGAACACAAACCACCCGCCCAAGTTGATAACCGCCAGCCGGTCCAGCAGCGTGGTGGGAAGCGGAAAAGCCCTGACGACAAACCTGCGATATATCGCTATGAACTCTCCAAGCAGCACCATACCACCGAAAACCTCATTGAGTATAGCGTAAGTGGCATCTATACTGGCAAAGCTCTCTGGAGACACTGTAGCAAGGTAAAAGAAGTCCACGAAAGGTGCGAAGAAGAATATCAGCGGCTCAGGCATCCCGTGGAGCTGCTCCACCCTGGTGGAGGCTTTTATGTGGTTCACCAGGATTATCCCAATGTAACCCCATATAATCAGCACCTTCATAAGCCATCGCTGCCTGTCCTGCCGGAAAAGTCTGCGCTGCAGCAGCACCTCCATAATCAGACGCTCAATCAGAAGCGTCACCCTCGTGCTGAACACATTGCGCAGAGCCCACCTTAAACTACCCAGCTTGCAGTGTCTTCCTCTCAACCAGAAAGCCACATTCACCGCCACTCCGGCAAGCAGGATGGCGGTTGAAACCATGAACAGCACCACGAACAGTGGCAGACCACCGACCATTATCATGGCAATCACCTGCAGCCTTAAGGGTGCTCGCAGTTGTAACCTTTATAATTAATTATGACAAATCCTGAAAAGCAGCAAAAAATGTGAAGTGCGAACAACTAATCGCACTTCAGTACTTCTTTCTTTCTGTACTCTTCTATTTCCTTCTCCATCCACGCTTTAATGCCATCCTCACCGTGTGGCAGATCCTTAAGGTCTTCCTCAAGATTATCCGGCTTTATCTTCACGATCCATGCATCATACGGCGAATCGTTAATCTTTGAAGGTGTGCTCACCACCTCCTGGTTAATCTCTATTATCTCCCCCGCCACAGGCGCCCTCATCGGTCCTATGAACTTTCCGCTCTCCAGGTTTCCGAACGCCTGGTCCTTCCTCACCTTCCTGCCCTTCGGAAAGGTTCTCAGGTGCTGTATCTTTCCTGCAGCGTAGGCGCCGAAGGCGTCCAGCCCCAGCGTTACAACATCGCCCTCCACCTTAACCCAGATGTGGTCCTTCGGATGGTAGTAGAGCTCATCCGGCAGCTCCCAGTTGCACTCCTCCTTGCTACCCACACTGATCCTGACCATGACAGCTACCTCCTTGGTTGGTAATCTCCTCCCTGCCTTATAAAACTTCCTTCCGGGCTGCCTGGGGGACGTGAGCTTTATAACCCCCCGCATGCAGTTAGAAGCATGGGCGTGCAGCTCGGCGAGCTTGTAAGAGCCGAGAGCATAGAGCTCCGTGCTCTGAGCGGCAGGCGCATAGCCATAGACGCCTTCAACACCCTCTACCAGTTCATCACCACCATACGCCAGCGTGGTGGCGAGCCCCTTCGCGACTCCAAGGGCAGGATAACCAGTCACCTCTCCGGGCTTCTCTACCGCAACTCCAACCTCCTTGAGCTGGGCATACTGCCGGTTTACGTATTTGACGGCACACCTCCTGAGCAGAAGAGGGCAACGGTTGCGGAGCGGGATGTGAGGAGGAGTGAAGCTGAAGCAGAGTGGGCTATGGCGCTTCAGGCAGGCGACCTTGAGCTGGCAAAAACCAAAGCCATGCAGGCGGCAAGGCTCAGCTCTGAGGTAATTGAAGAGAGCCGCAGGCTGCTGGAGCTTCTCGGGCTGCCATGCGTTGACGCCCCTGCAGAAGGCGAGGCACAGGCGGCGTACATGGCTTCTAAGGGGGATGTGTATGCCGCGGCAAGCCAGGACTACGACTCCCTGCTCTTCGGCTCGCCCAGGCTGGTGAGGAACCTCACCCTCTCGGGCAGGCGGAAGCTGCCCGGCAGGAGAGAGTACACCGACATAACCCCCGAGCTCGTACGCTTGGAAGCTGTGCTTGAGAGGCTGGAGCTGAGCAGGGAGCAGCTCATAGACCTGGCGATTCTGGTGGGAACCGACTACAACCCCGGCGGCGTGCCCGGGGTGGGTCCAAAGAGGGCGCTCAGCCTGATAAAGAAGCACGGCAGTGCAGATAGAGCAATTGAGGCAGAAGGGCTAAAAGCTGACTTCTCTGTTGAGGAGCTCAGGGAGCTTTTCCTCAGGCATCCCGTCACAGAGCACTACACGCTGCGCTGGGTGGCGCCTGACCGCGAGGGCGTGCTGCGCTTCCTCTGCGACGAGCACGACTTCTCAAGGGAGCGTGTGGAGAAGGCTCTTGAAAAGATGACGCCCAGAAGCACCCAGAGGAGCTTAGACGCCTGGTTTAGCTGAGCAGACGCAGATACTCCTGCTCGGTGCTTCTCGCCACCCTCTCCCAGGTGAACTCCCGCAGCACCCTGTCTCTCGCCCGTCTGCCCAGCTCCTCCCTCAGGGCAGCGTCCCGCAGCAGCTTGAGTATAGCCTCTGCAAGCGCCTCGTGGCTTCCCGCCTCAACCAGCATGCCCTCCCTCTCAGAGAGCACCTCCGGAATTCCGCCCACCCGCGTTGCAACCACCGGCTTAGCCATAGCCATAGCCTCAAGCACGAACAGGCTCGTGGCCTCTATGAGGCTGGGCACTGCCACCACATCTGCTCCCGCTATGCGCTTAGGCATCTCGCGGTAGGGCACCCTGCCCAGGAAGCTCACGTGCCCAGCCACACCCAGAGCCCTGGCGAGCCTCTCCAGCGCAGCCCTCTCGGGACCATCACCCGCAATAACAAACCTGCAACTCTCCTGCCTGAGCACTATTCTGGCAGCTCTGAGCAGCACATCCACGCCCGTCTTCCTGACCAGCCTTCTTGCGGTGAACACCACCTTCTCCCCGCCAGGCTCAGCTCCCCCGGCTGCCGGCGAAAACATCTCCGCATCCACGCCGTTGGGTATAACACGCAGGCGCTCCTCCGGCACGCCCCACCTGCGCACCTGCTCCGCAAAGTAGGAGGCTGTGTGAATCTGGAGCTCGCAGCACCTTGCAAGCGCTGGTGCCACCAGCCTCTCTCCAGCCCTGTACATGGCAGCCACGGGTCCTGAGGTGAGCAGGTGCCACACTGGATAGTAGGAGCCGTGCACCGTGTTCACCGCCACTCCCCCATATCTCCTGGCGAGCACAAGCGCGCTTATTCCACCCGAGTAAACATGCCCGTGGAAGATGTCATATCCCTCCTCTGCACCCAGCAGGGCGGCAGGAATAAAGCCCATCTGCCTGAGCAGGCTCAGGCTGCCCCTCCTGTAGCTCCTCCTCATCAAGCCCGCGAGCTCCACGGGCACAACTCTGACCCCCTCCACCTCCACCGGCTCTGCTCCAGCCTCCCAGGAGCCCGTGAGCACCGTCACCTCGTGCCCCAGCTTAATAAGCTCCTTAGCCAGGTTGAGCACCGCCAGCTCCACACCACCGGCAGGCTCCGGAGAAACCAGCTCAAAAACCTGCAGCACCCTAAGCCTCAGATTTTTCCTCCCTCCTGAACACCTCCTGGAACACCACCTCCTCAACCTCCGGCAGGAGCTTCAGAATCTCCCTGGCTGCCAAAAGCTTGGATATCATGCTGTTCTGGCTGTACTTCACCGCATCGCTCAGGGTCACCGTTACCCTGCCATCCTCGCAGGCAACCTCGTGCTCGTTCGGCTCGGCGTAGGGGAAGTGGCGCTCCAGCAGCAGCCTCACCTTCTCCTCAAGCTTGTTTACCTTCTCCTCCACATTCACCTCGTACACCAAGGTCTCGCCCGCCAGCTCGGAGTTGAAGTCCACCAGCACCCTTCCACCCGAGACCGCCTTCACGGTGCCGTGCCTGCCATCAATCTCCACCTTCATCCCCGGGTAGGGTCTGAGCTTCTGCTTCCTGAACTCCCGCAGCGGAATCAGCTTCAGCTTCTTCTCATCCCTGAGTCCGAAGCCCTTCTCCGGGGGCACCTCCACCTGCTTGGTCTCACCGACCTCCATGCCCACCAGCGCCTCGTCCAGCCCCGGTATCACGTGCCCGGCGCCCACCACCACAGCCTGGGGCTTGAACTTTATCCTGGGGTCATAGATGTCCTCCTTCTTTGCCACCTCCTCGTATGTGGTATCAAAAACCTTCCCGCTCTTCTTCACCTTTCCCGTGTAATTTATCCTCACAAAGTCACCCTTCTGCAGCGCCATGGTACTACTCTCCTTTCCTGAGATACGCTCCTCTATCCAGCAGGTTGACAACGAAAACATCTCCTGAGCACACCCTGCCCAGCGCTATCGCCTCACCCTTCGGGCTCAGGACTATGCACCCATCCCCCTCCTTCACCCGCCCCATCTCAACCACCGAGCTCCTGAAGACGTCCCTGCCGTACAGCACAAGCTGCTCGGCTTTTTCATTCACCCTCACGTACTTTTCTGCCCTGCCCGCTATGAGCCAGGCGCCCTCAAGCCCGAGAGTGAAGCGCCTGCCCCTCATGCGTCCTATCTCAAGCCCTGCGCAGTGGCAGGTGCCGCCGAGCCTCTCCAGCACCTCGCAGGCTCGTGGCGTGCAGATGCTCACCCTGCCATGGCGGTCAACCAGGAGCTTTCTGCCGGTAAGCAGCTCCGGCGGTGCCCCGTAACCGCGCACAGCCTCAGCCACCGCCTTCCTGACCGCCGCCTCAGCCTTCCTGTACATCCAGCGCCTCCCTCACAGCCTTCTCCGAGATTATGGCGCTGCATCCGGTGGGGTCTGAGATGATTATGGTTACGCTCTCAGCCATCTCTATGATTCTGCGCAACCTTCTGGCAAGCTTCTGTGCCTGCCGGCGCTCGTTCTCATTCTCTGCCCAGCGAATGCAGCTCTCAACCACCTCCAGCACCCTGTGCAGCACGCCCTCAACGTTGGTTATTAAGCCCTGCGCCTCCGCGGCAGGCTCTATGGTTATGCCGAGCTCGGGAAGCTCAATCCTGCCCCTGCTGGAGCGCACCACCCTTGCATTCAGGTCTTCGGGAGACTCAACCCTCAGGGTGTACTTAGCCGGCTCACGCTGCTCAAGGCTCATAACGTCAGCATGCCGGTAGCCGCAGGCTCTGCACTGCAGCAGGCTCTGCATCACCCTGCCGAAGTGCGGCACCTCAAGCTCGGTAAAACTAACCCTCGCCTTTCCACCGCAAACTGCGCAAGCGGTGGCGAGCTCCGCAGCCCCGCTACCGCTCTCACGCACCCCTCTTCCTCACTCTCTCCAGCGACTCCTCAAACTCGGAGCGTGAGGGACTGCGCTCCACACGCATGTGCGGCGGCGTAAGAACCAGCAGGTAGTCGGTGAGCCCAACGATGTCTCCGCCCATGCCGGAGACTGTCTCCTTGATTTCGTCCACCGCATGCTTTAGCTCGTTCATGCTTCTCTCGGCAAGAGGCTTTATGTCAAGAATCACCACGTTGCCCCTGCTCAGCTCCCTGGCTGAGACGTCCACATCCGCAAAGCCGTAGAGCTTGCACACCTTAACGTAGCGGGTGGCTGCTGCTTCCGGCATGCTGTCCTGCACCTCTATCTCAACGTAATCGCTCATATTGGTGAAGCTCTGCCCTGTGCCCGTCTGTATCCTGCCGAATATATCTCTCAGCCCCATAACTATCCTCCTCCATAATACTTGAGCCGGTGGATATATAAGGGTTGCGCACCCTTCAGGCTGGTGGGGTGGAAAAATAATAAATACCCCCTCAGACCATTACCGGATAGGAGGTGGCAGGTATGGCAGAGGACGTGGTGTACGTTGGGAACAAGCCTGCAATGAATTATGTGCTTGCGGTAAGCACCCAGTTTACCAGGAATGCCAAGGAAGTCGTCATAAAGGCGAGGGGCAAGGCTATAAGCAGAGCCGTTGACGTGGCGGAGATTGTCAGAAACCGCTTCATGCCAGAAGCAAAGGTCAAGGACGTTAAGATAGGCACCGAGGAGGTGACCACCGAGGACGGCAAGACCATACGCCTCTCGGCGATTGAGATAGTTCTGGAGAAGTGAGATGAAACT
Source organism: archaeon (assembly GCA_026989875.1). GTDB lineage: Archaea > Hydrothermarchaeota > Hydrothermarchaeia > Hydrothermarchaeales > BMS3B > JAADFH01. The sequence goes on from JALSIP010000047.1 coordinate 6,796, forward strand.
CTCCCCCCTTCTTGATTTTATCTGCAGGGAAAAGGTGCGTTTGAAGCTGCTGCTCGGCAACCGTGAGGTGCTGGAGGTGAGGTTGAAGGAGGGAGAGGATAGGGAGATAGAGGTTGCAATCGCCGACGCAGAGGCTCTTAAGGAGCTTATAAGGGGGATCCGGGGATGAGCATATCAGAGCTGAGGGCGGTGGCTGAAGAGCTGGAAGAGGCAGGATACACCCTGGAGGTGGTGCACGGGGGCAGGGTGCTGCTCAGAGCCGGTAAAGGAGCCAGGGGAAGCCTGCTGGGGCGCATCATGCCTGTGGAGGTCAGAGACCCGGGAGCGCTGCTGAAACTGCTGCTCTGAAGGTGATGCAGACGCAGATGCGCAGGGTGAGCTTTGCCGAGCTCAGGCGCCTTGTGGCGGAGAGGCTGGGCGAGAAGGCAGAGCTGCTGCGCGGCGGCTGGGAGCTCATAGGGGACGTGCTGGTGCTCCAGCTTCCCGAGGAGCTTTTCGCCTACAGGTACGAAATCGGCAGGATAGCACTTGACTTCCACCCCAGAGCCAGGAGTGTGGTGGTGAGGCGCGGCATAGCTCACGAGCTGCGCTATCCCCTGGCGGAGGTGGTGGCTGGAGACAGAAACACCCTCACCCTGCACAAAGAGAACAGGTGCCTCTTCAGGATAGACCCCTGCAGGGTGATGTTCTCCAGCGGAAATCAGGGTGAAAGGCTCAGAATGGCACAGCTTGACCTCAGCGGTGAGAGGGTGGTGGACATGTTCGCCGGCATAGGGCAGTTCACCATACCCATGGCGAAGCACGCCTCTCCGGCGAAGGTGGTTGCTGTGGAAAAGCGGAGAGAGACCTTTGACTTCCTGTGTGAGAATGTTCGCCTGAACAGAGTTGAGCATATAGTTGAGCCGGTGCTGGGGGACTGCAGGGTGGCGACGCCGGAGAACTTCGCCGACAGGGTGGTTATGGGCTACTTCTTCTCGCCCGAGAGGTTCCTGAGCACCGCTCTCAGGGCGCTCAGAGACGGCGGTGTGGTGCACTACCATGCGATAGCAGCTGGGGAGGGGATTGATGCAGAGGGGCAGAAGGTGGTGGAGCTGGCGGCAGAGCTGGGCTACAGCGCAAGGGTACGCAACCGCAGGATTGTCAAGTCCTATGCCCCCAAGCGCTGGCACGTGGTGTACGACATAGAGGTGAGGTGAATGCCAAATATCAGGCGAATGTTACCCTTCTCCCATAACTGCCAATGACGCTGATAAAAGATGCCAGAAGGGGTATTGCAGACAGGGAGCTTGCCAGGCTGGCGCTGGCAGAAGGCGTGAGTGTTGAGAGCCTGCTCAGGCGCATCGCCAGCGGCAGGGTGGTTGTGCCCAGGAACCTGCGCAGGCAGGATGCAGAGCTCAGGCTGGTGGGCATAGGTGAGGGACTGAGGGTTAAGGTAAATGCCAACGTGGGCACATCTCCAGCCTGCACCTCGGTGGAGGAGGAGCTGGAGAAGGCGAGGGTGGCGCTGAAGTATGGAGCAGACACCCTGATGGACCTGAGCACAGGCGGGGAGCTCAGAGAAATCAGGAGGAAGATGCTTGAGCTTCCCGCACCTCTCGGCACCGTGCCAGTTTACGAGGCAGGCGTGCGTGCAGAGAATAGAGGCAGCATCGTGGATATGAGCGAGGATGAGCTGTTCTCGGTGATTGAGGAGCACGCTAAGGATGGAGTTGACTTCATGACCATCCATGCCGGTCTCACCCTGGAAACTCTGGAGGCGCTTGAAAGAAGCAGCAGGATAACCGGCATAGTCAGCAGGGGAGGGAGCTTTCTTGCCCTCTGGATGAAGCACAACAGCAGCGAAAACCCGCTTTACAGCGAATTTGACTACCTGCTGGAGATAGCGAGGGAGCATGATGTTACGCTGAGCCTGGGGGATGCGCTTCGCCCGGGCTGCGTGGCTGACGCCGGTGATGAGGCGCAGATGGCGGAGCTCCTGACGCTGGCGAGACTGGTGAAGAGGTGCAGGGAGGCGGGGGTTCAGTGCATGGTTGAAGGACCAGGGCATGTGCCCATGAATCAGATAGAGGCACAGGTCAGGCTGCAGAAGAGGCTGTGCGATGGCGCACCCTTCTACGTGCTCGGACCCCTGGTTACAGACATCGCCCCGGGCTACGACCACATAACCGGCGCCATAGGTGGTGCGATTGCGGCGCTCGCGGGTGCAGACTTTCTGTGCTACGTTACCCCCGCCGAGCACCTGAGCCTGCCTGCCAGGGAGGACGTGCGCCTCGGAGTGGTTGCCGCGAGGATAGCCGCCCACGCCGCAGACCTGGCGAGGGGCAGGGGGACAGAGCTGGATGAGGAGCTCTCCAGGGCGAGGGTGGCACTGGACTGGGAGAGGCAGTTTGAGCTCTGCATTGACCCAGAGAGAGCCAGGGAGTACAGGCGGAGCCTCAGGAAGGGCGAAACCTGCAGCATGTGCGGCAGCTTCTGCGCCATGAAGCTCTCGGGTGCCCGCGGGGAGTAAGCCCTCACCACCCAGCCGCTCTGCAGCCCTGCAGGGCAGCACCCTCTGCTGGCACTGCAACCTTTAACTCGGGAAATGAGTAATAACCACCATGCATCCACTGCTGGAGCTCCTCCGCCCGGTGAACTGCCTCATGGCAGGCGCCGCCGTTGTGCTGGGCTATGCCGTGGCTGGCGGCACTGCGGAGGCTGGGAAGCTGGCTCAGGGCTTTCTCGCCGCCTTCCTGATATGCGGTGCCGGCAACGCCATAAACGACTTCTACGACTATCCCATAGACCTCCGCCAGAAGCCACGGCGTGTGCTCCCGCGGGGGGCGCTCAGCTTAGCCGCAGCTAAGCGCTACGCCCACCTGCTCTTCATCACCGGCATCGCCATCTCCCTCCCCTTGGGCATGCTGCCCCTTCTCCTCGCAGCCTTCAACTCCGCGCTTCTCTACCTGTATGCCGCAAAGCTGAAGCGTGCCTGGGGGCTGGTAAAGAACCTGAGCGTGAGCTACCTCACAGCCTCCCCCCTGCTCTACGGCGGTGCCATCGCCGGGGATGCCCTCTCCACCCTGCCCTTAGTGCTGCTGGCGCTGCTCGCCAACACCTCCAGGGAAATCGTCAAGGACATAGAGGACATGCAGGGGGATGCGGAAAGCTGCAGCACCCTTCCCCTGCGCTTGGGCGTCAGGAAGAGCTCAGCTCTGGCAGCCACCATCCTGCTCGCCGCTGTGCTCCTCAGCCCCCTCCCCTACCTGCTGGGCATCCTGAGCATCTACTACCTGCCCGTGGTTGCGGTTGCCGATGCCCTCTTCCTGCTCTCCCTGCGTGCGCTCTTCGCCGCCTGCCCTGCCAGAAGCTCAAAGCTCATGAAGGCGGGCATGCTTGCCGCTCTGCTATCCTTTCTGGCAGGGCTCAAAGCTCTCTGACGCTGCCCAGACAGGTGCCGTCCAGCAGGTAAACCTCCGCTCTGCCCAGCTCAAACCTTCTCAGCACCGCGCCGCTCAGCGGCTCACCGTTGACCCTGACCCCCCAGGTCAGCTCTCCGAAGGCTGGCATCACCGTCACCCCGAACCCCCGCTCCAGTCCCATTTCCTCAGCCCTCTCCTGCTCAAGCCTGAGCTCAACCCACACCTTCTCCCTCTGCCTGCCCCCCGCGGCATCCTCAAACTCAACCACAGGGTGGGCGTGGGCGAGAAGCAGGTGCCTGAAGTCCGCCAGCGGGTGAAGCGCATGCCCGTGGAGCATGAGCACACCCGCCTCTGCGAACGCCCTGCACACCTCCACCCCACCCGCCACTGCCTCAATCCCGGCATCGTGGTTGCCCTTCACCAGCACCACCTCCTGCGCCATGCTCTCAAACCCCCGCAGCAGCGCATCCACCTCCCGTCTCTCCCGCCTCTCCGGCAGCGGGATGCTGTGCCTCAGGTCCCCCAGGAGCACCAGCCTCTTCGGCTTAGCCTGACGCACCAGCTCCTCCACCCTCTCCAGAATGCGCCTGCGCTGGGAAGGCACCCTCACCCCTGCACTTCTGAGCTCAGCCTCCACACCCAAGTGGATATCTGCCACCACCAGGCTTCTGCCAACCAAGCACGCCTCTCTGCCGAAAATTCTCAGCGGTCTCATAACATTGTGGGAATGGGGCTGTCCAGATTTGAACTGGAGTCCACGGCTCCCGAAGCCGCGAGGATGACCAGGCTACCCTACAGCCCCTTACTAAACAGCAGCCCAACTCTAACAATGTAAAATCCTTGTTAACCCGCGCTCAGAATATATGCGAAGGCGCTCCGAGCTCACCTGCCCCGGATGCGGCAGAGCTGCCGGCGAAGCCTCGGTGGTGGGGAGAACCACCTCCGTCAGGCGCGGGGTGCGCCGGGTTTACCAGGTGCTCCGGTGCGCCTGTGGCAGGATATACCGGGGAGAGCTCATTGAGGAGCGGGAGCTTCCCGCAAGAGCCAGCGGGTGAGTTCGGCTGCGCACTCCTTTGCCTGGCGCACGCAGTCATTCACTCCAACTCCCCTGTATGCACTCCCCGTCAGCATCATGCCCGGAAACTGCTCCAGCATCTTCTGGATTCTGCGCAGCCTCTCCTCGTGTCCCAGGTTGTACTGGGCTATGGCTTTCCTGTACCTGTAGATTCTCACCAGCTCCGGCTCTGCCTTTATCCCCATGATGTGCCTTAAATCCTCCATGCACGCCTGCACCAGCCTGTCATCCTCAAGCTCTGCCAGGCTCTCGGCTCTTGCACCGCCAACCATCATCCTGAGCAGCGCCTTGCCTTCAGGGGCGCGGTGCTCAAACATGCTTGAGTCCCAGAGGCATCCCAGTATGGTTCTGCCCTCCTCATGGGGCACCAGGAATCCAAAGCCATCAAGCTCATGCTCCAGCTCGCTCTTATCATATCCGAAAGCCACCACGGCGAGCTTCGTGTAGTAGATGCTTCCGAGCTCCTCGGCAAGCCTTCTGCTCATGCCCCACACCAGCTTCCCAGCCGCATACGCCGGGCATGCCAGCACCACAGCATCGCATGCGATGCTCCCCCTGCTCCCCAGGTCAACCACGTACTCACCGCCCCTGCGCTCCAGCCACTCGGCTTTCCTGCCCGTGAGCACGCAGCCCTCCAGCGCCTCTGCAAGCTTCCCGGGCAGGTACTCCATGCCCTGCGGGAAGCTGGTGAGCACACCTCCCGGACCAAAAGGTCCGCCCCTTCTGCCCTTAAGCCGCATCATCCCCCTTATCAGGCTGCCGCCGCCCAGCCTCTCAAGCTCCGCCATCACCGGGAAAGTGCTCCTCAGGCTCAGCCTGTACGCATCACCTGCAAAAACCCCGCTCACCATGGGCGCGATAAGCCTGCGCAGCGCCTCCTCACCCAGGTGCCTGCGTGCAAAGGCTGCAACGCTCTCATCCTCTGCATGCGAGGGCGGGGTGAAGGGCTCAAGCATCATTCTGAGCTTTGCACGCCAGCTCACCACGTCCGAGGTTAAGAACTCCCGCAGGCTGGTGGGGAGCTCCCTGAGCTTGCCATCCGCATATATAAACCTTCTGGCGGCAGAGGCACTGGCGCGCATCAGCTCATGCGTAAGCCCCAGGTGCTCGCACAGCTCAAGAATGTGGGGTTTGCTGTCAAGAAACCCGTTGCAGCCCGCCTCAATCAGGTATCCACCAGCCCGCTCGCTCCTTATCTTGCCCCCCACCCGTGGGGAAGCCTCCACCACCGTGACCTCAGCCTCCGGGTTAAGCCTGCGCAGATAGTAGGCGGTGCTAAGGCCGGAGATGCCCGCACCAACAACCACCACGTCCATGGCAAAATACTTTGGTGCAGAAGGTATTTAAAACATCACTCCGCCGTGGAGCAGTACCCGAGACGCCTGTATCAGCCACCCTCCTCTCTCAAATTTAAAAACGTTAGTGTGGTGCAGGATGGGGATGCCATCACTCCCTCTCAGCGAAGTTCTCAGGCTTCTCAGCCTGGAAGAGCTGCCCGAGCTCTTTCCTTCAGGCAGAGTGGTGAGCTACTCCCGCAACCTCTTCATACCCCTGAGCAACGCCTGCAGGAACGCCTGCGCCTACTGCGGCTTCCGCTCAGAGAAGCCGGAGATAATGCCTGAGGCAGAGGTGCTGAAGCTTCTAAGGGCAGGGGCAAGACATCGCTGCATAGAGGCGCTCTTCACCTTAGGCGAGAAGCCAGAGGAGGTGCCTGAGATAGACTCGCAGCTCTCCAGGATGGGCTACAGCAGCAGCGTGGAGTACCTCTACCACCTCTGCGAGCATGCCCTTGAGCTCGGACTTCTCCCCCACACCAACGCCGGCGTTGTCAGCTACGGTGAGCTCAGGAGCCTGGCAGAGGTCAACGCAAGCCTGGGGCTGATGCTGGAGAGCGCCAGCCGGCGCCTCTGCGAACCTGGCATGCCCCACGAGCACAGCCCCGGCAAGCACCCCCGCCACAGGCTCAGGCTGATAAGAGACGCCGGCAGGCTCAGGGTGCCCTTCACCACGGGTTTGCTCATAGGCATAGGGGAGAGCACAGCGGAGATAGCGGAGTCCCTGCTTGCCCTCAGGAAGCTACAGGAAAAGTACGGTCACCTTCAGGAGCTGATAATCCAGAACTTCAAGCCCAAGCCGGGCACGCCCATGCAGCACCATCCCGAGCCCCCCTTAGAGCTCATGCTGCGCGCCGTGCATGCGGCACGGGTGCTCTTCCCCGGGGCTGGGGTGCAGGTGCCCCCCAACCTCAACCCCGGGTTTGAGCGCTTTCTCGTGCACGGCGCCAACGACCTCGGGGGTGTATCCCCCCTCACCGTAGACCACATAAACCCCGAGGCGCCCTGGCCTGAGGAGGAAAGCCTGCGAGCGAGAGTTGAGTCCCTGGGGCTCAGGCTAAAGCTGAGGCTGCCCATCTACCCGGAATACGTGAAACGCGGCTGGTATTCAGAAAGAGTTGGCGAGGTTATCCACCGCTACGCCACACAGCATGGATTTGCCAGAGCACTTGCCTGAGCTCCTTTCTGCAGCTGGCGACACAGGCGAAATTCTGGAGAGGGTGCTTGCCGGGCACAGGCTGAGCGAGGAGGAGGCGCTGCAGCTCCTCAGGTGCCGCGGGGGTGCCCTTGCAGCCCTCGGGGGTGTGGCGCACCTGCTCAGAGAGAGGCGTGCGGGCAGGCATGTTACCTACGTGGTGAACAGGAACATAAACTACACCAACATCTGCCACGCCCGCTGCGCCTTCTGCGCCTTCAGCAGGGCTCCAGGCAGCAGCGACGGCTACCTCATGAGTCCGCAGCACGTGGCAGAGCTCGCCAGAGAGGCTGCTGCGAGAGGTGCAACCGAGGTGTGCATTCAGGGCGGTCTTCACCCCGAGGCGGAGCTTGACACCTACGTGAGCATGCTCCGGGCAGTCAAAGATGCGGCAGACGTGCACATTCACGCCTTCTCCCCCATGGAGGTAAAGCATGCAGCCGAGAGGAGCGGTCTCGGCATAAAGGAGACGCTGCTCACCCTCAGGGAGGCGGGGCTCGGCTCAATGCCCGGCACCGCTGCCGAGATTCTTGTGGACGAGGTGAGAGCCGAGCTGTGCCCCGGGAAGCTCACAACCTCGGAGTGGGTTGAGGTTATAACCCAGGCGCACCGTCTCGGCATCCCCACCACCGCCACCATGCTCTACGGGCACGTGGAGCGTCCCGAACACATCGTGGAGCACCTGCGCATCCTGAGGGATATACAGGACAGAACAGGAGGCTTCACCGAATTCGTCCCCCTCTCCTTTGTTCACGCCAACGCCCCCCTTTACCGCTCCGGCAGGGCAAGGGCGGGTGCGAGCGGCGTTGAGGACTTTCTGGTTTACTCAGTCTCCAGGCTCTACTTAGACAACTTCCGCAACATTCAGGTCAGCTGGGTAAAGCTGGGCAGGAAGCTGGCGCAGCTCATGCTATGCTTTGGTGCCAACGACTTCGGGGGGACGCTCATGGAGGAGCGCATCTCAAAAAGCGCCGGGGCTGAGGCAGAGCCCCTCACCGAGCAGGAGATACGCGCTCTGATAAGCGATGCCGGCTTTGAGCCTCGCCGCAGGGACACTCTCTACAACCTGCTCTAATCCCCGAGCAGCATGTGCGTGGAATCAAGCGCAATTCCCGCGAGCTCCACTCCCATCTCCTGGAGCTCCGCCATGCTCACCCTCAGCCTCTCCGGCTCCACAATCTCCACAATCAGCGGCACGTGTCTTATGCAGATGGTGAGCAGCGAGCACGCATCATGCACGTAGGCATCCACCCCCACCAGGTACCTTCCCGCACCTTCAGGCGAGGGCTCCCACTTTGCATTAGCCACCGCCGCCTCCTCGGCTATGTCAGCGACAAAGGCGCTGAGCGCCTCCTCTCCGCTATCTCCATGCATCTCCGCCACGAGCTTGACGTGAATCGCCCCCTCCTGCAGCAGCTCATCTGCCTCATAATCCTCAAGCCCCACCTGGGGCTCGTACTCCTCTGACGGTCTGAACCTCAGGTTGCAGGCGGTGTAAAGCTCCCTCAGGCTGCTTATCACAGGGTAAAGCGCCCCGAGCAGCTCCTTGGAGCTGAGCCTCATGCCCTCGGGCGCCTTCAGGTATATCGCGGAGGGCGCATACTTCAGCGAGCACATCAGGTACTCTGCAAGACCCTCAAACTCAGCCTCAAGCTCAACTATGCAGGAGTGGAGACCCTCCTGAAACTCCGGCTCCGCGTACTCCTCCCTCCTCAGCCTCACGCCCCTCTCAGCCCTGAGCTTCTCCACCAGCTTCCTCAGCTCACCCCTGGCAACCGCCGCGCTGTTGCTCTGCGCCTCAATCAGCAGCTCCGCAACTATCATCGCTAACCCCTGTACATGCACGACCCCGCCAGAAAGTGCTCGCAGGTGCGCCAGACCTCTCTGGTCTCCCAGTTGTGCTCGCACACGTGATAAATGCAGCACATCCTGCAGGAATCGCGCTCACGCTGGCAGTTAACCTCCCGGTACTCAGCCTCACTCGCCCTGCACGTCATGCTCTCCCTCCACGGGCACGAATTTGAAGCCGTAGTATATCAGCCCCGCCTCGCCGTCCTCCTGAATCTTCCTGAACACACTCCTCACCTTCATACCTATTCTAACCTCCTCTGGCTCAACGTCTGCAAGCTGCGCCGTAACCATGGGTCCCTCCTCCAGCTTAACCAGCGCCATCACGTAGGGTGCGGAGCGCTCAAAGCCCACAGGCGGGGTGCGTATCACCGTGAAGCTGTAGACCTCGCCCCTGCCCGAGAGCTGCACCTCCTCCAGCTCACCCCTCCTGCGGCACCTCCTGCACAGGTTTCTCGGCGGGAAGTACACCTGCCCGCACCTCCTGCACCGCCTGCCAATCATCCTGTACCTGGCTTTGGTGTTTCTCCAGAACCTGGGAACGCTCATCATCCGCCTCACCTCTCCAGAATGTGCACCACCGCCGTACCTCCGCTTCCCCCCACGTTGTGAGCCAGCCCCACATCAGCGTCCACCTGGCGTTTGCCTGCCTCGCCCCTGAGCTGCAGCACCACCTCCACCACCTGCGCAACCCCTGTTGCGCCTACCGGGTGCCCCTTGGCTTTCAGACCGCCAGAGGTGTTGACAGGAATCCTGCCGCCTATCGCAGTCTCCCCCTCCTCGGTGGCTCTGCCTCCTTCGCCTCTCTCAACCAGTCCCAGCCCCTCTATGGCGAGAATCTCACCTATGGTGAAGGCGTCGTGCACCTCCGCCACCTGCACCTCTGCCGGCGAGCGTCCGGCTCTCGCGTAAGCCTCCTGTCCCGCGTTGTAGGTGGCATCCACGAAGGTTATGCTCTCCCTGCTGTGCAGCGCAATGCTGCTTGAAGCCTGTCCGCTGCCGGTGATGAACACCGGCGAGTCTGTGAACTCCTTAGCGCGCTCCTCGCTCGCGAGCACCACGCAGGCTGCGCCGTCGGTTATGGGTGAGCAGTCCAGCAGCCTCAGCGGGTCAGCCACCAGAGGCGAGCCCAGCACCTGCTCCACGGTTATCCTCACATGAAACTGCGCGTAGGGGTTGTGGAGTGCGTTCTCATGGTTCTTCACCGCCACCATGGCGAGCTGCTCCCTGGTGGTGCCGTACTCGTGCATGTGCCTCCTCGCCATCATTGCGTACAGCCCCGGAAAGGTCATGCCCATGAACGCCTCCCACTCGCTGTCGCTGGCTGTGGCGAGGGTCTGGGTGGTGCGCTCGGTGCTCAGGTCTGTCATCTTCTCCACACCCCCGACCACCACCACCTCATGCATCCCCGAGAGTATCGCCATCACCCCCTGGCGTATCGCAAGTCCGCCCGAGGCGCAGGCTGCCTCAACCCTGGTGGCGGGGATGGGGGTAAGACCCGCGTAGTCTGCAATCAGGCAGGAGATGTGCTCCTGGTCAATGAACCTGCCACCCGACATGTTGCCCACGTAGAGTGCATCAACATCTGTGCCGTCTATGCCGGCGTCGTTTATCGCCCTTGTGCCAGCTTCCACGAAAAGCTGGGAGAAGCTGGCATCCCAGAGCTCGCCAAACTTCGTCAGCCCCACACCTATTACCGCTACCCTCTTCATGCCTCACACCCTTATCTTTCTTCTCAGCTTCGCATACTCCGCATACCCCACGTAGCGCTTTCTGGCAAGCATGCTCTCAACGCTCGGGGCAAGGGGGCGGCACTCTTCTATGCGGCTCTCCACGAGCAGGCTAAGCGCATCGCTTCCCGCACCCGAGCCGAAGGACGCCACCAGCACTCTGTCCCCGGGCTTCGCCACGTCCAGCACCTTCGCCAGCCCCAGCAGCGACGACGCGGAGTAGGTGTTGCCCACCCTGTCCACCAAGATGCCCGGCTCCACCTGCTCCTCCCTGAAGCCCAGCTTCTTCGCCACCACCCTGGGGAACTTGCCATTCGGCTGGTGAAACACGGCGTAGGTGAAGTCCTCCGCCTCAAGCCCGAGCTTCCTCATCAGCCCCTCCGCCGCACCGCACACGTGCTTGAAGTAAGCCGGCATGCCCGTGAACCTCCCTCCGTGCCTGGGATACGCCTGCCCCTCCCTGCGCCAGAAGTCCGGGGTGTCGGTGGTGTAGGAGTAGCTCGCCTCCACCCTCGCGAGCAACCTGTCCCTGCCGACAACAAAGGCGGCACCTCCGGCGGCGGCGGTGTACTCAAGCGCATCTCCTGGAGCCCCCTGGGCGGTGTCCGCGCCTATGGCGAGAGCATACTCCGCCATTCCCGAGCCCACCAGCCCCAGGCACGTCTGAATAGCCGCCGTGCCCGCCTTGCACGCGAACTCGTAGTCAGCCGCCGTAAGCTCGGGGGTTGCGCCTACAGCCTCGGCAACAATGGTGGCGGTTGGCTTCACGGCATAGGGGTGGCTCTCTGAGCCCACGTACACCGCACCTATGCGCTCAGGCTCAATGCCAGCCCGCCTCAGCGCATGACGAGCCGCCTCAACAGCAATGGTCGCGGTGTCCTCGTCCAGGGCTGGCACCGCCTTCTCGGCTATCCTGAGAGACCTCTTCACCGTCTCCGCATCACCCCCCCACACCCCGGCGATGTCCTCCACTCTGATTCTGAATCTGGGGATGTAAGCACCGTAGCCACATATTCCCGCACTCATGAGCCCACCTACCTGGTCTTACGTCTGAGGTTCCTTATTAATTCATCCCTGTCAGCGCAGCCCGAGACCGCCACCGGGATGCGCTCTATCTCAGCTATCCTTATGCCCAGGGCATCAACCTCGCTCAGTCCATGAAGCACCACCATACCTGGCTTTATTGTTGAGACACGTATCGCCACAAAGGGCGACCTGCCCGCGCTCACGCCCGTGAAGATTAGCGCTCGCTCCGTTGTTAGACCGTAAATCTTCAGAAATTCGTGAGCTGAAAGCTCAAGGATGGCGCGGTGAGAGTCAATCACCGTGTAGCCGTAGAGGTACTTCTGCATAGCACTCCTGGACGCCACCACCCTGCCCTTTACAATTTCCACCAGCTCCTCCGCATGCATGGGCTCCGCAAACTCACGTATGTCCAGAATAGCCTCAGTGCGCAGCTCCCTGCCGAGCATGCGCTCGTAGGCTCTGATGACCTTGCCACCTCTCGCCTCGTCTATGCTGAGCAGCGCCTCAACCATGCGCCTTATTAGCGCAGCCCCGGGCGAGCGCCTCCTGCCGCTCTCGTAGTCGCTTATAACAGAGGTGCTCACACCCATGGCTTCCGACAGCTCCCTCTGGCTGACCCCGAAAACCTCACGCCACTTCCTTATCGTTGCCGCAGGCGAGGCTGAGAGCACTATCTCACCCGCTATCCTCCTTGACAGCTCTTCCTTGGTGTCCATGCTTTCTCAGCCTGAGCACAGCACCATATATAATTTTCGGCATGCAACATACCCAGGCACGGCAATTGCCTTATGACAAAGGTTATATCCAGGGTGCGAGAGTGTTAAGCGATGCTCAAGAAGCTGGCGGTGGGCGGCACCTTTGACTGTCTGCATGCTGGACACAGGCAGCTGCTGCACACAGCCTTCGCGTACGGTGAGAAGGTGGTGATAGGTTTAACCAGCGACAGGATGGCGTGTGCAAAGGGGGCGAGCGCCTATGAGGAGAGGCT
>JALSIP010000048.1 GCA_026989875.1 archaeon
AGCAGGCATCTCAGCTCGGCTGCGCCATCTACACCGTCTGGGGCGGCGAGCCGCTGCTCAGGCAGGACTTAGAGGAGTGCCTCAGGCATGCGAAGAGCCTGGGAATGCGCACCTACCTCATCACAAATGGCGTGCTCTGGAGGCGTGCCGCAAGAGCTGCCTCCTGCCTGGACTACATGAGCGTCTCCATAGACGGCACCTTTCAGGTGTACCGCAGGCTTAGAGGGGTGGAAGTGGAGCATGCGCTGTGCTCGCTGGAAGAGGCGCGCAGGCGTGGAGTAAAAGCTGCGATAAACTGCGTGGTGTGCGAGGCAAACTTGGGGGAGCTTGAAAAGCTGGTGGAGCTGGCGGAGCGCCACGGCGCTGGAATAAGCTTTGAGCCGGTGCACAGGTTTGAGGAGGTTCCTGCAGAGGAGTGGGAGTGGCTGAGGATAAGGAGCAGGGAGAAGTACGAGCATGCGATAGAGGGGCTCATAAGAATGAAAAAAGCCGGCAGAAAGGTGCTGAACTCCTTCACCTACCTGAGAATGATGAAGCGTCTTCGTCCAGACTTCAGGTGCGCGGTGCATGCCATAATGCTCCACGTTGATGCAGCAGGAAACGTGGAGACCTGCTTCGGCAGGGTGGGCAGCGTAAGGGAACACAGCTTAGCCGAGCTCTGGCGCTCTCCCGCGGCGAGAGAAGCGAGGCGGCTGATGCTCACCTGCAGGCGCTGCCTGTTCTCGGGCTACGCCGAGGCGTCGCTTCTGTACTCCTTAAAGCCAGAGGTGGTGCTCAACACCCTGAGGATACTCTGACTTTGTTAACGGCTGAAGCAGTTACATGCGCCTGCTGCTGGTGCATCCCGCGTACCCGTACCCCGGCAAGGACCGCTTCCCCCTGAGCCTGGGATACCTGGCGGCAGTTGCCTTAGAGGCAGGGGCAGAGGTCAGGGTGGTGGATGAGCAGGTGGAGCCGCTGAGCGCCGGGCTGCTGAGAGACTTCTCTCCGGACATTGTGGGCATAACCGCAACCACCCCCGCCTTTGGCAGGGTGCGGGAGCTGCTACACATGTGCAGGAGGCATACACAAGCCCTCCTTGCGGTGGGCGGAAGCCACGCCACCTTCAGAGCAGGGGAGGTTCTCAGGGCAGGGGCGGACGTGGTGGTGAGAGGTGAGGGCGAGCTCACCCTGCTGGAGCTGCTTGAGGGAAAAGACCCCAAGAACACTCCCGGGGTCTCCTACCGGGATGGCAACGAGGTGGTGCACAATCCCGAGCGTGAGCTCATTGAAGACCTTGACAGCCTGCCCTTTCCAGCCTGGGAGCTGTTCCCGCTGCAGGCTTACAGGATAATGAGCTTGGTGTCGGCAAGGGGCTGCACCTACTCCTGCGTGTACTGCGCGGCTTCCAGGTTCTGGAGGCGCAGGGTGCGCTTCCGCTCGCCTGAAAACGTGGTGGCTGAGGTTGAGGCGCTGTACCGCATGGGCTTCAGAAGGCTGAGGTTCATGGACTCCACCTTCACCCTGAACCGCGAGAGGGTGCTTGAGATATGCGAGGGGATAAGGGCACTCGGCTTCAGCGACCTGAGCTGGAGCTGCGAAACCAGAGCTGACCACCTTGATGAAGAGGTGGTGCAGGCACTTAAAAGCGCAGGCTGCACCTTAGTGTGCGTGGGCGTTGACTCTGGCTCGGATGAGGTGCTCAGAAGGTGCCGCAGGGGGATGAGCTCGCAGCAGCTCAGGAGAGGAATAATGCTGGCGAAGAGGGCAGGGCTTAAAGTAAGAGCTTACATCACCTTCGGCTTCCCCGGCGAGAGCGCCGAGAGCGTGAGGTGCACCCTGAGGCTGCTGGAGGAGACCATGCCGGAGCAGGTGCTGCTCAGCTTAGCCACCGCCTACCCCGGCACCGAGCTCACGCCCGCCAAGACAAAACCCCACGAGAGCTGGGTGCGGAAGTTCCCGGGGCACGGCACAGATGCCGAGCTCTACCTGCCCGAGACGCTCACCCTGAAGGAGTACATGAGGCTGGGTGATGAGATGCACGAGAAAATCAGGGAGCTGAACAGAAGAGCGAGAATGGCGCAGACTGCGAATGCCTGAGCCCCGAGACCTTTTGGGCAGGGGGCATGGCGGTGTCCCTGCCACGGCAGATTTTTATTTAACTTGCTGCATATCTCTACCCATGGCAGCTCTTGAGCTCAACGGGGTGGAGGTTGAGAACACCTACTGCGAAGCCTTTGAGGGGCTATTCGTCAGGCTGATAATAACCGCAAAGCAGGAACGCTGGCTGCGCAGGGCTGTGTGCGGCGCCACCTGCCTGCCCAGCACAGTTGTGGGCAGAACAGAGGCGGGACTGGAGCGCTGGCTGGGCGAGCACGAAACCCCCGACAGCAGAACTGGTGCGCTGGTTCAGGTGTGGGCTAACGCTGGCGGCAGAAAAGCGCTGGAAAGGTTTGAGTACGAGCTCTCACTCCGCATTCGCCAGGGGGTGCTCGTGGTTCCGACGACGAGAATCTTCAACGCCTGGGAGAGCGGTGAGGTGATAGACACCATGGCAAGAATAGGACACTGCGGCGACGGCTACGAGTGGGTTGAGACACGCTTCGGAAGAGAGGTTATAAACATCCCGATAATGATGGGCGAATGGCTGATTGAGCGCAGGCTCGGTGTTGGCAGAGGCGTTGCAGGTGGCAACATCTGGTTTTTTGCGGAGAGTGAGGATGCCGCACTTGAGGCTGGAGAAAAGGCGGTAAGAGCGGTTGAAAATGTGGAGGGCGCAGTAACGCCCTTTGACGTGTGCAGCGCTGGCTCAAAGGTTGAGACCCGCTACCCCGAAATAGGTCCCACGACGAACCACCCCTACTGTCCCACCCTCAGGGACAGAATCCCCGACTCAAAGGTGCCGGAGGGCGTGGTATCAATACCCGAGGTGGTTATAAACGGCATAAGTCTGGATGCAGTCAGGCGTGGGATGCTGGCTGCAATGGAGGCGGGGAGCCGTGTGGATGGCATAGTGAGGATAGGTGCCGGAAACTTCGGCGGCAGGCTC
>JALSIP010000049.1 GCA_026989875.1 archaeon
CACTTGACGAGTTTCTTGACGCCCTGTATGCGGACAGGCGCAACACAGGTTTATACGCTGGAGACGGCTACCACCTGCTCACCCTCAGGGACTACTCGGTCATGGACGAGCTTCTCGCTAAGCGCTCTGAGGCGGTGCGCAGGCTGCCCGTGAGCGTGCTGCACTCGCTGATATTCCGGAAGCTCATGGGCTTTGAGAGCCACGAGCACAACACCAGCTACAGCGTCTCCGAGCAGGAGTGTGTGGAGCAGGTTGACAGCGGCAGGTATGATGCAGTGTTCTTCCTCAACCCCACCACCGTACAGGAGGTTTGCAGGGTGGCTGAGGAGGGTGAGAGGATGCCCGGCAAGGCAACCTACTTCCATCCCAAGCCTCTGACAGGGCTGGTCGTGCACGAGCTTGAGAAGTGGTAAAAATGGAGAAGAGGTGGGAAAGGTGGAGATATATGCTGACAGAGGTGGAGGAGCTGTAGTCCTGGGAGCGCGTGAGGGTGTGGTGCGCTTTTACGGCTGCAACTTCAGGTGCCCCTTCTGTCCCGGTCAGGAGCACAGCTACAGCGGCAGGTTTGGAAGCACGGAGTTCGTGATGGATGAGCACAGTAAGCTACAGCTCAGCAGCCGTGAGCTTGCAGAGTGCTTGGCGTCTTTTCTTGAGGAGCATCCTGAGGTGCGCAGGCTGCTGCTCACCGGCGGTGAGCCCATTCAGAGCAGACAAGCTGCCGGAGAGCTGGTTGAAATGCTGCTGGAGCTTGACAGGCTAACCGGAGGGGATAGGGAAGTTGAGGTGGTTTGCAGAACAAACGGACACTATCTCGGCAGGAAGGGTGTGCCCGGGTTCTTCAGCACACTTAAAGAGCTTGACAGCCTCCAAGTAACCTTTGAAATCCACCTCATGGGCACCTGTGAGGAGGAGTTTGCCGTTCTCTCTGGCATAGACGGCAGGTACTTCAACTGCCAGCTCGCCTGCTACTGGCACCTCGGGTCTGTCCGCAGTGACAGGGTTGAGGTTAAAGCGGCGCTGGGCACAGGGCACAGCCCTGGCGGGATTCAGTTCGTGCATCCCCGCACCCGCGAGAGCATGTTCAGAAGAGCCTGCTGGAGCAGGGACTTTGAAGACATCTACCACGACACCGCCGGCGCAGGCAGGATGAAAGCCTACTGCCTTGAAGATACCCGCACCGATGCCATATACAGGTGCCTTATAACCCGCTGCATAGCATGCAGAGCAGGGAGCTGTGCTGGCATGGTGGAAGCGCAGAAGAGGTACGGGGTGGAGCTGCCTTCTGACAGAAACCGGAAGGATTACCGGGAAGATTACGAGGAATTCACAGAGCTCTTCAAGCCTGCACAGTAAAAAAACAGTAGAGCGGGGAGGTGTCAGTACCTTATTTCAGGCGCACCTCCCACGTATGCGTGGCACTTGTTGCAGAAGTTCTCCGGCTGGGGGTGGCAGTTCTTGCACGCCTGAAGTGCGGTCTCCTCATTCTCTTCCACGTACTCACCGTGCTCCGCCTTCCACTCATTCATCTCTATGTTGCCAGCAGGGTATGGATGCTTCTCCAGCTTGGAGTCCTTCACCGGCTTCTCGGGCGGTGCCACACAGCCGCCGAGCAGCACCAGTACCGCAACTGCAAGAAGCACCAAGACTACAACTCTCATATCCTAACCTCCTGATACCTTAGCCTCCTCTCATAAAGCCTTACGGCACGCAGGATCCTGTTCTCGTACACCCACCTCGGCTGCGGACCTGCTATCCCGTTCACCGGCACCCCCCTGTAGAAAATTATGAAGGAGGGAGGCGCTATTATGCGGTTCGCCAGCCTTATGCCAGGGTTTGCGTCCACGTCTATCTTCACGAACTTCAGCCTCCCTGCAAACCTCTGCTCGTACTCCTCCAGCAGACACTCTATTTTCGCTGATGCCGGCGACCACACTGCATAGAAATGCACCGCCACGGGTATACTTGAACAGGTTACCTCCTGGTGCCAGGTGGCTTCGCTAATCTCCCTCATTGCTTGCTCTCACACACCATATCGCACTGCTCTTTGGATATCTTGTGCTCCTTCTCTGCATGCTCGCAGCACTCGTCCATGCTCGCAAACTCAGCATCGCAGAGACCGCAGACCGCAGGCACCGCCGCTGCACCTGCGCCCTCCTTGCTCTCACACGCCATATCGCACTGCTCTTTGGATATCTTGTGCTCCTTCTCTGCATGCTCGCAGCACTCATCCATGCTCGCAAACTCAGCATCGCAGAGACCGCAGACCGCAGGCACCGCCGCAGCCGCCGCCTTTGCTGCCTCCTCCTCAGCCTTCTTCTTCGCCTCAAACTCCTCCTGACCCTCCAGGATCAGCGCCTTGCCCACCAGGTCGTGTATCCCGCCAACCTGCACCGGTATGTTGTAGTGCTGCATCACCAGCGGGAGCTGCGCCTTGTCTATGGCGCAGGGCGCTGCCAAGTAGTTCACGCCGTGAGCCTCCACAACCTCCTTAACCGCCGTGGCTCTCGGCAGACCACCCTTCATCCTGAGCTCCATGAGCTCCTCGGTGAGCAGACCTCCGCCGCCACCGCAGCAGAAGGTTCTCTCCTTTGTTACACTCGGGTCCATGTCGTGGAAGTTGTTGCACACCTGCTGGATGATGTACCTGGTCTCCTCCACCAGGTCTCCTGCTCTGGCGTAGTTGCACGGGTCGTGCAGCGTGACCACCACGTCATCGTTTCTGGACTTGTCAATGTTCTTCAGCTTGCCCTTCCTGAGGAGGTCGGCGGTGAACTCAAGGATGTTCATGAACTTGAAGGGCAGGGGACCGTTCATAGCCTCCATGAACTGCCTCGCCGCACGCCAGGCGTGCCCGCACTCGCCGAAGATAACCAGCTTTGCTCCAATTTTCTTGGCAGTCTCCACAACCCTGAGGTTGATGGTCTTCAGGTCGTCGTAGCTGAAGAACAGCCCGAAGTTGGCAGCCTCGCTGGCGTAGGTGCTCATGGTCCAGTCAGCGCCTATGGCGTGGAAGACCTTGGCTACGCCTATCATGGTGTCGGTGTTGGTGAAGAGGTCAGCGCTCGGCGGCAGGTAGAGTATATCAGCCTTCTCCTTGTCCACTGGTATTTTGACGTCAACACCCGTGCTCTCCTTGATCTCCTCCTCTAAGAACTGGCAGTTGTACTTGAAGGCGGGCTCTGGAATGCCCAGGTTGTTGCCGTGCTTGTAAACCTGCGAAATCACCTGAGTGACGTACTTCGGCGCGAGACCCACGCTGTTCAGCACCTCTCTGCCAGCCATCGTAATTTCAGCCTGGTCTATGCCGTAGGGGCAGAAAACCGAGCACCGCCTGCACTCGGAGCACTGGTAGAAGTACTTGTACCACTCGTTCTTCAAAATCTCCGGCGTCAGCTTCTGGGCGCCAACCAGCGAGCCGAAGAGCTTGCCGCTTATGGTGAAGTGCGCACGGTAGACCTTCCTGAGAAGCTCCGCCCTGCCCACGGGCGTGTTTTTTGGGTCACCCGTGCCTATGAAGTAGTGGCACTGCTTTATGCAGGCGCCGCAGCGCACGCAGATGTCTAAGTAGAGCTGGACGCTCTTCCTCTCCTTGCGCATCTGGTCAAGCTTTTTGAGCGCCACGGGCACCATCTCGTGATCAGGCAGCGGCTCCTTCGGAATGTCGGTAGCCATGACCTCCGCAAATTCAGGCTTGGTGAGGTTGCACACGTAATTCTCGCCCGCACCCGGTTTCAGCTCAACATCATACATCTTCTCAAGCTGCTCACCCATAGCCTACACCTCCTCGCTGCTCTTGGTGTGCGCCTCTCCGCCGAAGTAGTGGGTTCGCGTGGGTGAGAAGAACACCCCGCCGAAGTGCATCACCTTGCTGAAGGGTATGTACATCAGCAGCACCTGCACTAAGAAGAAGTGCACCAAGAAGGACGTGCTCAGGTACACCTTGCTCAGGTCCACTGGCTGGAAAGCCATCAGGCTCCTTATAACGTACTTAACGTCAACCACGAAGGGCTTGGCAAAGAACTTGGCGTAAAGCCCCGAAAGCACCACGCTGAGTATCAGCAGGAGCACAAAGTAGTCGGCAGGCGTTGAAATCCACTTTATGTCTGCATGCACGATTCTGCGCAGCAGCAGGTAGAGAAGCGGGATGCTTATCACCACTGCCGCTGCAACGCCTATGCCCTGGAGCGCATTCACCCACCCGGGAACTCTCTCCGCACCCAAGAAGTACCTCAGGTGTCTCAGCAGTATTAGCCCGAAGCTTATGTGAAACAGCCATGAGCCGAGCCACAGTATCCTGTTTCCGCCGAACCTGAAAAGCGACCTGAACAGGAGCACGTCAGCCAGCACTCTCGCCACGGCGCTGCCAACGCTGCGCTGTCCCGGAAACACGGGTATCGGCGCCGGTGAAGGTCTGCTCCACCACACCGCAACCCTGTACACAACCCCCACGACAAAGACGAGCAGGGTTATGTATGGCAGTACATTCACAACAAAATTTGCCAGCACTCCCATGCTACCACCTCACAGAATGTTAAAATTTATTGATATAAAAACTTTACGTCTGGGAGAGTATCAACAGCCCGTCATGTCCCCCGCTCTCTAACACCCGCGGCTCATCGCTGGCTCGTGCCTGGCTCACCCGGGGACCCTCTCCGAGGCGGGCATGTGCTGACGGACCCGTGTTCGGCGTGTTGTTGCCCTCACCCACATCCTCAGCCTGCGCAGGTTCGGGGAGGAGCCCGGGCACGCCGTGTCACCGCCGGCTTGCCCCGGCACTCATCGCTGGCTAACGCCTGCTCAGCCGGTCTTCGTACCGGCGGCTATTAACAGTGGCTCTGCTAACGATGCCAAAATTTATATTATCCCCGTGCTTACTCCTGCCCAATGCTCGGGAGCTGGAGAAGCAGCCGGGAGTTCAGGTTCCTGCTCAGGTGGTCGGTTATAGCCAGCGTCATAGGCGTGGTGGCCGGGCTTGGTGCAATCCTCTTCTACGAGATGCTCAACTACGGCACAAGGCTGTTTCTGGGCTACGGTGCCGGCTTCATACCTCCTGAATCCGGCGCACCCCTGCGGGAGGTGCTCGCCTGGCAGCCACCCGCAGAGCCCCTGCTGCTCATACCCGTTCTCACGCTGGGGGGTCTGCTCTCCGGCATAATCGTCTTCACCCTCGCTCCAGAAGCTGAGGGTCACGGCACAGACGCCGCGATAAGGGCGTTTCACCGCGAGGGTGGCAGAATCAGGAGACGCATACCTCTGGTGAAGATGATTGCCTCCTCGCTTACCATTTCCACCGGGGGCAGCGCGGGCAGAGAAGGTCCGATAGCCCAGATAGGTGCGGGCTTTGGCTCGCTCATAGGCGAGCTCTTCAGGCTGAGCGAGCGGGAGCGCAGGATTGCCCTGGCGGTTGGCATAGGCTCGGGTGTGGGTGCAATCTTCAAGGCACCCTTGGGCGGTGCACTGCTCAGCGTGGAGATACTCTACCACAACGACTTTGAGAAGGAGGCGCTCATACCCAGCGTCATGGCGAGCGTGGTTGCATACTCCATCTTCAGCCTCTACGACGGCTTCTCGCCCGTTTTCACCGCCGAGGAGTACCACTGGACCCTCGCCCAGCTCCCGCTGTACATGCTGCTCGGTGGCGTGTGCGCAGCCTTCGGGCTGCTGTACATAAAAGCCTTCTACGGTGTAAGAGACATCTTCCAGCGGCTCAGAATTCCCGCCTTCCTGAAGCCCGCCTTAGGAAGCTTTCTGGTCGGCGTGCTTGCGGTGGCGCTGCTCAAGCTCTTCCCCTCAGACGGCGGTGCCGCTGCCTTAGGAGCCCTGGGCATGGGCTACGGCTACATCCAGCTTGCCCTGTACAACGCCCTCTCACCCGAGGTGATGGGCGTGCTCATCTTCAGCAAGATAGCCATGACCGCCCTCACCATAGGCAGCGGCGGTTCTGGAGGGGTGTTTGCGCCCGGGCTGGTAATAGGCGCGATGGTGGGCGGCGCCTTTGGCGCTATCTTCTCAAAGCTCCTGCCCTCCCTGGTGCCTCCTGAAGCTGTGCCGGCTTTCGTTATAATAGGCATGATGGCGCTCTTCGGAGGCGTCAGCAAAGCCCCCATAGCAGTGCTGATAATGGTGAGCGAGATGACCGGCGACTACTCCCTGCTCTTTCCAGCCATGGTGGCGATAGTCGGCTCCTACACCCTCACCGGCTCGGAGAGCATATACCGCGAGCAGGTGCCCACCAGGCTGCATTCTCCAGCGCACATGGGCGAGTACCTGAGAGACATACTGGTGCTCCACAGGGTGAGTGAAGCCATGCGCCGCAGCTTTCCTGTGGCTGAGCCCCACGAAACCCTGCGTCAGGTGGTGCTGCGCATGAGGCACGGGATAACCGCCCTGCCCGTGTTTGAGTCAGGCAGGCTGGTGGGCATGCTCAGGATGAGGGACGTGCTCAGCCTGCCTGCGGAGCGCTGGAGTGAGGTTAGCGTGGGAGAGCTCATGGACCGGGAGGTGCACACCATCACCCCCGAGAAGTCGCTGCTGGAGGCGCTGGAATACATGGAAGAAAAAGAGCTCAAGACCCTCGTGGTGGTTGAGGGCGAAAGGGTGGTGGGGCTGCTGCTGAAGAGTGATATCCTCAAGCTGGGCGAGCGTCGCGTGGAGGAGTAGCTACCCCTGCTTTCTATCCCCCGCCCTGAAGAACAGCCAGGCATTCTCACCGCCCTTCGGGAACCTCAGCAGCACGTAGCGTCCCCTCAGCCTCTCCCCCTGTAGATGCATCACCAGCTTCTCCTCTCTAATGCTCTCAAACTCGCACTCCCCCCTGTCCCATATCCTCACCTCCCCAGCGCCGTACCCCTCCTCAATAACACCCTCAAAGTCCGCATACTCAAGCCCGTGAGGCTCTGTCTGGATTGCCAGCCTCCTCACCCCCGGCTCGGTGGGTGGCTCCTTGGGAATCGCCCAGCTCTTCAGCACACCACCTAAGGCGATTCTCAGGTCGTAGTGCAGCCTCCTCGCATGATGCTCGTGCACCACAAAGAAGCTCATCTGCCGCCCCTCCACATGAAGAGTATGAGCACGGGAAGCAGCTCAAGCCTGCCCAGCCACATGTAGAACACCAGCAGCACCTTCTCCACCGTCTGATACTCCGAGAGCACCACCAGCCCGTTGTTGCCCTGGGCGGTGGCAACGGTGAAGGCTGAGGTGAGCAGGTCATGCCCCAGATACACGAACACCCCCGTGCCAATGGCTATGAAGAGCAGGTAGAGCAGGGTGAAGAGCACCACCGCCAGCATCTCCTCCTCCTCCATTACCCTGCCCTGCAGCCTGGTTCTGACTATCCTGCTCCTGGGCGAGGTGCTCCTGCGCAGGAACCAGAGCACAGCCTTCAGGCAGGCAACCGCCCTTATAACCTTCAGCCCGCCGGCAGTTGAGCCATAGCCACCGCCCACCAGCAGGAGAAGCAGGAGCACATACTTGGAGGCATCGCTCAGGCTGTTCAGCTCCACCACGCTGAAGCCTGTGGTGGTGACGGCAGACATGGAGGTAAAGAGGGCATCCACTGTGCTGACGCCATCCAGATACAGCGCCAGCGCACCTGCAGCCACGAAGCCAAGCATCGCCCTGAACTCCGTGCTCTCCAGCACGTCCCTGAGTCTGCCCTCAAGCCAGCGCTGGTGCAGCGCAAAGCTGGTGCCGCCCATGAGCATCACCAGCACCGTGGCGAGCTTCACACCCTCGGGCATCCCCGCATAGCTGTCGTTCAGGGGAGAAAAACCTCCAGAGGAGATCGCTGTGAGCCCGTGGTTCACAGCCTCAAACACGCTGGAGCCGCTCAGGTAGATGAGCAAAATCCCTGCCAGCGTGAGGTAGGTGTATATGTAGAAGATTCTGCGTGCGGTTCTTGCGAGGCTGGGCTCAAGGCGCTCGGTTCTCGCCTCCGCGGTGTACAGCTTTGCCGCACCTGCGGGTGCGAATAGCGCAAGAAACAGCACCACAATCCCCATCCCTCCGACCCACTGGGTCATGGAGCGCCACAGCAGCACGCTCTTGGGCAGCTCTCCAGGAGTTACCATGGTTATGCCGGTGGTGGTGAAGCCAGCCATAGCCTCAAAGTACGCATCCAGGGGTGAGAGTATCCCCGAGAGCACGTAGGGCATGCTGCCGAGCAGTGCCACCAGCGCCCATCCCAGAGCAGAGACAGCAAAAGCCAGTCTGAGGTTGAGCTCACCCTTGGGGCTAAGCCTGTGCACTCCATACCCCAGCAGCACAGACACCGCAGCGGGAAGCGCAAAAGCCTGAGGCATCCCCGGCTCATCCAGCACCAGAGCAAGGAGCGCGGGGATGAACATGAGCATGCCCGTGCAGAGTGCTATCGTGCCCATGTAGTGGAGCAGCACGCCCATTCCGAGACCTCATACACCTACCAGAACCACGGCATCCCCCAGCCCGTGCTGCACGCTCTCCAGCGCCTCTCCCCTCAGCAGCACTTCCCTGCGCACGCTTTTAACATGCTCCCTCCTGAGCTCAAAGCTTCTTCCGTCAAGGGTGAAGCGGTGCACGCCGGCAGCCTCCAGGTTCCTCGCCACCTCCTCCGCATGGCTGCGCATGTATTCAGCAACCCTTCCCGCATGCTCCCTGAACTCCGGACCGAGCCTTGAGAAGTCAGGCACCAGCTCAGCCACACGCTCCTCCAGCTCCGCCTGCTCGGTGAGCACCAGCTCCTTAAGGTGCAGCGTGCCCTCTATGGTGTCGGCACCCTCCCTGAGAGCCTCAAGCACCTCTCCAGAAGCAACCACCACAAGCTTCCCAAGCGGAGCGTTCAGCGCCATGCCACGTTCGCCCTTGAACCTGCGCACCGCCTCCACCAGCTTCACCACCTGCTCCGCCCTCGCCTCCAGCTCCGGGCTCTTCAGCTCCCTCCGCACCTCGGGCCAGGGGGAGACGTGGATGCTCTTCCTCCCCTCAACACGTGCAAAGTGTGCCTGGTACAGCTCCTCGGTGATGTGCGGCGCAAAGGGTGCAAGAAGCTTGAGCACGCTCAGCAGTACGTGATGCAGGGTGTACAGGGCACTTTTTCTCGCCTCTTCTCCGTAGCGCTCGGGGCTGTACAGCCTGTGCTTCACCATCTCCAAGTAATTGTCGCAGAAGTCTGAGAGGAAGAACCTGACAAGCCTCTTCTTCACCTTTGAGTAGCGGTACTCCTCAAAGTGAGCCGTGCACTCCTCAATCAGCTCCTGAAGCTTTGAAAGAAGCCAGGCGTCAATCAGGTGCAGTCTCTCAGGCTCGGAGCCGTCGTAGTCCTTCAGGTGCATGAATGCAAACCTTGAGGCATTCCAGAGCTTGTTCAGGAAGCGCCTCGCAGCCACCAGGTCCTTCTCCTGGAAGGGCAGGTCCTCGCCCAGCTTGCTCTCCGCAGCCCACAGCCTCAGAGCGTCGGCACCGTACTTTGAGAGCACGTACTCCGGCTCTATAACGTTGCCCTTGCTCTTGCTCATCTTCTTCCCCTGCGGGTCAAGCGCCCAGCCGCTTATCATGGCGTTGCGCCAGGGCACCTCGCCGAAGTGCAGTATGCCCTTTACCACGGTGTTGAAGAGCCAGAAGGTTATTATGTCGTGCGCCTGCGGGCGCAGGGACATGGGGTAGAGCTTCCTCCTGACCTCCTCCTTCTCCACCAGCTCCGCCGCAATCACCGGGGTGAGCGAGCTGGTAGCCCAGGTGTCAAGCACGTCCTTCTCCGGCTCAAACTCCCTGCTGCCGCACCTGGGGCAGGGCTCGGAGGGGGTGTCGTAGAGGGGATCAACGGGCAGCTCCTCCTCCCTGGCTAAGATAACCTCGCCGCAGGCTCTGCAGTACCACACCGGGAAGGGCACGCCGAAGTAGCGCTGCCGTGAGATGCACCAGTCCCAGCGCAGCCCGTGAATCCAGTTCTCGTAGCGAGAGCGCATGTGCTCGGGATGCCAGCGTATGCGCCTGCCAGCCTCAATCAGCCTGTCCTTCAGGTCAAGGTAGCGGATGAACCACTGCTTGGTGTTGAGAATCTCTATCTCAGTCCCGCAGCGCTCGTGCACATTTACCACGTGGGTTATCTTTCTGGAGCGCAGCAGGTAGCCCTGCTCCTTCAGGTCCCTTATTACAGCCTGCCTCGCCTCCTTTATCTTCATCCCCGCATACCTGCCCGCAAGCTCGCTCATCCTGCCGTCCCTGGTTATCGCCACCCTGAGCTCCAAGTTGTGCTTCATGTACCACTCAATGTCCTGCACATCCCCGAAGGTGCAGCACATAACTATGCCCGTGCCCTTCTGCGGGTCTACCTTCTCATCCGGCATTATCTCAACGCTGTGCCCGAAGATGGGCACCCTCGCACGCTTCCCGAAAAGCTCAGAGTACCTCTCATCCTCAGGATGGGCGAAGATAGCCACGCATGCCGGCAGAAGCTCGGGGCGGGTGGTGGCTATCACCACCTTACCTCCGTCCTCAAGCTCAAAGGCTATGTCGTTGAAGCTGCTCTCCACCTCCCTGTCCTCAAGCTCCACCTGGGCAATGGCGGTCTCACAGGTGGGGCACCATATAAAGGGCATCTCACGCCGGTACTCCCTGCCCATGCGGTAGAGCTGGATGAAGGAGCGCTGGGATATCCGCCTGCAGTGCTCGTCTATGGTTGAGTAGCTCAGCGACCAGTCTGCGCTTATCCCTATGCGCTTCCAGTCCTGCACAAACTCCGGGCGGAGCTTCTCAAGGGTGCGCAGGCACAGCTCCACGAACTCCTCGCGGTTCATCTCCTTAGCTCTCACGTTGTTCAGCCTCTCCACCAGCCTCTCAGTGGGCAGACCGTTGTCGTCGGTGCCGAAGGGATAGAAGAGGTTGTAGCCGCGCATGCGCTTGTAGCGGGCGATGAAGTCCATCTGCGAGTAGGAGAAGGCATGCCCCAGGTGCATCCTGCCGCTCACCGTGGGCGGCGGCGTGTCTATGGAGAAGATGGGCTTGTCGCTTTCAGGCTCAAACCTGTATATGCCGAGCTCCTCCCACCTGCGCTGCCACTTCTCCTCAATCTCCTCAGGCGAGTACCTCTCCGCCAGCATCAGCGCACCTCTCCAGCCTCAACCTCTATGCTCTCGTTCATGACCACACGCATGAAGTCGCTTGCAGCAATGGTTCTCACACCCGTGGCATTCTGGACCTTCTGCGCCTCCTTTCCTGCAACGCCTATCATGTTCATGCCGAAGTGGTTCAGTATAGCAAGCTCGGGCTTTACCTCCTCCAGAATTTTTATAACGTCCTTCGTGCACAGGTGCCAGGGTATCCGCCTGCCCGAGGGGCGGATGACGTTTAGGATGAGCACCCTCGCCTCCTCGTAGCTCTGGCTCATCCCCTGAAAGTACTCGGTGTCGCTGGTGTAGGCGACGACGCCATCCTCAAACTCAAAGCTCAGCCCCACGGTGGTGGGGTCGCTGTGCCTGGCGGGAAGGGCTCTGACCCTGAAGCTGAGCGTGCTCACCGTGCTCCCGGGACTCAGCACGTGGCTTTCGCCCACCTTGTGGAGGTGGTACCTGGTCACCACCGGCCCCGCGTCGCCCTCGCCCAGAATCACGCTCCTGCTTCCTGCAAAAACACCTCGCTTAGTGCGCATCCCGCGGGTCATGCCCTCAATCACCACGTGGGAGTCGGTGTAGTGGTCGGGATGGGAGTGGGTTACAAAAACTGCATCGGTGTCAAGGGCGTTTATGTCTGCCTGAGCCATGCTGAGCACCGCTCCTGGTCCGGGGTCAACGTGCACCTTCGCCTCCGCGTGCAGCCTTATACCGCCGGTGCGCAGCCTCTGGGTCAGCGTGACCCACCTGCCACCGCCAGAGCCGAGAAAGTGTATCTCCATGTGCAGGTGCTCTACCCGCGGCAACATAAACTTTTTTATAGACGGGAAGGCTTAGTGTCTTTGCGGGTGCTGTGAATGAGCAAGGGCACGCCATCCATGGGTAAGAGGAACAAGCTCCTGCATGTAAGGTGCAGGAGGTGCGGGCGCAACTCCTACCACCTCAGGAAGCGCCGGTGCGCCGCGTGCGGCTTCGGGAGGAGCAGGAGGATCAGGAGCTACTCCTGGCAGAACAAGAAGGTTAATGGCAGAAGGGTGGTGTAGAAAAGGCTGTTATTATGTGCGGTGTTGTGGGACTGCACGCGCCTGAGAACGGAAAGCTCTCCTACTACATTTTTTATGCCCTTCTTGCACTGCAGCACAGGGGTCAGGAGTCCTGCGGAATAACGGTGCGCAGCGGGGAGGAGTTCGCAACAGAGAAGGGCATGGGACAGGTGAGCGAGGTGTTCAGCTTTGAGAAGCTCAGCACGCTCAAGGGAGAGGCTGGAATAGGGCATGTGCGCTACTCCACCACCGGTGAATCCGAGCTCTTCAATGCGCAGCCCTTCCTGGTGCGCCACTCCCACGGCACCATAGCGATAGCCCACAACGGCAACATAGTCAATGCGGGGGAGCTCAGGGAGAAGCTGAAGGCGGGAGGGCAGGCTTTCGTCTCAACCACGGACACGGAGGTTATAGCCCACCTGATAGTGCGGGAGTACCTGCGCACAGGAGATATGGTGGAGGCTATAAGCATGACCATGCGCCGTCTCGTGGGCTCCTACTCCTTGGTTCTCCTGACGGAAGAGGCGCTCATAGGCGTGAGAGACCCCTTGGGGATACGTCCCCTCTCCATCGGCAGGATGGGCAGAAGCGGGGTGATCTTCGCCTCCGAGACGGTGGCGTTTGATGTTATAAACGCCAGGTTTGAGCGTGATGTTAAGCCGGGTGAGATAGTGGTGGTCACTGACGAGGGCGTGCACAGCCACCGCCCCTACAAGCTGCCCAGAAGAGCCCACTGCATGTTTGAGTACGTTTACTTCTCCAGGCCGGATTCCATTCTAAACGGCATCCCGGTGTACGAGGTGAGGGAGAAGCTCGGGATGTTCATGGCAGAGGAGGATGGGGTGGAGGCTGACCTGGTAACTCCCATTCCTGACTCCGCGATACCCTTCGCCCTGGGCTACTCCAGGGCAAAGGGGATACCCTACAGGGAGGGGCTGATAAGGAACCGCTACGTGGGCAGGACCTTCATACTTCCCAGCCAGCAGGCGAGGGAGCTTGCGGTAAAGCTCAAGCTCAACCCCTTAGTGAGGCAGCTCAGGGGCAGGAGGGTGGTGCTGTTTGATGACAGCATCGTGAGGGGCACCACCTCGCGGAGGATAATCTCCCTGCTCAGGGATGCGGGAGCCGAGGAGGTGCACATGCGCGTGGGCTGCCCGCCCATACGCTCGCCCTGCATGCTGGGCATAGACATGCCCACCCGCTCGGAGCTGATAGCAGGCTCAAGAAGCGTTGAGGAGATTCGCCGGGAGATTGGTGCAGATACGCTGAGGTACACCTCCGTAGAGGCGCTTGTAAGGGCAATAGGCTTGAAGGAGAGGGAGCTCTGCCTGGGATGCATCACCGGCAGGTACCCGGTGGAGGTCGCCCACTACGAGCAGCTCCGCCTGCCGGTTTACATAGAGCAGGAGCAGGCGTGATTGAATGCTCGCCACACTCGCACAGCTGCTGCTGGGTATCCTCATGCTCGCCTATGCCAGCGACTGGCTCACCGAAGGCTGCGCGAGAGCTGCCAGGAGGTTCGGAATCTCAAAGTTCGTGGTTGGAGCGCTGATAATAGGCTTTGGAACCTCTGCACCCGAGCTGTTCACCTCGGTTTACGCATCGCTGCGCGGCTCGGGTGGTATAGCGGTAGGAAATGCAGTGGGCTCAAACCTCACGAACATAGCCCTGATTCTGGGCAGCTCTGTGCTCCTGTTCCCAGCCACCACTAAGGGCGTTGAGCTCAGGAACGCCGTGATATGCACGGGCATAACCCTGCTGGCATGGGCGCTCATGCTGGGCGGGGTGCTCACCCGTGCCGAGGGTGCGCTGCTGGTGCTGGTGTTTCTGGCGTACTTAGCCTACTCGGTGAGCAATCACAGGGCGGTGGAGAGGGGCGAGGAGAGGGGCAGGGTGGTGCTTCCCACCGCCGCGGGGCTTGCCGGGGTGCTTCTCGGCAGCGTGCTGCTGGTTGACTCGGCGGCGCAGCTTGCCAGAGACTTCGGCATACCAGAAAGCGTAATCGGGCTCACCGTGGTAGCCTTCGGCACCAGCCTGCCGGAGCTTGCGGTGAGTGTGGTGGCTGCCAGAAAGGGCTACACCTCCATGCTCATAGGCAACGTGCTGGGGAGCAACGTATTCAACCTGACCTTAGTGCTCGGGGCTGCGGCGCTTGCAGGTGCCCTGCCGGTGGATGCTGCTGGTATGAGGGGCATGGGTATGGTGATTCTGGCGACGCTGCTGCTGCTTGCTTTCATGCACGGCAGAAGGCTGGGCAGGCTGAAGGGAGCGGTGATGCTCGCCCTTTACCCCCTCTTCCTGTGGTTAGCCTACGCCTAAGCATGCATGCGCCTTAGCCTGGTGATGCTGCTGCTCATGCTCCTGGCGGTGCTCGCTGCACAGCAGCCCCGCTCCAAGCCGGCGCTGTGGGTGGAGGTGCACGACCTCTCACCTGGCTACAGGCTGGAGAGGGTGGAGGAGGCGCTGCAGCTCCTGCAGGGCAGAGCAGAGAGGGTGGTGCTGCTGGTGATTCCCGCAAGGAAGGCAGGTGAGAGGGTCTCTGAGCGTCCTGAGTTTGTGAGCTTCCTGAGGAAGTGGCAGGGCAGGGGAATGCTCATCGGCATGCACGGCTACACTCACGGGGGGTTTGAGTTCTTCACCTCTGCAGAAGAGGCGGCGCTAAGGGCTGAGGCTGGCAGGCGGGAGCTCAGGCGTGCAGGCTTTGAGGCAGAGCTCTTCTATCCGCCACGCTATGCGGTGACGCCCTGGAGCATGGAGGTGCTGGAGAGGGAGTTTGAGGAGGTTGACCTGCTCACGGGGGTGGTTAAACACGGCAGATGGCTGCCCTACATGAGCCACGACTTCACCACACCCGTGCTTTCGGGGCTGCTCTTCCGCCTCAGCGAGCTTTCGCTGCTGCTGACGAAGAGCGAGGTTTACAGGCTGAGCATCCACCCCGCATACTTAGATGGTAGAGCGCTGAGAAGGCTGGAGGAGCTGGTTGAGCTGGGAGGCTTTGAGAGCGGTGGATGCAGATATTCAGAGCAGGAGCTGAGCAGGCTGGCAGGGGAGCTTGAGCCCCCTGAGGCGCCCAACGGCACCAAGCGTAAAGCCTACGCGCTGCTCTACCACCTGAACATGTACCGCGCGGGGCAGGGCAGGGAGCACCTGATGAGGGCGGAGAGGCTTGCGAAGGAGCTCCTCTCTGAGAGGCGGCGGTGGGGCTGGGGTGAGGAAGAGGCTGTGCCACAGTCAAGCTACTCGCTGCTTGAGACCTCGGCTGCAGTCTGGGCGCTGTCGGAGGCGTACCTGCAGGGCGTGGGCAGTGGAAGAGAGGCTGAGCTGCTCGCGGGCAGCGATGCGCTGCTGAGAAAGCTGGAGCTGCTCACCTTCTTCAGCTACAGCTTCGGGCTGAAACCGAATGCCATAGGCTACGCAGCCCTCGCCCTTGAGCGCGCCTCGGTGGCGGCAGAGGCTATGGGCGAGCAGGAGAGAGCCAGGAGGTACAGGAAAAAGGCGGCTGAGGTGGGGAGGGCGCTGCTCAGAATGCAGGAAAGCAGCGGCGCCTGGAGGGATGGACCCTACAGGCTTGCACCAGGCTGGCGCGACATAAGCACAGCCTACCAGAGCATGGCACTCTCGGGCATGCTCGCAGGCTACGCCAGCACACCGCCCGGGGAGAGGGGGAGGCTCAGAGCGGGAGTGCTCGCGGGCATTGCCTTCTTTGAGAGGCTCAGAAAGGAGGACGGCTACTATGGCGTGCTGTACACCAACGGCACCCTCGCCGGAGACGGCACGGCAATGGCACTGCAGGGGTTCGCAGTCGCAGAGAGCTACGGCTTTGCTGCACCCTGCATACTCCCGAGCATGCCAGGACGCTGGGACCCCAACATGGCATTTGCGGTGAGCAGGCTGCTGGAGCTCGCTACCCGCTCTCCTCAAGACCCTTGGAAATCAGGCTGAGTATCTTCTCCTGAGCCTGAATGTACTCCTTTATCTGGCGGTCTATGTAGGAGATAGCCTTCTCGGTGGGCACGTAGAGCTTGGTCTTGTTGTCAGGCTTTATCTCTGTCCTGAGGTAGCCCTCCTTCTCCAAGGAGTAGAGTATGGGATAAACGGTGCCCTGGCTCAGAAGCACGTTGAAGTTCTCCACCAGGCTCTTTATTATGTCAAAGCCGCACATGGGACGCTGGCGCAGCATGGCGAGTATCAGGAAGTGCAGCGCCTTCTTCACGCTGTGCTCCATTATCTCGGAGGATATGACCTCTATGCGGGGGATGTGCACGGGTTTTGCACGCCTGCTGTGGAACACCATAGATGTTTTGCCCTCCTGCGTGGTGAGCATAACTCTGTCGTGCATCTTTATAAGCTCATTCACGAAATCTTGCGTCAGGTAGTTCAGGTTGAAGGAGCTTATGCTGGCGTGCTCCTCCCCGGAGAGCAGCTCGTGCATCCTGCGCTCCAGCTCCAGAAGCTCCCCCAACAGCTCCTCCCGCACCCTGCCGTAGTCCACCAGCAGGTTCACACCCCTCTCTGACTCCAGGATAAGAGCCTCAAGCTCGCGGTAGAACTCCTGAAGGTCCTCCTTCTTCAGCATCTTTATCTTGCCACGCACCAGCTCAACCTCGTGCAGACGCTCCTCAAGCCCTGAAAAGCTGTAGCGGTGCTTCTCCATGGGATAGGCGTAGATGCACAGCCTCCCCCTCTCAACGCCAGCCTGCAGGAAGGCTTTGAGTATGCGGTAGCGCTGCTCCTCCTTGGAATCGTAGAGGTAGAGGTCGTGCCCGTGCTCATAGAAGTCACTCACGAAGTACACGGGCACCGCCTGCTCCTTCCTCGCCTTCCTCATCACTAACCTCCTGAACAGAGGCTGAAG
Source organism: archaeon (assembly GCA_026989875.1). Taxonomy (GTDB): domain Archaea; phylum Hydrothermarchaeota; class Hydrothermarchaeia; order Hydrothermarchaeales; family BMS3B; genus JAADFH01. The sequence goes on from JALSIP010000049.1 coordinate 16,983, forward strand.
CCTCTAACCCTTCCTGTAGCCCAGGCTCTCCAGGAACTTCTCTATCTCCTCTCCGCAGTCGCCTTCCAGGCTGAATATTATGTTGCTCTTCATCCAGTCCAGCTTGTTGCCGATGTCAAATACCCTGCCCGGGTACAGGTAGCCAACCACACGCTCGCCCTCCTGAATCAGCCTCCTTATGGCGTCGGTGAGCTGAATCTCGTTGCCGTAGCCGCGACGCCCTTCCGCTAAGTACCTGAATATCTTGCTGCTCAGCACGTACCTGCCGGTTATGGCAAGCCTTGAGGGCGCCCTCTCGGGCTCGGGCTTCTCAACCACGTCCTCAAGCTCGTAAACCTTGGTGTCAAGCTGCTCTCCGAGCTGTGCAATGCCGTACTTCTTGGTCTCCTCCTGCGACACCTCCTGCAGGGCTATGACGCTCGCCCTGTAGCGCTTGTGAATCTCAAGCATCTCGTTCATGCAGGAGGGCATGGTTATAACATCGCCCAGCAGCACCGCAAAGTAGGCGTTGCCCACAAACTCCCTCGCCTGCAGCACCGCATGCCCCAGCCCCAGGGCTTCCTTCTGGCGTATGTAGGTGATGTTTGCCAGCTCGCTTATGCGCTTTATCTCCTCAAGCTGAACCAGCTTGCCAGCCTCCCGGAGAAACTGCTCCAGCTCAGGCGCACGGTCAAAGTGGTCCTCTATGGCACGCTTGCCCCTGCCGGTGATTATGAGTATGTTGTCTATACCCGCATCCAGCGCCTCCTCAACCACGTACTGGATCACGGGCTTGTCAAGCACGGGCAGCATCTCCTTGGGCTGCGCTTTTGTTATGGGCAGGAAGCGTGTCCCGTGCCCCGCGGCAGGAATTATCGCCTTGAGCTTGGTCCCCCTGCCCTCGTACTTTTCAAAAACTGCCATGAACTTCAGGGTGGTGCTGCCCGTGTTTCTAACCTGATGGAAGGTGTCCTTGGGCACCGTGAAGACGTCGCCGGCTGACGCCGGAAACACCTCCTCGCCCAGCTTTATCTCGCCTTCACCCTCCAAGAAGTAGTAAACCTCCTCGCTGTCCTCGTGGTAGTGCCCGGAGGTGCTCTTCCCGGGAAACAGCTTGGTCATTGAGAGCACCAGGTTCTCCATCTCTATGTCATACACCTCATACCGATCGTCCTTCTTAACCAGCCGCCCTTTTTTCTCAAGCTCACTCGCTCTGATACGCATGGACTAACTTTCACGGTGCATGCCTTATATCTTTTGCGATGCTGTGCCGGTGCTGTCTGAATCACACCCTCCAGCAGCCCCCGGGACCGGGTTCTGATTGAGGCTGACCCGTATAGCAGCGCCGCTGAGGTTTTTGCCGGACATGTGCATGGAATTGATGGTGGTGAATTGGAAGCTCCTCCTGAGCAGCGCGGATTCGCAGAATCGTGGATAACGTGGAGCTTGGGATGGGAGAAGCCCGGTGAAATGCACGCTGCTGCTGCGGGAAGATTTAATAACCCCACAATTTATATGATAAAGAGCGGATTCTCGCAAACTTAAATGAGCGGCTGACAGGGGGTTATAAGATTGAGATACCTCCTGAACAGTATGTGGGATGACAGACTATTCTTCAACTCTTATGTAATCAAATTCAGCGGCGGCGTTTCTCACCCTTACACCTGCTCTGCCGTATGGGTGCGAGCTCAGACCATCAAAGCGCACTACCTGTATTTCGTTGAGGAAGCCCGTGGCTCTGCTACCAGCTACCTCTACCCTGAGTGTGTACCATCTACCATAGCTCAGCTGCACCGGTGCCTCATCAAGCAGATACCAGGTGCCGTTGACTCTGCTCAGCAGTCTGACACGGTTGTCTCCCGGGTAAAGGGAGAGCAGATAGTAGTTGTTCTCGTCACGGTACCTGAATACCATGCCCGCGGTACCCCAGAGACTTTCGTCCGCCTCCAAGAGACTCAGGCTGAGCTGGTACACGAAATCCGTCAACCAGCCTGCATCACGATAGCTCAGAGCCTCATCCACCATCTCTTCTCCGTAGTATGAACCTGCATAAACTTTCCACCGTGAGGTGTACCAGTAGGGTGCACCGGAGTCAAAATTCTCTGAAAGAACAACACGCCCAATCGCACGAAAAGCTCCACTCACGTAGACACTGTCAAGACTGGTGGTCC
>JALSIP010000050.1 GCA_026989875.1 archaeon
TCAGAGTATCCACGATATGTGGCGGTTCTTGTCCTATTTATGATTAGTTCTTCTTGCAATCTGCTTGATATGCCCGGGATATGGCAGTTCAGCATTTTCTTATCTTTGGTTCGCAGAACAGCACAGGAGCCATCGGATAATATCATTTCAATCGCATTAAGCAGAATCATAAAACGAGATATGACGTACGTGGCTGTATTAAAAAGTTAATTTACGGTGTTTAAACATATAATGTGGTCAGATAATCTACTCAAATTAAAAAACGAAATACTTAACACGACATATTATTTTACTTCATTGTGCAGGGTAAGATAGGGTAGATTTATATTGCGGTGGATACCAGGGTAATCTATTTATGCCATATAAACATAACTCCAACTCCACATTGGGCATTTCAAGAATGCTGGAAGTTCTGGAGAGAGCTTTCCGGATGCTCGCTTCAAAGCCGAAGCTCTTTGTACCCCGCATAGTGACCACCTCCGCGTACTCTGCCTTTCTGCTGCTCACCGCAGGCAAGACCTACGAGCTCGTTAGCACAGGCACCACAAATCTGCTGCCCCTGCTGGCGTTCCTGCCACTGCTGCTGCTCATGGATGTGCTGACCTACGGGATGTACGCATCGCTTGCGGCGCAGGTGCAGAGGAGCGGGGAGGTGTCTCTGAGGCGGGCTCTGAGGGAGGCACTCCTACAGTGGAGGTGTCTGGTGATTATAGGGGCAAGCTTCCTGGGGATGGTGTTCCTGCTCTCCCTCAGTGTGGCTATGCTGCTCGCCGGCTACGTGCTACTGCGAATTCAGCTGATGCTTCCTGCAGCGGCGCTGCTCATGCTCACGGGGATGGTGGCTCTGGGCTACCTATTCTTCTACACGGTGCCTGTGGCGGTGATGGAGAGGGGCGGATTTATGCAGGTTATGCGCAGGAGCGTGCAGCTCAGCCAGAGACACAGGGGTGAGGTGCTCCTGCTGAACGTGCTCATGCTGGTGCTTGCTGTGGCGAGCCTGGTGGTGGGCATGCTTACGGGATTCAGGGGGGAGGCATTCCTGATGAGCGCCCTCCTCTACATGGCAGGCAGAGGGGTGCAGGCGGTTATATACACCTACCTTAGCCTCATATCCCCGGCAGCCTACCTGAGGGAGGATGTGCGAGGTGGTTGAGGTAGTTGTGGATGTGCATGAGAAGAGCTCGGGAATGCCAGAGCTGCTGATGCTTCTCGGAGCTGAGGTGAGGTATGAGAGGCTGAGCGTTGCAGACTACGTGCTCAGCGAGCACACCGCAGTGGAGCGCAAGAGCGCCCGTGACTTTGTGAGCTCGCTTTTTTCAGGCAGGCTGTTTGAGCAGGCGGACAGGCTGAGAGATGCCTACGAGAATGCGGTGCTGCTGGTTGAGGGCAGCCTTACAGAGGCTGCAGGTGAGCATGCGAGTGCAGTGTGGGGCAGCCTGTTCTCGCTTGCTGTGGAGCGGGGTGTGGTGGTGCTGCAGGCTGCGGACAGGGAAGACTGCGCGAGGGCGATTGTTACGCTGGCTAAGAGGGAGCAGAGGGAGCGCAATGTCAGGCCTGCGGTGAGGCACAAGCCGAGGCTGATGAGCCTGAGGGAGCGGCAGGTGTTCCTGGTGTGCGGGCTCCCCGGCGTGGGTGAAGAGCTCGCCGTGAGGCTGCTGCGCAGGTTCGGAAAGCCGAGGAGGGTCTTCGCAGCCTCAAAAAGGGAGCTCATGAAGGTGCAGGGCATCGGCAGGCTGAAGGCTGAGAGGATTGCAGAGGTGCTTGACAGGGTGTATGAGGATGCCGGGTGAGAAGGTGCATCTCGCAGGTGCGGCTGTGCTGCTTGCATACCTGCTGCCGGGGGCGGTTAGAGGAGACCCCCTTCTGGCTGCCGTGTTCGTTCCCGCCTACCTGTTCAGCACCCTTTTCCTGTGCCCGGACCTGGATGCGAAAAAGAGTGCATGCCTCAAGCGGTGGGGGAGGCTGAGCAGCTTCTGGCGGGCATGGTGGAGGCATGTGGGGCACCGGGGGATGAGCCACTCGCCGGTGGGTATGATGGTGTATGTGGTGCTGGCGACCCTGCCCCCCGCGGGGGTGCTGACCCTGCTGGGATATCCACCGGATGCCAGAATGCTGGGCGCCTACGTGGCAGGCATAGCGATACCGCACCAGCTTCATGTGCTGATGGACAGCCTGGGGGACCTGTGCAGAACGGCTGTAGATGCATGAGACCCTGGAAGGTTTCTGCCCTCAGGCATTATCTTACACGTCACCCCTTCTCAATACCCCTCATAAGAAAAATTCTGTTTATCGCCGAAATCATGGCTTCAACGCTGGCATTCACTATGTCCTCTCTGGCAGCCTTGCCAGCAGCCACGTTGCCCCTGCTGTCCTCCAGCTTCACCAGCACCTCCGCAAGGGCGTCGCTCCCGCCGGTTATAGCCTCCAAGTGGTACTCTGTGAGGCGTATGTCCTCAACCTCGGAGAGCACGCTGCGCACCGCCCTGAGGGCTGCATCCACGGGACCCACGCCCGTCTCGGCTCCCCTGAGCTCCCTGCCCCTGAAGCGCAGCCTCACGCTTGCTGTGGGAAGCACGCGGTTGCCCGTCATCACCGCAAACTCCTCCAGCTCCACCACCTTCTCCTGCTTTGCCACCTCCCCCACCACAGCCTCAGCAATCGCGAGCAGGTCGGCGTCGGTTACACGCTTTCCCTTATCTCCAAGCTCCTTCACCCTTGCTGTAATCTCCCTCACCTGCTCCTCGGTGGCGTGCACGCCCATCTCCGCCAGCATCGCCCTCACGCCGTGCACACCCGCGTGCTTGCCGCTCACTATCCTGCGCCTGTGCCCCACCATCTCGGGTGTCATAACCCCCGGCTCAAAGGTCTCGGCTTTTTCAAGGACGCCGTGGGTGTGTATGCCAGACTCGTGGGAAAAGGCATTCTCCCCCACCACGGGGTAGTTGGGAGGCATCCTGATGCCCGTGAGCCTCTCAACGAGCTTTGAAGTCTCATAGAGGTGCTCCGTTCTTATGCCGGTCTCAACGCCGTAAATTGTGGTGAGGCTCATCACCACCTGCTCAAGGCTCGCATTGCCCGCGCGCTCGCCGATGCCGTTCACCGTCACCTGCACCTGCTCGGCACCCGCCTCCACCGCTGCCAGTGTGTTCGCCGTCGCTAAGCCAAAGTCGTTGTGGCAGTGCACGTCCACCACTGCTCTGATTGCCCTCTTCACCTCTGAGGTTATGAGCCTCATCGCCGGCGGCACCATCACCCCGACGGTATCCGGGATGTTCATTATCCCTGCACCCGCCTCCTCTGCGGTTCTGAAAACCTGCAGCAGGTAGTCCAGCTCGGTTCTGGTGGCGTCCATTGCCGAGAACAGGCAGGTGATGCCGTGCTCGCGCACGTAGCTAACCGCCTCTGCCACGAGCTCCAGCACCTCCTCCCTGCTCTTCTTTATGGTGTGCTCCCTCTGAATATCGCTGGTGGACACGAAGGTGTGCACCATGTCCACGCCGCAGTCAATGCACGCCTCAATGTCCTGCTTGAGCACCCTTGCAAGTCCGCACACCTCTGCGTCCAGCCCTGCCCTGGCTATCCTGCGCACCGCCTGCCTCTCGCCCTTTGAGGAGATGGGAAAGCCAGCCTCAATCACGTGCACCCCTAAGCGGTCAAGCTGGTGGGCTATGGTGAGCTTCTGCTCCACGGTCAGGGAAACACCCGGCGTCTGCTCACCATCCCTGAGGGTGGTGTCAAAAATCCGCACGCGCTGAGGCAGGCTCGCCTTCTCCCGCACCCTCTCAATCACATAGAAGATAATCCCTTCCTGCCATCAGCTACCTCCTTTTGCGGAGCTCATGCAAGTAACAACATAAAAAAATGCTGCGCATGGGCCCGCGGAGATTTGAACTCCGGACCTCCGCCGTGTCAAGGCGACGTCATAACCAGCTAGACTACGGGCCCTTCATGCAGGTAGCCTGAGCTACCGAGATACAAGATTGTTGGGCGAGGTCAGGGTTACATGCAGAAGGTGTCGATGATGAGTGATGGGCGATCTGAGCCGTGATGAGCCCTATGAGCGCTGAGACTACTCTATCACTATCTCCTTCACCCTGAACTCGGTGTTCTGGAAATTCACCCTCAGCCTCCACCTGCCCGGGACCTGCACCATCTGAGCGTGCCTGCTTTCCGGCTCCTCTTTTCTGCCTTCCATCAGTCTCTGCAGCTCCTCAACGGTTGCAGCCTCCCGCTCCGTCAGTATTCCCTCCAGATGCTCTTCAGGTATGGTGCCTCTGAGCATCTCCCTAAGTCCCGAGGTTATCCACACCACCCTGCTCCAGCCGCCATCACCCTTCAGGAAGCTGGGAGAGCGCAGGTAGGCGATGGAGACGCCTGTAAAGCCGGTGTGCTGCCTGCCATCGCCGATCTGCTTTATCAGGGTGGCAAAATCTATTCCGAAGGGTGTTTTGCCTTTGAAGGTGGACTCCACTATTCCGAAGCCATCCACCTCAGGGATATAGAACACCACCGCCTGGGCGCAGGAGCACTGCGGGTGCGGGTGTTCAAACACGCTGTGCAGGAACACCCTCTCTCTCCCCTTTGCCCTGGAGTGCTCATTCACGCCCTCAAACTCGCCCTTAGCCTCGTCAATCACCCTGCCCTTCCTCACTGGCTTAATCGCCTGCTCCCCCATCTCCACCGCAGCCTTCGCCTCCAGCCATGAGATTGAGCCGCAGCCGGAGGGTCTTGAGGGTGAGATGATGCACTCGTGCTTTGGGGCGTGGTTCTCGCAGATTTCGCAGGCATAGAAGACATCCACGTCCTCATCCCGCAGCTCAGCCGCCCTCTCGTCTCTCTGCCTGTAAACCTCCAGCGCCTGCTCCTCAAGCTCCCTCACCGCAGCCTCATCGGTTATGATCTCCACGCTAACCTGCGAGATAGCCGGGTACTCCTTCCTGAGCAGCTCCGCTACTACCATGCCCACATGCTCCAGCTTCAGCCCCTTCTCCACCGCCTCCCTGCTTATCCTCATCCTCACGTTATCTCTTGAGCCCTCGTGGCTCACGCCTTGGATGTAGTTGATGAACTCGTGCAGCCTGCGCTCCAGCACGCCCTCCGCATCCCTGCTCAGGCTCCCCTTCACCAGCACCCTCAGTCCGAAAGGCAGGTGCTCCCCCTGCTTCATCTCCTCCAGCTCTCTGCCGCTGACCACCACGCCCTCCCTGAGGCTCTCGCTCACCCTGAGCAGCTCCACCCCCGGCTCCCCCAGGCACACGAAAGCCTCATCCTCCCGGATTCTCTCACCCTCATAAATCCTGCTCACATCCACCGGCAGCTTCATCAGCAGTCCTCCTCAATCTCTCCTGCAGCATCCAGAATGCCCGCAAGCTCAAGCTCTCTTGCAGCCTCCTCCCTGCTTTCAGCCCCTGACATAATCAGCCTTGCGGTTTCCCGCACCTCCCAGGGGAATATCACCCAGGCGTCCGTCTCCTCCACATAGAAGTCTGGAGTAAGGATGGAGCCCGGCTTCTTTATCAGCGTTGCCACGAAAATCTCTCCAGCACCCCTCTTCTCCAAGTGGCTTTTGGCGGTGCTCAGGCTTCTGCCGCTGTCTGCGATGTCATCAACCAGCAGCACGCTTCTGCCGCTCACGTCCACCTGGGTCGGGTGGAGTATAACAGGCTTCTCAGCCACCTTACCTATTCCTGTGTAGAACCTCACCCGCATGGTGTGCAGCTCGTCATTGCCGAGCATATCGCTCAGCAGCCTCGCCGGCACCAGCCCTCCTCTTGAGATGCCTATGATCATCTCCGCCCCCACATTGGAGCTCTTGATCATCTTGGCAAGCTCAGCGCACTGCCTCTCAACATCCTCCCAGCTCAGCCTCAGGTACTTCATGCAGCACCCACCATCTTCATCAGCAGACTTTCTGGCAGGTACTTCAGGGCTCTTGTCAGCGTATTCTCCGGGTATATCCTGATTCTGCCCTCTCTGTAAGCGGTGAGCAGCGTGGCGAGGGTCTGCTCTCTCTGCTTCTGCAGAGATGGGGACGCACTCTTCCCGAACTCTGCGAGAATGTACGCCTTCACCAGCTCCTCATCCAGGCTGATTCCGGCGGCTTCTGCCATTTTCAGAAGCTCTGACGTGGTGGCTCTCCTGCTGAGAGTCATCAGCGGTGTAGGAAAGCTCACCTCCCACACCACTGCATCCATATTTCCCCGCAGCATCTCCAGCAGCGTGCTGGCATTCACCTCAGCCACCGCCTGTATATCGCCAAAGCTCTGCTGAATCCTCTGCACACCGGCAGGGCGTAGCAGCTCTGCGAGAATCTCATCCTCCACGACCACCACCCTGTCTATCCTCACCCGTTTCGTCTCAATCCCGCCATCAGCGGGGAACGAGTAAGCTGCAAGCTCTGTCCCGGCTATTGAGTAGGCACCCTCCTTCTCAGACTCTGCGAACACCATTTTCAGGCTGGTTCCACCCACGCTCTGCGAACTCCTGAGCGGCAGCGTTTCGCCAGTGCTCTGCACAAGCACCGCTGCAAGCTCAACCTGTCTGCTTTCCGGGTTCACCAGAAAAATTCCCAGGTTCTCCTCACGCATCGCCGAGGCATCTTCCTTAACAGAAAGCACCACGTTTATTCCCACTATGCCCAGCACAACTACGATTATTGAGAGAACCGCTGCAACTCTCACCAGCTTCATAAGCATCTGTATTAAGTAGCGGAGCACAGGATTAAATACTTTTGGGAAGCACTTTATTTCACATAGCTCTCCAGCGCCTCCGTCACCCTGGCAACCCTCGCCACGTGTTCCTCGGGTGCATAAACGCCCACGCTCCAGTGTGTCTTCTGCGCCATCCTGAGCACCCGCACCAGCGGTGACACCTCATCAATCCGTTTAATCTCGCCATTTACCAGCACGGGTGCCTCCTGCTCCTGATAGGTCGGCTCTGGCGGGATGTCAAGCAGCACGTAGCCGTACTCAAGCCCCGCATCCTCGGCAATCTCTCTCTCAATTTTTGCCACCCTGTCCACCCTGCTTCTGAGCTCAATCAGCCTTGCGGCGTCTTCTTCACCCAGCGAGCTCCAGGTGAGCAGCACCACCTTCTTGAACAGTCTTCTGTTATCAAGCCTCTGCCCGATTTCGCCGATGTAGCCGCCTGCATCCCTGAGGAAGCACGTCACCTGGAAGTCGTCCATTCTCATGAGCTCCCTGAAGCTCAGCAGCCCCAGCTCCACTGCCATCTCCATGGCTTTGAGGAACATGGCGTCGGCAATTCTTGAGGTGTGGTGCAGGTAAACCGTGGGTATCATCAGAAACCTAGCCACCAGCAGCCCCTCCACAGCCCTCAGCCCCCGCTCCTCCACCACCAGCAGTCCATCTCTGAGCTGGAGGGTATTTATCAGCCTGTCCAGGTCTATCACGCCGTAAGCCACGCCGGTGTGGTGCGCATCCCTGACCAAGTAATCCATTCTGTCAATGTCAAACTCGCCGCTTATCATCCTGCTCAGGTAGCCGCAGCCGCCCTCCAGCACCCTGACCACCTCAGCGGGCGAGAGCCCCAGCTTGCCGAGCACATCAGCCACCTCCGAATGCATTATGGTTTCTGCGGTCAGCTTCTCGTGGGAGGCTCCTGAGTACCTGGCGAGGAGCTCCTCGCTGGTGTGGGAAAGCGGCCCATGCCCCAGGTCGTGGAGCAGCGCCGCAATCCTGAGCAGGCGTGCATCCTCAGCCTCAAGCCCAAGCCTCTCTGCCAGCCTGCCGGCGAGGTGGAGGGCACCTAAGGAATGCTCAAATCTGGTGTGGTTGGCGCTCGGATACACCAGCGAGGACATTCCGAGCTGCTTGATTCTGCGGAGCCTCTGGAATTCTGGTGTATCTATGAGCTCAAGCTCGTCTCCGGTAATAAACACATCCCCGTGCACGGGGTCTCTGATAATCTTGCCAGGCATCCAGTATTTCTCTTGCATTCTTCATTATTAATGCTTCTGCTTCAGTCTCCTGCACAGCTCCCCGACGATGCGTTCAAACATTACCCGTCCCTTTTCTGCGGAGGCTCTGCTGGGTGTGCCGAAAACCCCGCTGGCAGTTCTGCGCAGCATATCCCCTTCAAACTCAATCACCTCATCCACCGCGAGCTCCATCCTCACAGCTTCAGGGTGCAGGTAGAGCATCAGCGAGGTTTCAGCCTCGCAGGCGTGCATGGGCATGGTCTCCAAGATGTCGGAGAAGTCCAAGGTGGAGAAGTCAAACACCTCAGCCTCTGCTTCAGCCTCCGTGCACGCCTCCTCAAGCGCTTCAATAGCTGCCCTGCTGAAGTGCCCCGGCACCACCAGTATCCTTCTGAACCCGCTCTCAGCCAGCCCGCTGAGCACGCCACGAAGGTAAGCTCTCAACTCCTCCCTGCCGGTCATCACCGTGCCGGGATAGCCGCGGGTTGACCTGGAAAAGCTGTACCACAGCGGGGGTGCGCAGGCAGTGCCTGTGCGCTTCCCCGCCTCCCTGCACACCGCCACCGCTATCATGGTGTCTGTGCCCAGGGGCAGGTGGTATCCGTGCTCCTCCAGCGAGCCTGCGGGAAGGAGCACCTCCCGCCTGCGCTTGAGATACGCCTCCACCTCCCTCCAGGAGAGCGCTTCAATTCTCATGCCCCAGTCATGCGTTGCCGAGCTTTATGCCTTTTTCGCCATCATCCTCAGCCTCTCCGCAAACCTCTCAGGCTCCTCCGGTGTCATGAGAACCTCTCTGAACATGCCCCTGCTCTTCCTCACCCTCACAGCCCTTCCGTATCTGCTCACGAAGGCGAGCTTCCTGCCCGGCATCAGTCTCAGTCCCCATCCCGCATACCAGGGCACCTCGGTTAGCTCCACACCCTCTATCTCCCCGTAGCCCACCCTGTATATCACCGGCAGCATTCTCGCCTCCAGCCCCTCCTCTGTAAGTCTGAATCGCATGGTAGCGAAAGCGCCAGCCGCCAGTAGAAGAGCAGCTCCAAGAGGAGCCAGAATCCGGGCATCTGCAGACGGCAGCAGTGTGGCAGCCACAACGGCTCCGCCTGCAAGTATAAGCAGCAGCGCTTTCACGCCTCTTCCTAAGGGGGCACCCTCCTCGTGCACCACCTTTCTGACGGGCATAAAGCCGCCTCCACTTCTCTCTGGAAGCATGGGCCGGGGCGGATTTGAACCGCCGACCTTCACGTTGTAAGCGTGACGTCATAACCCCTAGACCACCGGCCCATCAGTACCTCTTCAGGTACTCATTAAATATGTCCGAGCTTCCGATTATTCCCACGGTCTCTCCGTTCTTCCTCACAGGCAGATTGCATATCTGATTTGCCCCCATGAGCTTTGCCGCCTCACCAACGGTGGCTTCTGCGTCTATGTACACTAAGGGCTTCTCCATAATCTCCACCACCCTCACCTTAAGCGGGTCCCTGCCTGCACCCACGACCTTCTCCAGGATGTCAAACCTGGTCACCAGTCCCAGCTCGCGGTATCTGTCGCCCACTATGACACACCTGAAGTTGTGTTCAAGCATCCTCGCCATGACGTCAGCCACCCGCATCTCCGGCTCAACCATGAGCACGTACTTGGTCATGAGCTCCTTCACAGGCATGCTGTGCACATCACCTTCAGCCATCAACTAACCCCTTGCGCACCTGCAACTTAAACTTTGCTCTCTCACATTATTCTGAACCTCGGCGGCATAACGTGTGTGGACCTGCACTCCGGGCACTTCCTTACGCTCCTGATTCTCCTGCACCTTATCTCGGCGCCGCACTTCAGGCACAGTGCAGGCAGGACGTACATCCTCCTCCCCCGGGCACGTGCACTCCTCATCACATGCCTCAGGTGCTGCACCACCTCCCTCTCCGAGCACTCAAACAGTGCCGCAAGCTCCCTGATGCTCATCTCACGCATCTCCAGCTCCCTGGCGATTTTATCCCTTAGAGTCACCCAGCCCCCACCTCTCAATTTCCCTGTACATCTCTTCAACCACCCTTCCGTACTCTGCCTCCCCCCTCTCAATCTCGTCCATCACCCTCATCAGCATTCTCGTCCTCTCCTCTGATATAAGGCTGCGGTAGTTGCTGGCGAGGTACTCGTAGACGCTTCTTCCCAGCCTCGTGGGCACCAGCCTGCCACCCTTTACAGCCACGTAGCCACGCATGAGCAGCCGCTCCAGCAGCACCGCGTAGGTTGAAGGTCTTCCTATGCCCTTCTCCTTCATCAGCTGCACCGCCTCCGCCTGGCTCAGGGGCAGCACCCTCGGCACCCTCCTGAGTTCTGCGCTCACCCTGACCCTTCCCGTGGGCAGGGGCGGCTTAACCTGGGCAGCCCAGGGGTAGAGCTCGTGTGCTCTGCCCTCAGCCTCCAGCACTCTGACCTCCTCAGCCGAGCCACCCTTCCAGCTTATTCTGTACGCAGCCTCCCTCACCTTAAAATCCCTGCACATGCTCGCCATGAAGCGCCTGAAAATCATCTCATACAGCCTCATGTGCCTTCCGGAGCGTGCCTCCGCGTGCACCACCCCCTCCTCTATCAGCCTCTGCAGCTCCTCAGCCGGCACAGCTCTTGTGGGGCGTATGCACTCATGTGCCCCCTCAGCCTGCCATCTTCTGCGCTGGAAGTCCTCTCCCAGGAACTCCTCAGCCACCCTCATTCCGGCATCGCTGACCCTGGTGGAGTCGGTTCTGTGGTAGGTTATCAGCCCGCTCTCAAACAGCTCCTGAGCCAGCCTCATAGCCTCACCCGCATCCAGCCTGAGCAGCGCATTTGCATCCCTCAGCAGCGTGTCTGTGGTGTAGGGGGGCAGAGGCGTGCGCTCCTCCCTCCTCTCGGACACCAGCACTATAAAGAGCTCAGCCTCCTGCTGCTCCAGCCCCTCCAGTCTGAGTCCCAGCTCCCTCACCACCCCCACCGTCACCCTTTCCCTGCTCTGCTCAGCCCTCTGGATAATCCAGCCCAGCAGCGGCGTCTGTGCCCTGCCGGCAGAGAGGTTGCGCTTTCCGAACACCTCCCACAGCCTCTGGCTCAGGCAGAAGCCTATCCACCTGTCCTCAATCCTGCGCACCATCTGGGCGCTCACCAGCCTCTCATCCAGCGCTCTGGGGTTTTGCAGTGCCTTTTCCACCGCCCTTCTGGTAACCTCATGGAACTCTGCTCTGCTCACCTCGCCGCAGCCCGCGAGCAGGTTCGCCAGGTCCCAGGCGATTTTTTCACCTTCGGAATCCGGATCGGTTCCGATTATCACCCTGCCAGCCTCTTTTGCAAGCCTCCTGAGCGCCTCAATCCTCTCATAGGCATCATCAACCTCCTCCTCTCCGCATCTGGGGCATCCCTCAGCCTCCCAGGAGAACTGGTAGCCGCACTTCCTGCACCTCCTCACCGTGGAGTAAACCGGCACAAATCCCTGCTCAACCAGCACCCCGTGGAAGCCAGTGTAAGCCACCAGGTCTGTGACATGCCCTAAGCAGGCTGTAACCAGCAGCACCATCTCCGGTGTCAGAACCTCGTAGGCGATTATGCTGCCCCTCCCGGCTCTCACCACCCGCATGCTCGGCTTTCCGAAAAACCTGGAAATCATTCTGGCTTTGGTGGGGCTCTCCACGATAAGCAGCGCCGTCTCGCCCCCCGCATTGCCTCTCCTGCACCTCTCCCTGCTCTCATCAATCTCTGCTGCAAGCCTTCCAAACTCCGCCTCCTCAAGCCTTCTGAAGCTTATATCCCGGTAGCCCGCCCTCCTCACAAACGCCTCAAGCAGCTCCCTGTCCTTTTCCAGCAGGAAGGATGCCCCCTTGGTCAGCCCTCCTGCAAGCATCCTTGAGGCTCTGCCAGAGCCCTGAATGTAGGTTCTCACATCCGGAAACACCACCTCACCCCTGCGCACGACCACGTCCCGCTGGCTGCTGCTGCCCTGAGCCATCGCCTCTGCCACCGCCTGTCTCAGCCTGCTCTGAAGCTTGCGGTTCTTCTCAACCCTGTGGAGCTCTCCGGCAAACCTGCCCACCTCAGGCACCCCTCTGAAGACCATTGCCAGCACCCTGAGCATTCTGGGGCTCAGGCTCTCCACGTCCTCCACCTTGAGCCTCAGTGCGGGTGCACCCACGAACACCACGTACCTCACCCTCTCAGGCAGGTCAATCCCCCTGACCAGTGCCCCGTAGTAGTGGGACGTGCCTATGAGATAGTCAAGCTCGCCCTCCCGGAACCTGGCGAAATCCCGCTTCTGCGAGGCGGTAACCAGTCCCGCTCTGAAGCGCTCTGTCAGCAGGGAGTGAAGCTCCTCAGCCTCCTCCATGCCCCTGGCAAACAGCAGCGCGCCCCCGCCCATGCGTGATAGAATCCCGGCTACGGTCTCCGGCTCCTCAGCCGTGGTGCAGTAGTCCTCCACGTTTCTCAGCACACCGCTCTGTGTACCCACATCAAACCCCAGCAGCTCCCTGAAAAGGCCGGTGTTTCTGCCCCTCCTGGCGGTGGCGGTGGAGACCATCATGCATCCCTTAGCCCTTCCGCTCCACCGTCCTCCCTCCTGCACAAACCCCAGCAGATTCAGCAGCCGCTCCACGTTCCTTGAAGCTTTCAGCACCGCATCCACATCGTCCACAAAGATGAAGTCAAACACCCTTCCGCGTAGGAGCTCAAACCTCCTTGCAAGGAAGCTGGTGGTGGTGACGAGTATGCTTCCCGCACCACCCTCAAGCAGCTCCATGAACCTCCCCCTCTCCGCCCTGGAAAGGTTGGAGGTGTAGTAAAGCACAGCCGGCTCATCACCGGTGTTGAAGCCAAGCTCTGCCCCCGCTTTTGTAGCATACTTGCGCAGATTTTCCACGGTCTGTGTCACAAGCAGCGATGTGGGCATGAGCATGTAGCTCTTCCTTCCATTAACTGCGAGAAACAGTGCCATAGCGCTTCCGAAGCAGGTCTTGCCGATGCCCGTGGGTGCAACTGCAGCGAAGCTCTCTCCCCTGAGCACCCTCCATGCCCACTGGCGCTGCAGTGCCCTTGCTTTCCCCACCACCCGCTCAAAAAACGCCAGAAACTCCTCAACCTCCGCGTCCTCAGCCATGCAGCACAGCCCCCTGCCCGTGTGCCTGCACCTCTGCGAGCTAGCCTCGGCAAGGCTCAGGTCGCCACCGCACGCGCCGCACAGCCCCTCATAAACCGCATCTCCGGGCATCAATACAAAACCTCCGGTGCGCAGCATAAACCTTGCTTCCGAACATGTTCGCAGAAATGCTGAAGTGCACACCTGTGTAAGTTTATGCATGCTGAGGCATGGGGTGCGCCTGTTTTTCCTGCTGCTCACCCTGTATGCCTGGTACCGCCTGTATCTCTTTGTAAGCCACTTTGAGCGGGGCACACCCTATGTGCCACGCCCCGAGAGCGTGGACGCCTTCCTGCCCATAGGTGCGCTGGTGGCGCTCAAGAACCTGGCTCTCAACGGCGTCATGGACACCACCCATCCTGCGGCGCTGGTGCTCCTCTTAGCGTTTCTGGGCACATCCTTCCTGCTCCGCAGGGGCATCTGCGGCTGGGTGTGTCCTGCTGGCACGCTTTCAGAGGCGGTGAGCATGGCAGGAGAGCGGCTGCTCGGCAGAACCCTGTCCCTGCCATCCTTTCTTGACAGCACCCTGAGGCTGCTCAAGTACCTGATTCTGCTATTCTTCCTGAAACTCGTGCTGATTGACATGCCTGCAGAAGCTGCGGCAGCCTTTCTTCAATCCCCCTACTACAAGGTGGTTGACGCCAAGCTTCTGGACTTCTGGCTTGAGCCTGGCAGGACCACCCTTGCGTTTCTGGTTGTTCTGCTGGTGCTCACCCTGCTGATCAGAAACTTCTGGTGCAGGTACCTCTGTCCTTACGGTGCTCTGCTGGGCATCCTGGCGATGCTCGGTTTGGCGGAGGTCAGGAGGGAGGAGCGTACCTGCACAGGCTGCGGAAGGTGCACGCATGCATGCAGCGCCGGCATAGAGGTGCACACCAAGAGCAGGGTTCGCACTCCCGAATGCATGGGCTGCATGAAGTGTATCACCACCTGCCGCGTTGGTGCACTCCGCATGAGCCTGGCGGGCAGAACCCTTGCACCTGCAACCTTTGCTGCTCTCCTCATGCTTCTCCTGTTCATTCCAGTGCTCCTTGCGGAGCTGCTCGGCTACTGGCATTCGGGGGTGAGCTACGCTGAGAACGCCCGCTACATCCCCCTGCGCGACCTCATCTACCACTGAAGTCCTCCAAGCGCAGCTCGTGCACGTGCCCGCGGTGGTACTCGCTTACGCTCCTGATGCTTATCTCACCCTTCAGCACGCTCTCTATTGCCATGCATGCTGCTCTTGCGGCTGCTGCGGTGGTGATGTAGGGTATCCCTAAGTCAACCGCATGCCTGCGGATGTAGAAGCCGTCTGTGAAGGGCACCTTGCCGGCTGTGGGCGTGTTTATTATTAAGTCCACCTCCCTGCGCAGCATCACATCAAGAATGTTGGGCCTGGGCTCGCTCACCTTGCGCACGAGTTTGGCTGGAATGCCGGCGCTCTCCAGGCAAGCTTTAGTGCCGTCGGTGGCGAGCAGCTCAAACCCCAGCTCATGAAGCTTTCCTGCCACTGGCAGAATCGCCTCTCTATCCCGCCTTGCCACGCTTATGAATATCCTGCCTCCCGTGGGCAGGCGGTTGCCGGCGGCGAGCTGTGCCTTGTAGTAGGCTTTGCCGAAGTCGTAGTCTATTCCCATGACCTCCCCCGTGCTCTTCATCTCAGGACCAAGCACCGGGTCAACCCCCGGCAGCTTCAGGAAGGGGAAAACCGCCTCCTTCACCGCAACGTGGCGAATCTTGCGCTCTCCCACGTAACCAAGATCGCGAAGCTTCTCGCCCAGCATCACCTTAGTGGCGAGCTTGGCTAAGGGCACGCCTATGGCTTTGCTCACGTAGGGCACTGTGCGTGAGGCTCTGGGGTTGGCTTCAAGCACGTAAACCTTGCCGTCCTTCACCGCGTACTGAATGTTCAGCAGCCCCACCACGTTCAGCTCCTGCGCAATCCTTACGGTGTACTCCTTTATCCTGCCGAGAACATCGCGGGGGAGGCTCTGCGGGGGCAGCACGCAGGCAGAGTCGCCGCTGTGCACTCCAGCCTGCTCAATGTGCTCCATGATTCCGCCTATGAACACATCCTCGCCGTCGCTCACAGCGTCCACATCCACCTCTATTGCATCCTCAAGAAACTTGTCCACCAGCACTGGATGAGCCTCACTAACCTCAATCGCAAGCCTCATGTAGCGCTCTAACTGCGCCTCATCATAGACTATCTCCATCGCCCTGCCGCCCAGCACATAGCTGGGGCGCACGAGCACCGGGTAGCCTATTCGCCTGGCGATTTGCTTAGCTTCCTCAACGCTTGTTGCGGTGCCGTAGGGTGCCTGAGGTATGCCCAGCCTCCTCAGCACCTGCGTGAAGAGCTCCCTGTCCTCTGCCCTGTCAATGTCCTCGCTCCTGGTGCCCAGAAGCTTAACCCCAAGCTTCGCTAAGGGCACCGCCAGGTTTAAGGGCGTCTGACCGCCGAACTGCACTATAACTCCGTAAGGGCGCTCCTTCTCTATGATGTTCAGCACGTCCTCAAGCGTAATTGGCTCAAAGTACAGCCTGTCGCTGGTGTCGTAGTCCGTGGAGACGGTCTCAGGGTTGTTGTTCACCAGTATCGCCTCTATTCCTGCCTCGCGCAGCGCTACCACGGCATGCACGCAGCAGTAGTCAAACTCTATGCCCTGGGCAATGCGTATGGGCCCGCCGCCTATGACGAGCACCTTCCGCCTCTCGCTGGTCTTGACTTCATCCACAGCATCGTAGGCTGAGTAGTAGTAGGGCGTCTTCGCCTCAAACTCCGCTGCACAGGTGTCCACCATCTTGTACACGGGAGCCCTCCTGGCTTTCCTCACCTCAAGCTCCTCACAGCCCAGCATTCTCGCAAGCTGGGCGTCGCTGAAGCCGAGGCGCTTTGCCCTGGTGAGCTCCTCCTGGCTAACCTCCTCTATGCTCCTCCCCGCTAAGGAGCGCTCCACCTCCAGGATGTTCCTGAGCTTCTCAATGAAGAAGGGAGAGATGCGGGTTAGGCGGTTAATCTCCTGCACGCTCATTCCAATGCGGAGAGCGTCGTAGATGTAGAAGATGCGCCTGTCCGTGGGGTTGCGCAGCTCCTCCTCAATAACCTCCCGCTTAGTCTCGTACTCCCTGCCGTCGCAGCATATTCCATAGCGCTTTATGTCCAGGCTGCGTATGGCCTTCTGAAGCGCCTCCTCAAAGCTTCTGCCTATCGCCATGACTTCGCCTGTGCTCTTCATCTGCGTGCCTATGCGCTTGTCAGCCTCTGGAAACTTGTCAAAGGGCCAGCGGGGTATTTTAACCACAACATAGTCCAGCGCCGGCTCAAAGCTGGCTGGCGTCTCTTTTGTCACGTCATTTGGAATCTCGTCTAAGGTTAAGCCCACCGCAATCTTGGCTGCTATCTTGGCTATGGGGTAGCCGGTAGCCTTGCTCGCCAGAGCGGAGCTCCTTGAAACTCTCGGGTTAACCTCTATGACGTAGTACTCCCAGGTTTCGGGGTTTACGGCAAACTGAATGTTGCACCCGCCCTCAATGCGAAGGGCGCGGATAATTTTAAGCGCTGCGCTGCGCAGGCGCTGGTGGTCCTCGTCGCTGAGCGTCTGTGCGGGAGCGACGACGATGCTCTCCCCCGTGTGGATTCCCATGGGGTCAATGTTCTCCATGTTGCACACGGTTATGCAGTTGTCCGCCGAGTCCCGCATAACCTCATACTCGTACTCATACCAGCCCAGCAGGGACTTCTCTATGAGCACTTGCCCCACCATGCTGGCGCTGAGCCCCCGCTGTGCTATGCTCCTGAGCTCCTCCTCAGAGTGAGCCACGCCTCCGCCTGTTCCGCCTAAGGTGTAGGCGGGGCGGATAATCACCGGGTAGCCTATCCTCTCAGCCGCCTCTATGGCTTCGTCAACGCTGTTCACGGCGCAGCTCTCGGGAATCGGCTCGTGAATCTCCTTCATGAGTTCTGCGAAGAGCTCTCTGTCCTCTGCTCGCTTTATCGTCTCAACACCCGTGCCGAGCACTTCAACGCCGTGCTCCTCAAAAACTCCCATGTCCGCGAGCTGGGCGGTTAGATTCAAGCCTGTCTGCCCGCCCATGGTGCCTATGAAGCCGTCTGGCTTCTCCCTGGCTATGATCTTGGCGACTATCTCCGGCTCAAGGGGTTCCAGATAGATTATGTCAGCTATCTCGCTGTCGGTCTGAATCGTTGCCGGGTTGGAGTTCACCAGCACCACCTGGTAGCCTTCCTCGCGCAGAGCCTTGCACGCCTGCGAGCCAGAATAGTCAAACTCCGCCGCCTGCCCTATGACTATGGGTCCAGAGCCCACGACCATTATCTTCTTTATGTCATCACGCTTCGGCATCTTTCACTCTCCCTGCTCACCTGTTGGAGTTATAGGGGCGGGGAAGGCGCCCCTACATGGCTCGGATGGGGTCATAGGGGCGGGGAAGGCGCCCCTACCATCTCCAAGAACTCGTCAAAGAGGTACTCGCTGTCTTTTGGACCCGGATTCGCCTCGGGGTGGTACTGCACGCTCATTATCCGCAGGCTGCGGTGGCGCATCCCCTCAACGGTGGAGTCGTTGAGGTTGAGCTTGTCCACCCGGAACTCGTCCTCAGGCAGTGAGCCTGCATCCACGGCATAACCATGATTCTGGGAGGTTATGTACACCCTGCCGGTGCTCAGGTCCTTCACGGGCTGGTTGGCACCGCGGTGCCCGAACTTCAGCTTGTAGGTTTCGCCACCACTCGCGAGGGCGAGGAGCTGGTGTCCGAGGCAAATCCCGAATAGCGGAACCTCGCCCATTAGCTTTTTTACTGTTTCAATGGCATAGGGCACAGCCTTAGGGTCTCCCGGGCCAGGGGAAACAACCACGCCCTGCGGCTCTAAGGCGAGAATCTCCTTCGCCGGCGTCCTTGCGGGAAGCACGTACACCTCGCACCCCCGCCTGAGGAAGCTGTCCCTTATGGAGAGCTTCATCCCCAGGTCAAGAATCGCTATCCTGGGACCTCTGCCAGGGAAGTGCTGCACCCGCTCGCAGGTCACCCTGCTGACTAAGTCAAGCTCGCTTATGTCCGGCGAGGACCTGCAGCGCTCCAGCAGGCTCTGCGCATCTATTGCTTCTCGCGAGGTCCTGAGGGCGCCCTTCATCACTCCGTAGCTCCTTATCTTCCTGGTCAGCGCCCTGGTGTCAACCTCTGAAATGCCGGGTATCCCCTCCCGCTTCAGAAACTCGTGCACCGTGGCTTCTGCACTGCGGTGGCTGGGCTTATCGCATGCCTCGCGCACCACAAAGCCTTCAACCTGTATTCTGGAGCTCTCGTAGTCCTCGCTGTTGATGCCGTAGTTTCCAACAAGCGGGTAGGTGAGCAGGAGTATCTGCCCTGCATAGCTGGGGTCTGTGAGAGCCTCCTGGTAGCCCGTCATGCTGGTGCAGAACACCACCTCACCGTAAACCTCAGCCTCGGCACCAAAGCCTCTGCCTTCCACCACAGTGCCGTCCTCAAGCACGAGCGTCGCCTTCATCTGTGTGCTACTCCATATTTCCCATACTTAAGGCTTATTCATGTAATGTATCACATGGTAATAATTTGAGCCATGTGGGTCAAAAACGATGAACATA
>JALSIP010000051.1 GCA_026989875.1 archaeon
CTGAAGCGCGTTTGCAGCCTGAGTTATGAAGGCGTACCTGCCTCCAGGCTCAAGCAGGTGCCTGCTTCCAGCACTCCCGAAGTCTGAGCTCACTCCGGCTGCGACGTTGGGGTTTACCAGAAGGTTGGCCACGCTTACGCTGAGGCTGAAGCCCAGAAGCAGGAGAAGCACAAGCCTGCGTCTCTTCATCCCGCACACTCCGAGGGCTGCGAGCATGAGCATCCCGTGCTCTATGAAGTCTGTGAAGCGCACCGGCTGAAAGTGGGTGGGAAGGGGAAGGTAACCGTGCAGCCTGAGAAGCACCGCCGCACCTAAGAAGGAGTACGCGAGGAGCTTCTCTTTTCTCTGAGCCGGCATCACCAGGGAGAGGAGCGCCAGCGAGAACAGAAGGGCGTTGCTGAGGTCGCCAACGCTTTCGCCACCCTCAACCCTGCTTACCACCCTGTTGAATACCATGTCCTGAAGCACCATGAGCGGGTTGTCCGGCGAGTGGGTGAAGGGGTAGGCTGACCTGAAGGCGTAGAGCTTGTAAATCATCTCCTGCGTGGGGTTGGGGGTGATGCCGCGGTAGTGCATGAGCAGGGGGAGCCAGTAGGGGGAGGCTACGAGAAGCGCCACCGCTGTCAGGATGAGTGCAGCCCTCAGGTTTCTCCTGGAGCGGTGGCTGAGGAGCAGGTAGAGCAGGGTGAAGGTGAGCAGCATGATGAAGGTGAAGATGTGCAGCAGCAGGCTCAGCCCGAGAGCTATGCCGGCAGCGATTAGGTACCTTCTTCTGTGCATGCGCAGAAGAAACAGCAGGTAGAAGGGCACTAAGGCGTAGGAGGTGTACAGGGGCCAGGGGAGCACCTCTACCCGCAGGGTGGAGCGGGGAAGCAGGGAGAGCACGCCCATGCTGACGCCGAGCTTCTCACCTCTAAGCTCTCTGCCGAGCAGGTAGTAGCCGGTGAGCATTGCCAGCGTCTGAAGTACGGTCCAGGTGTTGAAGAGGTTTACCACAGAGATGCGGGTGAGCCTGTGAAGGAGGGCTATCGTGAGGTGCTGGAGCCAGGGGTAGTAGGCGTACTCTCCAAGATAGTGGGGGTCCTGCCAGGGATAGTAGCCGTTTAAAATGCTCATTATTATGCTTAAGTGGAGAAATGTGCTGCCTCCGAAGACCATGCCAGCAGGTGCGGTGTATCTTGAGATGTTAATTGCTAAGAGGAGCAGAATAGAGCCTGCGGCGAGATACCAGATGTGTCTGTCTTTCAGAGAGCTGTGCATGCCGGGTAGGTGTGCATGCCGGTATAAAAACCATGCGGTTATGCGGTTTTTCTGCAGCTTATGCTGGCAAGCAGGAAGAACACCGCAAAAACTCCTGATGCTATGGCGTCGTAGAGGTAGAGCTCGGTGCTTATGCCCAGAATCTCAACGCCGAAGAGCATGTTACCCCAGGCGAGCAGGTAGGTGCCTATGCCGCAGAACACAAATACCCACGAGATTATCCTGAATGCAGCTTCCCCATCCATAGAAGAGTGTGAGCGCAGAGGTATATAAAATTATGCCTGGTGCCAGCCGGGGGTGAAATTGGCAGTCACGGGAAGTGCGCAGGGTTTAATAATGTTTAGCGTGGAAGAGAAGAGGGAGCGTGACTGGGGAATAAGAGGGGTATGAGATATGTTTGTTGGCCCATTTTAACCACGGGATGATTCACGGGTCTTCATGCTCTTAGACGATGTGAGATTCTGGTTCACAAACCCCGCATCGCCCGGTGGCCTTTGTCAGAATCGCAGATGGTGGCTTCTGCGACGATGAAAAGCCGCAGAATGAACAAGATAGGGGGGTCCTGCGACCCCTTCATGATAGCGGGGGGTCGATTTGAACGACCGATCTCCGGGTTATGAGCCCGGCGGGATGGACCTAGCTACCCCACCCCGCTGTTATTCTTAATCCTCCCGTACCATCATAAAAAAATCCAGAATCACCCAACCTTCCAGCTTCTCGGGTAGGTTCCCGGGGGCATGAGCACCCTGTCCATTCTCACCGCTATGCCCCTGTCAGAGGCGAGCATTTCGGTGGTGTCCATCTCCGCCACGCCCAGGGCAATAAGCTCGCCCTTCAGCGTCATCACCGCCACCGTGTCCCCCTTTTTAATCTCGGCATCCAGCTTCACCACTCCAGGCACGGCGAGAGCTGCACCGTGGCACAGCGCATCCACCGCTGAGTCCCTGACCACGACTCTGGGGAGGTGCCTCACGCTCTCCTCCACGCACCTGACCACCCTGCGCAGGTATCGCTCGTCTCCATCCTCCTTCCAGAAGTGGTAGGCATCGCAGAGCTCGTGCAGCGTCACAGCCTCCTCGGCGCAGAAGCTGCTGCTTTTGGTTCTTCTGAGCTCTGTCATGTGGGCGCCTGTTCCCAGCACCTCGCCGATATCGTGGCAGAGCTTGCGTATGTAGGTGCCAGCCTCGCACCCCACCCTGAACAGCACGAACCTGCCGTCCATCTCCAGCAGCTCCAAGTAGTAGATTCGCCTCACCCTCAGGCTTCTCTTAACCGCGCTCCTCACCGGCGGACGCTGCACGATTTTGCCTGTGAACTCCTCAAAAACCCTCCTCACCTCCTCCTCCCCAGCCTCTGCGTGCAGCCTCATAACCCCCACGTACTCCTTCCCTCCCGTGAGAAGCACCTGCAGCACCCTGGTGCTCTTCTCCAGTGCCACAGGCAGCACGCCCGAGACCTGAGGGTCCAGCGTGCCCCCGTGCCCCGCCTTCCTCACCTGCAGCAGCCTCTTAACCCAGGCAACAACCTCGTGCGAGGTGGGTCCCTTGGGCTTGTCCAGGTTTATAATCCCGTACCTCAGGTGCTCCTCAATGCTTCGCTTCTCCGGAGGTGTGCCGTACTCCGGGCTCGTTCTGGCTCTGGACTTCACCACGAGCTTCCGCTCTCTCTCTGAGGGAAGGCTGCTCATCCTAAGAGTCCCGCTTCCTTCATAGCCTTCTCAATCTCTTCCTTGGACGCACCCTCAGCTATCTTCAGCACCACATCCAGAGGCTCAAGGTGCTTCACGTTGCACCTTCTCCTCTTGATTTCAGGAGAATCAACGAGCACGAAGTTTCTGTCTATCTTCTCAACCACCACAGCCTTCTTGCCCGCCTCTCTGCCAGCAAGCTTAATGCACACTCTACCCACTTCAAACATCTCGCTCACACTCCCTGTTAGCTTCAAGTGCTCTGCCGGGTTTTGAGGATGAGATGCAGAGAGAGATTATCTGGATAACGTCATCAGCTTCGTAAAGGCTGGTGTTGAGAACTATGTCATAGGGCGAGAGGTCCCACAGGTCTATGCCGTATATCTCCCGGTAGCGCTTTGCCTCGCTCTCCTCCCTTTTTCTGGTCTCTGCCAGCGCCTGCTCGTAGCTTATACCCTCACGTCTCGCCACCCTCTCTGCCCTCACCTCTATGGGCGCCTTCAGCCAGATTTTTATCTCAGCTTCGGGTATCAGCCAGGCGGTGAGCCTGCCGTCCACCACCGCGCTTTCTCCGCTTCTGGCAAGCTCAACCTGCGTGCGGTCTATCAGGCGGTCAATCTCCTCATTCTCTTCCGCATACCTGGAGAACTCATTCAGGCTCATGCCACGCTCCCTGGCGAGCCTCCTGAATACCTCACCCGCACTTATGTGCCTGAAGCAGAAGCGCTCTGCCAGAGCTCTGGCTACCGTGGTTTTGCCGGAGCCTATGGGACCGCTGACCGTGACTATCATGATGCCCTCACAAGCCTCTTTATCTCGGCACGCATGCATGAAGAGCAGAGGTAGCCGCCGTAGGGTCTTGAAACCCTGCGCTGGGAACGCCTCACCCTGCTGAGCTCAGTTCCCCTGCCCCTTGCAATCCCGTGCAGCTCCCTCTTGCAAAGCGCGCACTTCGCATACCCGGGGCGGCGCTTTCTGAAGTGCATCACCAGCCTGCCGCCAGGGGTGCGCTTGACCACTCTCTTCAACGACCTGGAACGCTGACTGCGCTTCATAACTCTCACCCACACCTACACCACTTGCTTGCCCCTTTTATTTCTTTCGGTGTAAGGGCGCCGTGCCCGCCCTTAAACCCCTCCTCACCTAAGGGCGCCGCACCCGCCCTTAAACCCTTCCTCACCTGAGGGCGCCGCACGGCGCTGCGCCCTTGCATGTTCAACAACGCTTTAACATCTCTGCAGAAAAATTTTTATACTACCTCTGAATCATAATGGAGAGGTTGTCAGCCAGCGGGTGATACCTTGAGTGTGAGTGAGGCTTACCTGACTGTTGGAATATTCGTGCTGGTAGGCGTGCTATTTCCCGCGGTAACCATATTTGTGGCAAGCCTCCTTCGCAGACCTGCAAAGCCAGAGCCCGGGAAGTACCTCACCTACGAGTGCAGCGTGCTTCCCTTCACCGACGCCAGAATTCAGCACAACGTGGAGTACTACATGTACGCCCTACTCTTCGTGCTCTTTGACGTTGAGACAGTCTTCCTGTATCCCTGGGCGATGACCTACAGGAGCTTCGGCATTCTCGCAACCGCCGAAGTTATTGTGTTCATAGGCATCTTAGCCCTCGGTCTGGTTTATGCCTGGAAGAAAGGTGCGCTGGAGTGGATGAAAGGATGGAGGTAAAGCTTCCTAAGGTTATACTCACAAAGCTGGACCGTCTGGTGTTTGACCAGGCGAGACCCTACACCATGTGGCCCCTTACCTTCGGCTTAGCCTGCTGCGCCATAGAGATGATGGCGACAGGCTGCTCCCGCTACGACGCCTTTGAGCGCTTCGGCATGCTCTTCAGGGCAACCCCCAGGCAGGCAGACCTCATGATAGTGGCTGGCACAGTCACCAAGAAGATGGCGCCCAACGTGAAGAGGCTGTACGAGCAGATGCCCGAGCCCAAGTACGTCATCGCCATGGGCGAGTGCGCCATCTCAGGCGGACCCTTCTACGACAGCTACAGCGTGCTGAACGGTGTGGACGAGATTATTCCTGTGGACGTCTACGTGCCCGGCTGCCCTCCGAGACCGGAGACGCTGATAGACGCCATAGTGAAGCTCCAGAAGAAGATAAAGGAAGGCAGGATAGAGAGGTAGCGTGATGGATGCGGAGCAGAGCGTAGAGCTGGAGGCAGAGCAGAAGCTTGCAGAGGAGCTTGCGGAGAGGTTTTCAGCGGAGGCAGAGCCCAAGCGCAGGCACAGGGTTGATGTGAGGGTTGACAGGAGCAGCTTCTATCAGCTTGCTGAGCATCTCAGGCATGCTGGATTTGACCACCTCTCCTGCATAACCGGCGTTGACCTCGGGGAGAAGCTTGAGGTGGTTTACCACCTGTGGAGGCAGAGGGACAGGGTGCTTGCCGAGGTGCACGTGGAGCTGCCTGCAGAGAAGCCGGAGATAGAGAGCGTGGTCAGCCTGTGGAAGGCTGCCGACTGGCACGAGCGCGAGACCTACGACATGCTGGGCGTGGTTTTCACCGGGCATCCAGACCTGAGGCGCATCCTCCTTCCGGAGAGCTTTCAGGGGCACCCGCTGAGAAAGGACTTCAAGCTTGAGCCCCAGCCCTGGTATCGTCAGGGCAGAGCAGAGCTCTGGGAGACGGAGGTCAGGGTGGAGGCGGCTGAAGATGGAGAAACCGAAACCATGGTGCTCAACATAGGACCCCAGCATCCATCCACCCACGGTGTGGCGAGGCTTGTCACAACCCTGAGCGGTGAGACCGTGCTCAAGGTTGAGCCCGTGATAGGCTATCTGCACAGGGGTATAGAGAAGATATGCGAGAACCGCACCTATCCTCAGATAGTACCCATCACCGACCGCTTAGACTACATCTCAGCCATGGCAAACAATCTCGGCTACGCGCTTGCTGTGGAGGAGCTCATGGGCATAAAGGTGCCCGAGCGTGCCGAGTACCTGAGGGTTATTCTTGCGGAGCTGCAGCGCATCGCCAATCATTTAATGTTCATAGCCGCCTTCGGCGCAGACCTGGGCGCCTGGACGGTGATGATGTACGGCTTCAGGGAGAGGGAGATGGTGCTTGACCTCCTGGAGCAGGTTTCCGGGCAGCGCCTTCTCTACAACTACATCACCATCGGCGGGCTCAGGCAGGACGTGCCCCAGGGGTGGGAGGACAACGTGCGCATCTTCCTGCAGGAGCTTCCCAGGAGGCTGAAGGACTACGAGAGGTACTTCTTCAACAACGAAATCTTCCTGCGCAGGTGCAGGGGTGTGGGTGTGCTTGAGCCGGAGCTTGCGATAGAGCTTGGGGTAACAGGTCCGATGCTCAGGGCAAGCGGGGTGGCAAGGGACCTCCGCAGGGACGAGCCCTACTCGGTTTATCCGAAGTTTGACTTTGAGGTGGTCACCGAGCAGGAGGGCGACACGCTGGCGAGGTTTGTCATCAGACTGAAGGAGATTTACGAAAGCCTGCACATAATAGAGCAGGCGCTTGACGACCTGCCGGAGGGTGAGGTTATGGCTGAAAAGGTGCCCAAGGTGCTGCGACCGCCCAAGGGGCATGCGTACTCCAGGATAGAATCACCAAAGGGAGAGCTTGCCTTCTATGTGGTCAGCGATGGCTCACCCAAGCCCTACAGGGTGAGAATCAGGAGCCCCGCCTTCTGCAACCTCTCCGCCTTCCCGCACTACTGCACTGGCGAAATTATTCCTGACATGATAATCAACTTCGCCAGCATAGACATTGTGATGGGGGAGATAGACAGATGAGCGAGCTGGTGTGGAGCATACTGAAGGCGCTGGTGGGTGTGGTGGCGGTGATACTGTTCCTCTCCCTCAACGTTCTCTTTCTCACCTGGATGGAGAGGAAGGTAATTGCAAGGATTCACGTGCGCTACGGTCCAAACAGAGCAGGACCCTTCGGGCTTCTCCAGCCCATAGCCGACATGCTGAAGCTGCTCACCAAGGAGGACATAGTGCCCGAGAAGGCTGACCGCATAGTGTTCAACCTCGCCCCTATTATGGCGTTCCTCTTCGCCCTGCTGCCTGCTGCGGCGATAGGCATAGGCAGCGGGCTCATAGCGGCAGACCTGCCGGCTGGCGTGCTCTACATAGCGGCGGTGGCATCGCTCTCAACCATAGCGGTGCTCATGGCTGCCTGGGGCTCAAACAACAAGTACTCCCTTCTCGGCGGGATGCGTACCGCTGCCCAGAGCCTGAGCTACGAGATACCCCTGGTGCTCAGCATGCTGGGTGTGGTGGCGATAGTGGGCTCGCTGAGCACCCAGGACATAGTTGAGGCGCAGTCCTCAGCCTGGTTCGGCATAATCCCCAAGTGGTTCATCTTCTACCAGCCCATAGCATTCATCGTGTTCCTCTCGGCGGTGGTTGCGGAGATGGGCAGGATACCCTTTGACCTGCCGGAGAGCGAGTCCGAGCTTGTGGCAGGCTTCCACACCGAGTACAGCGGCATGAAGTTTGCCATGTTCATGTTCGCCGAGTACATCCACTTCGTGGTGGGCTCGGCGCTTCTCGTCACCCTGTTCTTAGGCGGCTGGCATCTGCCGGTGGTAACCCCGCTCGCAGAGAGCCTGGGCGTGCTCAAGTACGTGGTGCAGGTGGCGGTGTTCGTGGCGAAGATGTATGCTGTAAT
This sequence comes from archaeon, assembly GCA_026989875.1. Classification (GTDB taxonomy): domain Archaea; phylum Hydrothermarchaeota; class Hydrothermarchaeia; order Hydrothermarchaeales; family BMS3B; genus JAADFH01. The sequence continues at coordinate 7,598 of JALSIP010000051.1, forward strand.
CTTCCTGCTGATGTGGGTCAGGGGCACGCTCACCAGGACCAAGGTGAACGACATGCTTGGCTTCGGATGGAAGGGGCTGCTCCCGCTGGCACTCTTCAACGTGGTGCTCACGGGAGTGGTGCTCACCCTGAGGGGTGGTGCGTGATGCTTCAGAAGCTGAAGAACCTCTCACACCTGCTGCCCATGAGCGTGACCTTCAAGCACCTCTTCAAGCCCCCCATCACCCTGCAGTACCCCGAACAGAGGCAGCAGCTCAAGCAGAGGTACAGGTGCCTGCAGAGGCTGGACGTGAAGAAGTGCATAAGCTGCGGCAACTGTGCGAGAGCCTGCCCCAACGGTGCCATCAAGATGAAGGTGGTGGGCATAGAGGAGAAGAAGGTGAAGGATAAGGTGGTGAAGAAGGAGAAGAAGCATCCCGAGATTTACTTGGGAAGGTGCATGTTCTGCGGGCTGTGTGTTGATGCCTGCCCGGTTAAGGCGCTCACCTGGCGCAACGACGTTCTGGAGCTTGCCGAGTACACGAGGGAGGAGCTCTTCTATCCCTGGTGGAAGCTTGCGGGGTATGAGGTTGAGCCGGCTAAGGAAGGGGGGAGCGGGCAGTGATTCAGGAGCTGGTGTTTCTGGTGATATCCCTCTTCGTGATAGCGGGCGCCGCAGGGGTGGTGTTTGCCCAGCGGCTGTTCCATGCGGTTCTCTCCTTGGCGCTCTGCCTGCTCTCGGTGGCTGCAGTTTACATCACCCTGGGTGCTGAATTTCTCGCGGTGATACAGGTGCTGGTTTATGCTGGTGGAGTGGTGGTGCTGTTCCTCTTTGCGGTCATGCTCACGAGGAGCGACCTGCAGCTCAGGCGGGAGCCCCTGGAGAGCTTTGCCCCCGTGTCAGCGGTGCTCTTCGGTGTGCTGGTGCTCTTCTACATCGCAAGAACAGGCTTCGTGCCTCAGGGCGAAAGAGCCCTTGCCCCCGGGGATGTGGCGAGCGTGGGGCAGGTGATATTCTCACCCAAGGCTTATGCTCTGCCCTTTGAGCTTGTGGGCATACTGCTGCTTGCGGCGATGGTCGGAGCCATATACCTGGCGAGGAGGGATGAGCGGTGGTAACGGTGTACCACTATGTGTTTCTGGCGGCGGTGCTCTTCATAATAGGCGCCTACGGCATGCTTTCAGCGAGGAATGCCGTGAGGGTGCTCATGAGCATTGAGCTCATGCTGAACGCTGCAAACATCAACCTGGTTGCCTTCTCCAGCTACTCTGGCACTGTGAGCGGGCAGGCGCTTGCTTCCTTTGTCATCGCGGTGGCTGCAGCCGAGGCGGGTGTGGGCATAGCCATTCTCTTGGTGCTGTACAGGAGAATGAGAAGCGTGAACCTGCGTGAGGCAGTGAGCATGAGGTGGTGAAGATGGTGGCTGAGTACTCCTGGCTGATACCCGTGTTTCCCCTGGCATCCTTTGTGCTCATCCTGCTCTTCGGCGGCAGGCTCAGAGAGGGTGGCGGGCACCTGGCTGTTGCTGCAGTGGGTGCGAGCATGCTTCTTTCGCTTGCTGTTATCTCGCACGTGGTGCGCTTTGGCAGCTATGAGAGCAGGGGCATCTCCTGGTTCGGCAGCGAAGCCTTCAGGTTCGGCGTGCTGGTGGACCCGCTGTCTGCGGTGATGCTGTTCGTGGTGAGCTTCGTGGGCTTCCTGATAGTGGTTTACTCCCTCGGATACATGCACGGCGACCCGGGGGTGCAGCGCTACTATGCCGAGATCTCCCTCTTCATAGCCAGCATGCTCTCCTTGGTTATAGCCAACAACCTGGTGTTCATGTTCATAAGCTGGGAGCTGGTGGGGCTCTGCTCCTACCTGCTGATAGGCTACTGGTACCGCAAGCCCAGTGCTGCCAGCGCAGCCAAGAAGGCGTTTCTCGTAACTAGGGTGGGTGACATCCTCTTCTTGGCTGGAATACTGGTGGTCTACAGGGAGTTCGGCACCCTGAACCTGAGCGAGGTGTTTGAGCTTGCTCCCGGGGTGGCGACAGCCACGCTCACCTTAGCCTCGCTGCTGCTCTTCGGCGGAGCCGTGGGCAAGAGCGCCCAGTTCCCGCTGCATGTGTGGCTCCCTGACGCCATGGAGGGTCCCACCACCGTCAGCGCCCTCATACATGCTGCGACGATGGTCAAGGCTGGCGTTTACTTGGTCGCCAGGATGTACCCCCTCTTCACCCCCGAATCCCTGCACGTGGTTGCCTGGATAGGCGGAATAACCGCCTTCATCGCAGCCAGCATGGCTGTAGTGATGACGGACCTGAAGAGGGTGATAGCCTACTCCACCGTCTCCCACTTGGGCTTCATGACCCTCGCCCTGGGTGTTGGAGGCTACGCCGCGGGCATCTTCCACCTGCTCAACCACTCCTTCTTCAAGGCGCTGCTCTTCCTGAGCGCGGGCGCTGTGCTGCATGCTGTGCACTCCCAGGACATACGGGACATGTCAGGGCTGTGGCGCAGGATGCCTGTAACGGGAACCGCCTTCTTCATAGGCGCCTGGTCGCTTTCAGGTCTGCCCCCCTGGAGCGGCTTCTGGAGCAAGGACGAAATCATGGCGGCGGTGCACAGCTACAGCACGCCCCTCTTCTGGCTCACCGCGGTTACGGCGCTTCTCAGCGCGGTGTACATCTGGAGGCTGTTCTTCATAGTCTTCACGGGCAGGGAGAGCGAGCAGGCTAAGCATGCGCATGAAGCACCCTTGGTGATGCGGATACCCCTGATAATCCTCTCCCTGGGTGCGCTCTTCTCAGGCTTTGTGGTCTTTGCGGGCTTTGGCGAGTTCGTGCAGGGGGCTCTTGAGCATGCCCCCGAGGCAGCAGAGCACGCCTCCGGCAGCGTGATGCTGCTGAGCATCCTGCTGGCAGCCACTGGCACGGGGCTTGCGGCACTGACCTACTACCGTCCTGTGATTTCAGCCGCGAGGGTGAGGCGTGCCCTCGCCCCCGTGCACACCCTGCTGGTCAACCGCTACTACTTGGACCACCTGTACTACTTCTTTGCCACACGAGTGGTTGCGGACAGCGCAAGGGCTCTGAGAGGCGTTGACGAGTTCATAGTTGACGGCACCGTAAACGGCACGGGCAGGGCGGCGGTGTGCTCGGGCAGGAAGCTGCGTCTTCTGCAGAGTGGAGTGGTGCAGGACTACGCCTCCTGGGTGCTTGCGGGTGCCTTCCTGCTGCTTGTGATTGCAGGGCTCATAGGAGGTGGTGTGTAGTGCTCCAGTACCTCATACTCCTGCCGCTTGCAGGCGCCATCGCGAGCTATTTCGCCGGCAGGCAGAGCAGCTCAGCCCCCAGGATAGTTGCCCTGGCGGTTAGCGTGGCAACCCTCGGCATAGCGGCGGCGGTGCTCAGAGCTGCTCCAGCCCAGGGGTTCATGAAGGAGCAGCTCAGCCTGAGCTGGATACCCAGCTTAGACATAGGCTTCACCCTCGGTGCTGATGCCCTGAGCGCGGCGCTGGTGGGGCTGACTGCACTTCTGGTGCTGGTGTCGGTGCTCGCTTCCTGGGATGTGGAGCACCGCTCCGGAAGCTACCACGCCTACCTGCTGTGCATGCTTGCAGGTTTGATGGGCGTTTTCACGGCGCTTGACCTGTTCCTCTTCTTCCTGTTCTGGGAGATTGTGCTCATTCCCGCCTTCATGCTGGTAAACGGCTGGGGTGGAGAGAACAGGAAGTATGCAGCCATGAAGCTGCTCATCTACACCCACCTGGGCAGCCTGCTCATGCTGGTGGGCTTCCTGCTGATGTATGCACAGACGCACACCTTCTCCATGCTTGAGATGCGCCAGCTTCTCGGCGGAGAGAGCATGGAGTACAGGACGCTGGTGTTCCTGCTGGTTTTCGCGGGCTTCGCCTTCAAGATTCCCTTAGTGCCCTTCCACTCCTGGCTTCCGGATGCATACTCCCAGGCACCCACACCTGTGACAATCCTGCTTGCGGGGGTGCTCTCCAAGATGGGTGCCTACGGTCTTGTGAGGGTGGCTCTCGGCATCCTCCCGGCAGAGTTTGCGGTGTTCGCAAAGGCTATAGCGATAATGGCTCTGGTCACCGTCTTCTATGCAGCATTCTGCGCCCTTGCCCAGAACGAGGTTAAGCGGCTTCTCGCCTTCTCCAGCCTATCCCACATGGGCTTCCTGGTGCTGGGTGTGGCGAGCCTCTCCTTCATAGGCATGAAGGGCGCCATATTCCAGATGGTCAGCCACGGGCTGATAATAGCGCTGCTCTTCTTCTGCGCGGGCATGCTGGCGGCGAGGGGCTACGAGCTCAGAATCTCAAGGCTGGGCGGCGTGCTCAGGAGCTCGCCGCTGCTCGGCTGGGTCATAGTGTTTGCCTCCATGGCTTCTCTCGGGCTTCCGGGGCTGAGCGGCTTCGTGGCTGAGCTCAGCATTCTGCTGGGTCTGTTCCGTGAGTATCCCGTACTGGCGGGCATAGCTGTGCTCTCCCTCCCCCTGACAGCCGGCTACTACCTGTGGTTCCTGCAGCGCTCAATATACGGGGGCGATGCCGGGCTCAGGAGGAGCGGCGTAACCATGGTGGAGTTCCTGCCCGTTGCGGTTCTTGTTGCTCTGATAACCCTGCTCGGCGTTTACCCGGCACCCTTCATGGAGCTGGTTGGCAGCATAGCAGGGCAGCTTGTAAATGCGGTAGGAGGTGGCTGAAGTGCTGGCGGAGCTTCTTCCGGAGATTCTGCTGATAGGTGCGGCGCTGCTGCTGGTGCTACTCCAGGGCTTCTGCGGCAGGGATGCCTGCGCAAAGCTTTCTGGCTACATCTCCTTAGCCGCATGCGGGGGCGCGCTGCTGCTGGTGTCCCTGCACTCTGGAGCGGGTGTTGAGCGCGTGCTCATCCCTGAGATAATAAAGCTGGACGCCTTCAGCCTGTTCTTCAAGCTTCTCTTCCTCACCCTGAGCTTCCTGGTGATTCTGGGGTCTCTTGATGCGGTGAAGCGCTACAGGATGGGCGGCGAGTACTACACCATGCTGCTCTTCACCACCTTCGGCATGCTCATAGCAAGCATGGCGGTTGACCTGGCGGTGCTCTACATAGCCGTGGAGCTTGCCACCATCTCAACCTTTGCGCTCGCCGCCTTCAGAAAGGACCGCCAGGGAGCAGAGGCTGGTGTGAAGTACTTCGTGATAGGTGCGCTCTCCTCGGCGCTGGTGCTCTTCGGCATATCCCTGCTCTACGGCATCGCCGGGAGCACCTCCCTCACCGCCATAGCGGAGGCGCTCGGAAGCTCCTCCGGTCCGGTGGCAAGCCTGGCGGTGGTCTTCCTCATCGCAGGCTTCGGCTACAAGATTGCGGCGGTGCCCTTCCACATGTGGGCGCCGGACACCTACCAGGGTGCACCCTCCACCGTCACCGCCTTCCTGGCGGGAGCCACAAAGAAGATGGCGTTCCTGGCGCTCATGCGCATCTTCATCGTGGCGCTCCCCGGGCTGGTGGAGAGCTGGGCGATGCTGTTTGCGGTGCTCGCGGTGCTCACCATGACCGTAGGCAACCTGGTGGCGCTGGTGCAGAGCAACATAAAGCGCATGCTCGCCTACTCCAGCGTTGCCCAGGCAGGCTACGTGCTTGTGGCCTTTGCGGTGCTCTCCTCAAAGGCTGACCTCACCCTCGCCGCGGGGGCGGCGCTGCTGCACATGTTCGTGCACGCCATAATGAAGGGCGGCGCCTTCCTGGCGGTGGCGGCGGCGGGCTCGGCAATCGCCGGCAGGGATATCTCCGACTTTGCCGGGCTTGGCAGGCGCATGCCGGTGACAGCCTTCACCCTGAGCATATTCCTGCTCTCCCTGGCGGGGATACCCTTCTTTGCCGGCTTCGTGAGCAAGTTCCTGATACTCATGGCGAGCGTGAGCGCTGGCGGTGCCTACATAGCCCTGGGCGTGCTCCTGGTAATAAACAGCGTCATCTCCCTCTACTACTATGCTAAGGTGATAAGGGTGATGTACTTTGAGGGAGGGGAGGTGCACAGAGCAGAGGAGCCCGTGATGCTGGTTGCGGCGCTGGTGGTCTCAGCGATAATCGTGCTCTACGTGGGCATCTTCCCGGAATCTGCAATACAGCTGGCGAAGAGCAGCGCAGCCTCCCTCTTCACCCCCTGAGCTTCAGCACCGCCCTGGCAAGCAGCCTCGCGGTCTTCAGGGGCTCGGGCACGGCACCCTGCAGGGTGAAGCGGTCCAGCAGCCTCTTCACCTCTTCCAGCTCCGCGCCCGCAAACCTCACGAACACCCTGTAGCCGGTGCCAAGCTCCACGCTCACCCTGCTGCCGAGCCTTCTGTAGGCGCTGAGCCTGCGCTCAGCCTGCTCCCGCTCTCTCAGGAACCTCTCAATCCCGGGGCTGTCCTCGTAGCTCACGCACACCACGGGCAGGGAGGTTGCAAGGTGGACCTCCTCAAGCTCAACGATGTTGAACATGCTAATTATGCATCCGTTGAGCATTATTGCATTGATGTCCCTGCGTCCGAGCGACTCAAAAAGCTCAATCACCGCATCTGTGGCGTCCATGCCTCCGACGGTGACCTCGCCGAGGGCGAAGCCATCAATCTGCAGGTCTGCCCGCATGACCACGCCTGCAAGTGCCGCCTTCTCTGAGTTCTTTCTGAAGCTCTCAGCCACTCCCAGCACCCTGATACCCGGCTTCAGCCTGAGGCGCATTCACCCGCACCCTTGACACTCCGTTTTTCTTCTCCACCACAATCAGCACATCCGCCGCCTGCTCAAACTCCCAGTCGTGGGTCACCACCACGGTCTGGGGCACTGCTGAAAGCTTCCTCACCACCTCCACCAGCTCCTGCCTGCGCTGCACGTCCAGGTGCACCGTGGGCTCGTCCAGCATTATGAGCTCCATTGCACCCCCAGCAAGCGCTCTGGCTATGCCCAGCCTCAGCGCCAGGGCTAAGGCAACCCTCTCGCCGCCGCTCAGCATGTCAGTGCTCACCATGCCCAGAGGTCCGTAAAGGGTGACGCTCAGGTCGTCTGAGAGCATCAGCTCGGTGTAGGGCAGGTTGAACTCCTGAAAAATCTCCCGGGTGTGCTGCTCAATCAGCGGCATGGCTGCTTCTCTGAGCTCCCTCTGCAGGCAGTCCCTGCTGAACGCCTGGCGAATCTCAGCCAGCAGCTCTATGAACCTCTCAAGTTTCCTCCTCTCTTCAGCCTTTGAGCGCAGCTCTCCCAGCCTCTCCTCCACCGCCTTCCTCTCCTCCTTCCTGCTGTTGAGCTCCCCCCTGCACTTCCAGATGCTTCTCTCCAGCTCCCTCAGGCTCCTCTCCGCCTTCTCGCACCTGCTCACAAGGGCGCTCCTGCTCCTCTCCGGCTCCTCGCCCAGCCTCTCCTTCACAGCTTCAAGCTCCCTCCTGAGGGCATCAGCCTCCCCGGCTAAGCGTTTCAGCCTGTGCTCAATCTCCCTCTTCCTGCCTCCGTAGCGCCTCAGGTACTCCTGGGCGCTCACGTACCTGCTGTGCGCCTCCTCAAGAGCCTCAATCTCAGCCTCAAGCTTTCTGCGCTGCTCCATCAGCCTCTCAAGCCCCCCGGTGTCTCTTCTGAGCCTTTCCGCCTCCTTCTCCATATCTTTCACTCTGGTGCTCAGGCTTTCAATCTCCTCAGTGAGCCTCTGAACCTCCTGCACACGGACGCTCATACCCGCAAGCCTCTTCTCCCGCCTTCTCAGGTACCTCTCCTCCTCCATGCAGCTCTCAAGCTTTCTCCTCCACCTCTCCTCCATCTCCTCAGCATCTCCAATCTTCTTCAGGTAGCCCTGCGTGAGCTCCTCACGCTTAGCCTCGTCAATCCTGCTCCAGCACAGGGGGCATCTGCTGCCCGCCTGCTCCAGCTCCCTCAGCCTCTCTGCCAGCTCCCTCTTCTTGGTGCGAGCCTCTGCCACCCTGCGCTCGCACTCCCCCTTCTCCTGCTCCAGCTCCCTCAGCCTCTCTGCCAGCTCCTCCATTTTCCTCTCCGCAGCCTTTCTGAACCCTTCGGCGCTCTCCACCCTCACTCCCAGAGCCTCAGATGCCTCCCTCAGTATCCCCATCACCTCCTCCTGCTTGCGCAGCACATCACCCCTGTATCTCTTCGCATGCTCTTCAATGCTCACCATGCGCGACCTCTTCTCACCCAGCTCCCTTATTCTCGCATCCAGCTCCTTTGCCTGCTTCTCAGCCTCACGGAATCTGCGCTCCTCATCCTCAAGCCTCATGAGAGTCTGCTCGTACTCCCTTATTCTTCTCAGCTCCTCCTCAGCTCCTTTCGTCTCGGCTTCAGCCTTCTCAAGTCTCAGCTTCAGCCTGCAGCCTCTCTCTGCCAGCTCCCTCAGCGACCTCAGGGATTCAAGCTCCTCCTCAGCCTTCTGCTTCTGAGCCTCAAGCACTCTGAGCCTGTCCTCCATCGCCCTTATCTCCCTCCCCAGCACCTCTGCCTTCTTCTCCGCATTCTCAATCTCTCCGTCCACCCACCCCAGCTCAGCCAGCTTAGACTCAAAAGCCCTGATAACCTCCCTCATTCTCTCGTAAGCCTGCTCAATACGCTCTATGCCCAGGAGCTTCGCGAGCATCCGCTTTCTCACCGCGGGGTCATCTGAAAGCAAGGCGTCAATCTCTCCCTGCTGGATGTAAACAGCGCTCTTGAACAGCTTTGCATTCATCCCCGTAAGCCTCTCAATCTCCTCCGTCACCCTCCTGTCCTGCTCCAGAATGCCACTGCCCTCGCAGTAAAGCCTGCTCCCGCTCCTCGTCCCCGAGCTTCTCACCACCCTGTACCTCCTGCCACCGCACAGGAAGCTCACCGAAACCTCCATGCTCTCCTGTCCCCGTGTTATCAGCTCGGCTATGTTGACGCCCCTCGGCTTGTCCTTGAAGAGCGCAAAGCTTATCGCCTCCAGCAGCGAGCTCTTGCCCGAGCCGTTCTCTCCAACTATGACGCTTATCCCCTCACCCAGCCTGAGCACGGTGTCACGGTGGGATTTGAAGTTCCTCAGCCTGAGCTCCTCCACCATCATCTCCCACCACCCCACCTTCTGCTGAAGAACTCCTCCGCAACCTTTACCGCATCCTCGGTTCTTCCATCCTCTAAGAGCCTCAGGAGCTCGGCGGCAAAGCTTCGCTCTGCCTCGCTGCGCTCCCTGAGGTAGCTGCCGAGAAGCTCGTAAACGTCCAGCCCCTTAGCCGGCGACGCTCTCCGCTCTTCCTCCTGACTCAGTCTGCGCACATCCACATAAAGCACTCTGTCTGCAAGCCGCCTCATCACCTCCGAGTATAGCCTCTGAAAGCTCTCAGTCCTGCACTGCAGCTCAAGCCTCACCACGGGCTTGCCGTCGCCAGGCTCTGGAAGCGCCTCCAGCTCCTCTTCGGAGCTCACCCTGAGCTTCACAAACCTGCGCACGCTCCTGAGCTTCACCCACTCCACCTCCTCCGGCTCCTTCGCCTCTGTGTCAGCCAGGTAGAATCCCTTGCCCATCTTCTCGTACACTTCAATTTCGTCGCCTCTCCACACCTCAGTTGAGCCTGGATATGCCACGATTCCGCCGGCATAGCTGTCCAGCAGGGGCTTGTGCACGTGCCCCAGGGCGTAGTAGCTGAATCCCGCGGGCAGCTCGTTCATCCTGAGCTCGTAACCCACACCCAAGTAGCGGTCTATTCCCTGGTGGAGCAGGAGCACGCTTCTCCTGTGCCTCTCTGCCAGCTTCTCCAGCTCCGCCAGCCTCTCCAGCAGCACCCTGCTGTGGAGCTTTGAGAAGTAGGGCAGACCCGCTATCAGCACGTCTCCGTGCACCCTGGCGGGCTTTTTCGGTGTAAGAAACTCCATCTCGGGGTACAGCCTGTGGGGCGGCACAGCTCCGCTTCGCATCAGCAGGTCGTGGTTGCCGGCGATGCAGTAGAACTTTATGCCCTCTTCCCTCAGCCTCTCCAGCTCCTCCCGCACCACCACCAGCGCCTTGACATGGGGGCGGGGCTCGTCAAACAGGTCGCCGCTGTGCACCACAAACCTGCACCCCTCGTCTATTATCCTGTCAACTGCCTCGCGGAAACTCCTGTAGAAGTCCTCCTCCCGCTCGTCCAGGTTGTACTGCCTGTAGCCCAGGTGGGTGTCTGCAATGTGCGCAAACAGCATGAAGCTAAGCTTTACTCCGCGGAGGTATTAAGATTTTCCTGTACGAAGGTGGCGTTGGTTACGAGCACCCTGAAGACTGTGTGGTAGCCTATGTCCACGTTTCTCTCCACCACGCCCTCAGCGATGACAACCTCACCCTCCACCACGCCGGCGCTGCTGCTGGTGAAGATCAGCTCGCTTCCCTCCGGAGCGGAGGTGCCGTCCTGCAGGTGCACCCAGGTGAGGTTCATTATTCCCGGCAGCACCTTTGTTACAACACCCCTCACCCTCACCACCCTGCCCTCAAGGTCTCCAGCTTTCTGGAGAACCTCAGCCACGGTGTAGCCGTCTTCAAGCTTCGGGACGCTGGTGTTGAAGGGAAGCTCCTCAATCAGCGAGTCGCTCATCAGCATCACCTCAAGGGTTCTGTTCAGCGCCCCGGCAGAGAAGTCCAGCATCACCAGAGCGCCGCTCAGGTTGAGGCGCATGCCCTCCTTAACCGCAGCCCTGGGTCCTGCCACCCAGATGCTGGCGTTCCCGTCTCCCAGCTTCACGTAGGTGTAGCCCCCTGCCTGAACCACCTGCTCAGCCACACCCGAGGTGCTCACGAGCGTGCCCTCAAGCGCCTGCCCCTGTGCCAGTATCTCGGCAATGCTCAGCTCCTGTATCTCCGGTGCTATGTCCTGAGCACCTCCGGGCATATTCATCTCGTCCTCAATGCTCAGGTACCTCACCGGCTTTTCAGAGCTCTGGGTGCAGGCTGAGGCGAGCAGCACGAGCACCAGCAGCATAAAGCCTCTCAAAGCTCCAGGTCCTCCTTGGAGTATATGGTGAATCTGCCGTCCTGGTAGAGCAGCGGGAAGTAGTGGGTGTCGTGATGGGTGGAGCGCATCTTTACCACGCCGATGTACCTCTCTAAGGAGGTCAGTATTCCTCCGCGGCGCTGGAAGAGCAGGTGTATTATGCCGTCGCTGAGGAACTCCTCCACGCCGTGCTCGCCGTACCTTCCGCCCCCGGGAGGCATCTCGGATATCAGGAAAGCCGTGAAGTCAAGCTCGCTTAGCGCCCTGAAGAAGAAGTATATTTCAGCCCTGACGTTCCTGAGGGCGGTGAGGGTGTACATGGCATTCAGAGAGTCAATAACCAGGAGCTCATAACCCTTCTCCTCCTTTGCCTCGCTGAGATAGCCGGAAATTTTCTTTATCCAGTTCTCTCCGCGGTACCTCTTCATCCGCTCTCGTATGTCATCAAAGCTCACCACGTCAACGGCATTCCTCTCCATCTCCAGCCTCTTCATCTGGGTCAGCAGGCTCACCGGGTCCTGCTCCAAGGTTATGTACAGCCCTGCGGCGTCGCTGTAAACGGCGTTGTTGTAGAGAATGCTGTAGGCTAAGGAGGACTTCATCGTACCTGCGGTGCCGCAAATCAGAACAACGCTCTTTTTTGGTATGCCTCCCTCAAGGCGCTCATCCAGCCCCCTTACGAATGTTCTGACCCTCTCAACTTCCATCCCTCTTAACTTGTGGCTACTGGTTTATATTGTTAACGCAGAGGTAAAGACGACTGTGGCGGGGTGTATGGTGGTGCATGCCGGGGATGCACTGACATTCTCTTCTCAGCACGTCAGCCCTTTATCACCAGCCCGCTCATACTCTTAGCGAGCACATGCACCACCCAGCCTGCCCTCACGCTTCAGCTTCTGATAGGCGAGCTTTGCTATTCCGCCGGCGATGTGCACCTCTGGCTTCTCCACCTCCCTTACTTTTTCTTTATGTACTCCTCTAAGGGGGCGATTATCTCTATAACACCGAGCTCTGTGATTTCAAACACCCAGGTGCGTGAGTCGTGAGGCGCAAGGCGGCAGCCGTCTATGCGCAGGGTGCGCAGCACACTTCCTACAGGCAGGCGGTACAGCGACACATCCCAGCGGGTCTCAACAATCTTCTTGTCCAGCACTATGGTGCCGTCCAGGATGTGCGCCACCGCCAGGCCGCCTGCTGCCTCTGCGCTCTCGCTCGCCTGCGCAGAGCGTTTCTGGGAAACCAGCAGTGCCGTCTGGCGCCACCTTTTCAGAAAGCTGAAGAACTGCCTCACAATCTGCCTTGCCGCCACCTCCCTGTGCTCGTACAAGCCTGTGATGCTGTCTATCACCACGTTTGTAATCTTCTTCTCTCTGATCGCATAGCCCATGGTGTCCAGCAGCGCCTTACTTGTTCTGAGCTCCTCGCTGGCTGAAGCATCTATAACCACCACATTCCTCTCCACCTGCGAGAAGTCTCTGCCCATAGCCTCGCTCTTCTGCTTCAGTGCCGTGTAGAGAAAGTTTGCGGGGCTCTCCACCGTAACGTAAAGCACCCTGTAGCCGGCGCCCGCCTGGGCGACGGCGAACTGCTCTGCAAGGATGCTCTTGCCGGTGTCGGGAATGCCCGTGACGTTGAGCACCGCTAAGTGGGGTATTCCTCCGAGAGGTTTTCGCCTGTAGCCTCCGTCAGTCTTCTCAATACTGAAGAATAGCTCATCCAGCCTGGTGCCCGTGGGTATTCCAAACAGCTTAGACGCCTCATCCCTGAGCTCCCCGAGGCTGAAGTACTCCCCCGCCATACGTATTTTCTCAGCCAGCCTAACGTGAAAAACTTACACCCTTGCCCAGGTTACCTGCCAGCCATGGAGTATGGGCAGGGTTCTCCTCCTCAGCCTTGACGGGGCATGCCGGGAGGCTCTGAGCCTCATGCTTCCCCGCATGCCCGCGCTCAGGAAGCTTATTGAGAAGCACGGCTTGCACGGGCTTCGCTCCACCGTGCCCCCCACCACCGCACCAGCGTGGGCAAGCATTCAGACAGGCATGAATCCAGGGAAACACGGCATAATAGACTTTCTGAGCTACAGCAGGGCAGATGGCAGAACCTCGCTGGTAAACTCCCTTGCGATACGGGGCAGAAGCATGTGGGAGGCAATCACAGCCTCTGGCATGCGGGTGATTACCGTCAACGTACCCCTGAGCTACCCGCCTGCAAGAGACAGGCGCAGGGTTACCGTCGGCTGCATGCTCTCCCCTAAGGTCTCGCCTGACATGGTTTATCCTGCGGAGATTTACCCGGTGCTCAGGAGAAACAGCTACACCATCCTCCCCGGCTTCATAGGCAGGGGCATTGCGGTGGGTCTGGAGAGGTTTGTGGACGAGTGCATACGCGTTGAGGAGAGCAGGTTTGCGGTGGCTGAGGAGCTCATGGAAGCTTACGACTGGGACGTGGCGGCGGTGCACAACCAGTGCTTGGATGCGCTGCAGCACTGCTTCTACCACCTGCTGCTCGGCGGCACCGAGGAGGAGCGCGAGGAGCTCGGAAGGTTTTACGCAGCCGCCGACAGGCTCATTGAGCGGCTGATAAGGCGTGCGGGCAGGGTGAGCATGCTGGCAGTCTTCTCAGACCACGGCTTCACCTTGGCTGAGAGGTACATCAACCTGAACCTCTGGCTGAAGCGCAGGGGGTACCTGAAGGAGAAGAACTCCGGGCTGGCTTACAGGCTCGCGCTGCTGCTCAGGCGAATGGACGTGCTCAGGCTGAGAAACCTGCTGCTCAGCAGGCTCTTCAGGAACTCCCTGCCCTTCGTAAAGCTCAGAACAGAGCTCAGCCTCTCAAGAATAGACACGCACAGAAGCAGGGCGTTCATACCCGTAGGTGCCACCTTCGGCTGCATATACCTGGGCGGGGGCTCTGAGGCAGGGCTGCGCGAGAGGCTGAAGAGGGAGCTTGAGGGCATCACAGACCCCGCCAGCGGGAGGAGGGTTATAGCGAGGGTTTACCTGAGGGAGGAGGTTTACCGCGGGGAGCATGCACCCGGGCTTCCCGAGCTGGTTGCAGAGCCGGCTGAGGGCTACGCCTTCGGTCCGCAGCTTCTGGGGGAGGGCAGGTTTATAAGGGCAGCCAGGCACGGCACCGAGCTCAGCGGCGCCCACGCCATGCAGGGCGTGCTGGTGATGAACACGAAGCTCATAGCTTCCGAACCCGAGCTCCTGGACATAGCACCCAGCGTGCTGGCGGCTCTCAACCTGCAGGTGCCTGAGTGGATGGAGGGCAGGGTGCTTCAGGCGCGGTGAACCTCTGTGACCACGCCTATGCCCTTGCTCCTGCCCTCGCGGAAGACAAAGCGCTGCCCCACCTCCACGTAGTGGGGGTGGTACTTGAATGTCATCCTCACCCTCCCCCTGTCGCCTGCAGCTAAGTACTCCCGCTCTAAGGGCTCAAGCACCACCGCCTCAGAGATGGTCTCCAAGTGAACCACGGGCTCGTAGCCGCTTGCTATTCTGGTGGGGTGGTTGAGAACCACGATCTCTGCGGTGAAGGCTCTGGCAGCTTTAAGCTCTGCAGAGGAGAGCACCATACCCCTTCTGGGCTCCACGGGCGAGCCCTTTATAGCTATTCCCACCACCTCCCCCACCTCCGCGTTCTCAACGCTCAGGTGGTGCACCTCTATGGAGGTGCTTCTCACCCTGTGGAACTTTCCTTCCCGGTCAGGACCCAGAAACAGGGTCTCCCCGCGCCTTACCGCACCCCGCTTTACGCTGCCGCTCACCACCATCCCCACGCCCTGAATGCTGTAAATCTTGTCAATGTACATGAGAAAGCTGGCGCTGCGCTCGGGCTGGGATACACGCTTGGGCAGCATGTAGAGCAGGCGGTCAAGCAGCTCAAGCCCCTCCCCGGTCACCGCAGACACCGCCAGCACCGGCACTAAGGCGCCTGTCTGCCAGAAGCTGCCCAGCTGCTCCAGGTCTTTCAGAGAGTCTATGAACTTGGGCACCCTGCCGACGACGGCGAGGAGGCGTGCAATCTCCCGCTGCAGCTCCTTCAAGTCCCCAGCCAGGTCGCACTTGGTTATCACCACTATTACAGGCAGGTCCATGGCAAGCATTATGCCCAGGTGCTCCTTAGTTATGTGGGTTATTCCCTCGTTCCCGGCTATGGTGAGGAGCCCGTAGTCAAGCTTCTGCCCCACTATGCCCCTTATGGTGGTTCTCAGCCAGGGCTCGTGCCCGACGGTGTCCACAAAGGACACCACCTTTGCCGCCTTCCTGACAACCTCCGCCCGCTCCCTCCTGCTGAGGGGGTTTCTCAGCCTCACAGGCTCGCCCGAGCTGGTGAATCCATAGACAGCGTAGCTGAGCTCGGCGCTGAGCCCGCGCTCTATCTCGTGCTTTCTGGTGTCTAAGTAGCGCCTGGTTTTTCCAGAGCCGTCGTCCGCCTCTCCAGACACGAGGGTGCCCACCAGAGTGGACTTGCCGTGGTCCACGTGCCCTGCAACGGCTATGAGCAGGTGCTCCTTCTCAAGGCGTGAGCGCTCAAGCACAAGCATGGCACAGTGCCTGCCGTTTAGAGCATAGTCCTTCCTGCTGGTTATGGCAAAGCCTGCCTCGGCGGCGATTTCTGAGAGCACCTCAACGCTCTCCTCAAGCTCATCACGGCTGAGCCCCACCACGCTGCCCGAGTCGTCCACCCCGATGAGGTACACCGCCCTGCCGGAGCCGCTGGCTGCACGGTACCTGAGCTGGCAGGCTAAGCTCTGCTTTCTCTCTCTGCGAAGGTGCACGCTGCGGGAGAGGCGGCGCTTGAACTCAAGGTTGCCCCCCTCACCTCTGCCTGCCAGCCTGAGGAGCTCCTTCATCTTCAGAAGCTGCACAGCGTAACATACCAAAAAATTTTAAGTGGTTATTCAGTCAGCACTGGCTGGTTCTGACAGGGAGGCAAGCAAGTGGCAAGATGGCAGGGAAGGTCTGTCAGGAAGGTTACAGGTGGCAGGTACAGGCGTTTCAGAAAGAAGCGCAAGTTTGAGCTTGGCAGGGAGCCTTCTGAAACCAGAGTAGGGGAGACCAGGCTGAAGGTTATAAGAGCCAGAGGGGGCAACCTGAAGCTGAGGCTGTACAGTGCCAGGTATGCCTGTGTGGCAAACCCGGAGACTGGAGAGACGAAGAAGGTTGAGATACTGAAGGTGGTGAAGAACCCCGCAAATCCCCACTACGAGAGGAGGAACATAATAACCAGGGGGGCGGTGATCCTCACGGAGGCAGGGGAGGCTGTGGTGACCTCACGTCCGGGGCAGGATGGTGTGGTTAACGCTGTGCTCCTGAAGCATTAAATATATATACTTTGCCAGAGATAGATATGATTGCAGAGGGGCAGGCTCTGGCAGGAGGAATAAAGTAAGGTGCCTGAAGCGTACCTGTACTTTGAGATGGGAGTTCTGGCATTGCTCTTCCTCCTATCAGCCTTTTTCTCAGGCTCCGAGACCGCATACCTTTCGGTGAGCAGAGCCAGGATCAGGAAGCTTGCCAGGGAGGGTGACTCAAGGGCGAAGGTGCTGGACAAACTGCTTGAGATGCCCAACAGGGTTATAATCACCATACTCATCGGCAACAACTTGGTGAACATTCTTGCAGCCTCCATCGCCACCTCCATTGCGATAAAGGCTTTTGGGAGCACCGGCGTGGGCATAGCCACAGGTGCGGTGACGCTGGTGGTGCTGCTGTTTGGCGAGATTACGCCCAAGAGCTACTCCGCAACGAACGCAGAGCGGGTGGCACTGCTGGTGGCTAAGCCCATATACGTGCTCATGAAGCTGCTCACGCCGGTGGTGCTGGTGCTCTCCAGATTTGCAAAGTTCATAGTCAGCGCCTTCGGCGGCGAGGTGAGGCTCGGTCCATTCATAACCGAAGAAGAGCTCAAGATGCTCGTGGAGGTTGGGGAGGAGCTGGGTGCAATTGAGAAGGAAGAGAAGGAGATGATATCGGGGATTTTTGATTTTGACAAGATGGATGTTAAGGACATAATGGTTCCGAGGATTGATATGAAGTGCATTGAGGCGAACAGCAGCATTGAGGATGCAAAGAAGCTGATACTTGAGACCGGGCACTCCAGGATACCTGTTTACGAGGGGAATGTTGACAACATCATAGGCATACTCTACGCCAAGGACCTGCTGAAGTTCCTGAATTCGGGAGAGAAGCCCGAGACCCTGCACGGCATCCTGAGACCTGCCCACTTTGTACCTGAGAGCAAGAAGCTGAACGAGCTGCTGAACGAGTTCCAGAGGCTGAAGGTGCAGATAGCGATAGTTGTGGATGAGTACGGCGGCACCGCGGGCATGGTCACCTTAGAGGATGTGCTTGAGGAGATAGTGGGTGAGATAAAGGATGAGTACGACGTGGCTGAGGGGGAGGAGTTCACGATGATAGATGAGAACCAGGCGGTGGTGGATGCCAGGGTGAGCATTCACGAGGTTAACGAGAAGCTCATGCTTTCGCTGCCCGAGGACAGGGTTGACACCATAGGCGGGCTGCTCTTCAACCTGCTGGGCAGGATACCTGTGCAGGGGGAGGAGGTGGAGGTGGATGGGGTTGTTCTGAGGGTGGAGAGCATGAGGGGGAGAAGGATTATGAAGGTGAGGGTGATAAAGAAGGAGGCATGAGGTTGCGCGTGCTCTTGGCGCTGCTTGCAGCCCTCGCCCTGCTCCCCCAGGTTAGCGCTGCCCCCGCGGACGTGGTGCTGGTGAGGAGCGACATCCCCCACGAGTTTGCAATAGCGCTGGCTTACTCGCAGAGCACAGGCATACCCGTGGTTGCCACACCCCCTGAGAGGCTGAGCAGGGATGCTGAGGAGATGCTGGCCGGGTACATTGAGATGGGCTACAGGAGGCTGGTGATAATAGGCGGCGAGGAGGCGGTGAGCAGGGAGGTGCAGCGTCAGGTGGATGCCATGGGCTACATAACCCGGAGGATCGGAGAGGCTGACCGCTACGGCACCGCCGCCACCTTCGCCAGGGAGTTCTATTCCTCGCCGGGGGGTGCGGTGCTGGTGTCAGGTGAAGGCTCATCAAGCCTGCTGACCGCGGTGAGGTTGAGCTCGGCTACAGGCTACCCCATACTGTACGTGAGACGCTCCGGTGTGCCGCCGGCGGTGCTGGAGGCGCTGAAAAGTCTGAAGGTCAGGAGGGTGCTGGTGATTGAGGGCGACCTGACAGAGGAGGCTCTGAAGCAGCTTGCGGGATACGAGCTCAGGGTGGTGAGAAGGGGTGAGGAGGTGGGTGGAGGGGACGCAACCAAGGCTTCCAGGCTGCTCGCCGCCTTTGTGCTGGGCGCGGCTTCGGCTGCGCTTGCCATGAGGCTGAGGAGGCGCAGGCAGAGGCTGCCCGCCGAGATTTTAAGCGAGGACGAGCTTGCTGTGGTGAGGGCGATGATGGAGAAGGGCGGCAGGATTACCCAGGACGTGCTTCCCGAGATCACGGGGTTCTCAAGACCCAAGGTGAGCAGAATCGTCAAGGAGCTGGTGGAGAGGGGAATAATTGAGAAGGTTCCCAGGGGAAGAACCCACGAGCTGGCTCTGAGAAGGCAGTTTGATTAGAGCTACCTGCTCACAGCGCCGGGAGCGGGTCTGGGGCTGAAGGCTACGGGTGGCACCGGCGGTGGAAGCCTCGCCTTCTCTGCAGCCACGCTTATGGCAGGCAGTATGCCTAAGGAGATGGTGTTCTCCACCGCAACCCGGACGTCAAGGGGGAGGCTGTTGTAGCCCTGAGCACTCCACACGTCGTATATCTGGTGGATGCCCTCTGAGCTGTCGCCGGTGATGTAAACCACGATGCTGCACTCTATTGCCCCGATTTCTGTCCTTCTCACACCCTCCTCCTCAAAGTAGCCTATGGATATCCTGTGCCTGCTGCGGATTGAGCTGGCGCTGTAGAGCTCGGGCTGCTGGCAGGAGTGGTTGATGTCTATTCTGATGTTGCGTACAGGCTTGAGGTCGGGTATCTCGTAGCCCGTGCTCACCTCAAGCTTCCTGAGCTGTATCTCAACGCGCATCGCTCTATGGTGAGGTCTGCCAAAGTATTATAAAAAGGTTAGCCAGAAGTAGTGGTGTGCGGGCAGAGGCGGTGGTGGTAAGCGGGGTGAGGAAGAGCTTTGCAGGAAGGGAGGTGCTGCGTGGAATGAGCTTCAGCGTTGGCAGGGGTGAGGTTTTCGGAATACTGGGACCCAACGGCGCAGGAAAGACAACGCTGATACGCATTATTGCGGGTCTCCTGAAGCCTGATGCCGGAGAGGTCAGGCTGAACCTGCCACGCCGGGAGGCGGTGGGCTACCTGCCCGAGGAAAGGGGGGTTTACAGGAGAGCCAGAGTTGCCGACTTCCTCAGGTACCTGGGAGAGCTCAGGGGGATGGATGCGAAGGAGGCGGAGAGGCGGGCTCTGCACCTGCTTGAGAGGATGGGCATGCTCAGCCACGCCCGCAGGAGGCTGGAGGAGCTTTCCAAGGGTATGGTGCAGAAGGTGCAGATGGCAGGGGTGCTCATTCACAGCCCGGAGGTGCTGCTGCTGGATGAGCCCTTCTCGGGGCTTGACCCGGTTAACACCAGAGAGATGGAGAGGCTGATAGAGGAGCAGAGGGATGCTGGAGCTGCCGTGATTCTCTCCACCCACATGATTGAGCGTGCCGAGAGGCTCTGTGAGCGTATCGTGATGATACACAGGGGGATGGCGGTGCTGCAGGGCATGCCTGAGGAGATATGCAGGGCGCATTACGGGGGGAGGATAAGGCTGGAGGTGCACGGAGAGCTGCCGGAGATAGAGGGGGCAAGGGTGGTGGGGAGAAGGGGCGGAGAGGTGGTGCTGGAGGTGGAGGGAGGCACCGCCCCCGCGGATGTGCTGAGGCAGCTCATGAGTGCGGGTGCAGAGCTCAGGAGGTTTGAGGCTGGTGCGGGCTCGCTGAGAGAGGTTTTTGTCAGAATGGTGGAGGAGAATGAGGGGCGCGCTGGTGGTTGCTAAGTGGGAGTTCTGGTGCACTGTGAGGAGGAAGGAGTACATCCTCGCCACGGTGCTGACACCCATATTCGCACTCCTCGTGTTTTCGCTGCCATCACTGCTGGTGGAGCACGGAGGTGGCGTGTACACGGTGGGGTATGTGGACCGCACCGGAATGTTTGAGCTCCCCGGGAGCGCCAGCTCTGGCATGGCAGGCAGGAGCGGCGAGAGCTACGTGTTTGTGAGGTACAGCAGCGAGCAGGAGGCTGAGCGTGAGCTGCTGGCGGGTGAGCTCAGCATGTACATGGTGATTCCCGAGGACTACATGGAAACCGGGAGGGTTGAGGTGTACACCACCAGGACACTGCCGCTGCTGCCTGTGGATGTGATTTCACAGAGCCTGGTGAGGCAGATGCTTGAGGGCAGGGTGGAGGATGAACGGCTGGTGGAGAGGGCGAGCAAGCCGGTGGAGCTGAGGGTGTACAGGCTGGATGAGAGGGGGGAGAGCAGAATGAATCTCGCCTCCTACATGGCTCCGGTAGCCACGGGGATGCTGCTGATGTTGGCGCTGGTTATCTCTTCTGGCTTCCTGGTGCACAGCATGAATGAGGAGAGGGAGAGCAGAATGCTGGAGGTGCTGCTGTCTTCAGCTTCTGCAGAGCAGGTGGTGGCAGGGAAGCTGCTGGGACTTGGCAGCGCGGGGCTGCTGCAGATGCTCGCATGGCTGGGCATGCTCTTACCTGTAGCAATAGTGCTTGCGGCTGAGGTTGAGCCTCAGATGCTGCTGCTCGTGCTGGGATACTTCCTGCTGGGTTTCCTGCTGTACGCCTCAATAATGCTGGGCGTGGGCGCGGTGTGCTCCTCGCCAAGGGAGGCACAGCAGCTCATGGGCGTGCTGGTGCTCAGCGCGGTGCTGCCCTTAGCCTTCGGGTTTATAATCTTCCAGAACACAGAAAGCACAGCCGCCAGAGCGGTGTCACTTTTCCCGCTCACAGCACCCGTGAGCATGGTGTACCGCAGCTCCATGGGAGGCGTGCCCCCGGGTGAGCTGGTGCTCAGTGCGGTGCTGCTCCTCGCCTCCGCAGCGCTCACGCTGAAGCTCTCGGCAAGGCTGCTTATGGCGGGAATGCTGATGCGGGGCAAGGGCATGACAGAGGTGCTGAAGAGCCTGCTGACTCCGAAAGATTTATATTAATGATAAATCATGATAAATCCTGACGGTGGTTCTGATGAAGCTTCCGCAGGCATTGCTCAGGTGCAGTGTTGAGCCTCTCATAGAGGAGAGCAACCTGGTGAGAGAGGCTAAGCAGGTTAAGTCGCTGGCTTACGTGGCGCTGCCGTGTCAGATGCAGGCTGTGAGAAAGGCGCAGCTCATGCTGCACAGAACACGCCAGGAGTGGCCCAGAAAGGTTAAGCTGGTAATCGGGCTGTTCTGCGCGGAGAGCTTCCCCTATGAGGAGCTGGTGAAGGTTGTGGAGAGCAAGGGGCTCAGCATGGACAGGATACGAAAGTGGGACATAAAGGGCAAGCTTCTGGGGTATCATGAGGAGGGCGTGCTCAAGATATCCCTGAAGGAGGCGAAGAAGTTTGCCAGAAGCAACTGCAGGTACTGCACCGACTACACCGCGGAGCTTGCTGACGTGAGCATAGGCGCGGTGGGCTCTGCTAAGGGCTGGAACACGGTGATTGTGAGAACCCTGAGGGGGCTGAAGGCTGTCAGGGGCGCCATTGAGGCAGGTTATCTGGAGGTCAGGGAGCCTGACCTGGAGGGCGAGCGCGGGATACCGCTGCTGCGCAAGCTTGCCAAGCGCAAGCTCAGCACGGCAAAGAAGAACAGGGGCAAGGCTGAGGAGAAGGGCATGCGTGTCATGCACTTAGAGACCATGCACGAGAGAGACCTGAAGAAGCTTGAGGAGATGACAACAAAGGAGCACCGCATTGATGAGCTCCTCAGGGATGTGGTTGAGCCGGGGCTGTGCGTTACCTGCGGCGTCTGCGAGGCGGTTTGTGCGGAGAGCATCATAAAGATAGGTGAGGATGGCATGCCCCGCAAGCTCAGGGACTGCGAGTCCACGGACTGCGGCAGGTGCTATGCCCTGTGCCCGAGGACCACGCTGCCCGCAGATGCGATTGAGGAGGAGCTCTTCGGAATCAGGAGGGTCAGCTACGAGGCAAGGGTGCTGGGGCAGTTCATAGAGATTCTGTCCTGCAGGGCTGGCAGGGAGGCTATCAGGAAGGTGGGGCAGGACGGCGGCGCTACAACGGCGCTGCTCGCATACCTGCTGGATACCGGAGAGGTAGATGCAGCGGTGAGCGTCACTCAGGGGGAGAAGCCCTGGTATCCGGTGAGCTTTATCTCAACCACCAGCGGAGATGTGCTGAGATGCGCGGGCACAATTTACAGCACCGCCCCCACCATAGTGGCTGTGAAGCGTGCCCTGAGCCAGCACGAGGACTTCAGGAGGTACCTGAACTTCCTGCGTGAGAGGGGGCTGCTGCCGGAGCTGGAGCTGGTGGAGAGGCTGGCGAAGCCGCCGCTGGCTGCAGAGACGGCGCAGGTGGATGAGGAGGAGCTGATGGCAAGAAGAAGAAAGGTTGAGGCGGCGATTGAGAGGCTGGCAAAGCCGGCGGTGAAGATGATGGTTGAGCAGGGCAAGGCTGAGAGGGCGGTTGAGCTGGTGGTGAAGGAGGGCGATGCATGAGGCTGGGTGTGCTGAAGACAGGGAACATAGCCACGTCTCTGGTGCTGGAGCTGCTGCTGGATGAGCGCGCCGACAGGGAGCTGGAGGTGGATGTTTTTTCCACAGGCGCAAAGATGAGCCCGAAGGATGCTGAGAGGCTGCTGTCCTCGGTGAGGCTTGACAGCTACGCTCTGGTGGTTTATGTTACTCCAAACCCGGCAACTCCGGGACCGAAGAGGGTTATTGAGGCGCTGGCTGGAAGAAGAGCGGTGGTAATAGGGGATGCGCCGGGGATGAAGCTCAGGGACTGGCTGGAGGAGCTGGGGCTGGGGTACATCTTCGTGAAGGCGGACGCGATGATAGGCGCGAGGCGGGAGTTCCTGGACCCGAATGAGATGGTGCTCTTCAACTCGGACATGCTCAGGGTGCTGGCGGTAACGGGCGCACTGAGGGTTGTGCAGGAGGAGATTGACAGAGCCATTGAGAGCAGCGATTACCTGCCACGAGTGGTGGTGGATGCAGAGCTTGCGGCTGAGGCGGCTGGCTTCACCAGCCCCTACGCCAGAGCTAAGGCGATTGCCGCGTACAGGGCGTGCTCCTTAGTGGCTGAACTGAACACCTCCGCCTGCTTTGGCATGAAGGAGATGGAGAGGTATGTGCAGACCTGCGCTGCCGCCCACGAGCTGCTGCACTCCCTTGCGGAGATGTGCGATGAGGCGCTGGAGATGGAGAAGCACCAGGATTCGCTGCTCAGAACACCCCACGCCAGGGACGGCAGGAGGCTTAGAAAGCGCAGGCTGATGGAGAAGCCGGGGTGATGCTGACCTTCTCCCTTCCGCTGCCCGCAGGCACCTGCGATGCCTGCGGCGCATGCGTGTATGCCTGTCCGGAAGGCGCTGTTACGCTGGATGAGAGGCACAGGCTGAGGGTGGAGCATGAGAGGTGCACCCGCTGCCTCAGGTGCGTTGAAGCATGCAGGGACAGGGAGGCGCTCAGGCCCGAGCTGCACGGCTACCTGCCTGGCTTTGACTGCTCGGAGTGCGGCTATGAGGACTGCGAGAGCTTTGCCGAGGGTGTGACTCAAGCGGAAGAGCTGCGGAGGTGCCCCCACCTCGGCGGGAGGATGCGCAGGGCGCTGGAGCTGATTCTCAGGAGCGAGCTACTGCCGGAGGTCAGGGTGAGCGACAGCCAGCTTCCAACGCCTCACGGCGTGTTTCCCGTGGGGAGCCCCGGGAAGCGTTCGCCTGTAATTGCCACCTCCGACTACCTGCACACGGTTATGACGCTCACTGCAGCGCTTGAGCACTGCAGCATAGACGCTTACTTAGCGGTGGTGCCGGCTGAGGGGTACTGCATGAGGCTTGCGGTTACCCTGGGAACGCTGAGGCTTGAGAGGCTGCCCGAGATTCTGAGGGAGGTGGAGCACAGGGTTGAGCACAGGGTGGTGATTCTGCCCAGGGCGGTGGAGACAAGACGGGCTGGCAGCTGGAGGGTGGTGCATGCCCCGAGCAGGGCTGAGGAGCTCCCGGCGTTTCTCTTAGCCTTTTCCAGGGCTTACGGGCTGAGGGTCTGAGCTATGTGCTCTGCAAGTGCACCGAAGCTCCTGCTCCAGTCAGATACCGCAAGCCTCTCCTGCGGGCTCATCTGTGCAAGACTCTTGGAGCTGCCGAGGGGCACGAACAGGGTATCAAGCCAGTGCTCCGAGCTCCCCACGGGGCGCTCCGCTATGGTGCCGTGAAGCTCGCCCGTGAATATCTTCACCTCCCCGGCAATGCGCACACCTATGGCTGAGCGGAAGTACGCCTGCTTGGGAAGGGGGGCGAGAAGGCGCAGCAGGTGGCGTGGCTTCAGCACCTGCTGAATGTAGGCGGTGATGGTGCCGGGGAAGCCGCTCAGGGCGGGAATGAACAGCCCCGAGTCTTCGGCTACTGCGGGCTCGTGAGCGGCAGAGGCTAAGGCATGGCGCACAACCTGCTCGCAGGTGCGTGCCTGAATCTCGGGTGCTGGCTCTTCCTGAACAATCTCGCACTCTGCTCCTTTCTCTGCAAGCAGAGTGTGCAGCAGCTCTATCTTGCGGGGGTTGCGGGTGTAGAAGTGGAGCCTCATCGGCTAAAGCACACCTGCCCTGAGGTACATGCCTATTCCTGTGAGCACCGCAAGCACGTAGCTTGCTATACCAAGAATACCTGTCAGAATGTGGAGCTGCTCGCTCCTGCCCGTGCCGTGCCTGAAGAATCTACCCCTGTTGAGCATGCCCCACAGGAAAGAGGCGGTGAGCAGCAGCGTGGAGAGGGTGATGAAGATGACGTGGGGCACGAGCAAGCCGGTGGCTCTGAAGGCTTCCCTGCCCCCGGCTATCTCCAGGGCTATGCCTCGCTCGTAGCCGTAGTACAGCGCAAGGGCGAGGAGGAAGAGCAGGTAGGCGGCATACATGAGCTGTGGGTGCCTGCTGGGCAGCCTTGCGGGCGAGCGCATGGAAATCATACCATCCACGGCGCCGGCTATGAAGAGAACCATGGCTGCAAGCAGGATGTAGGGGTGGTAGAGCATGCGATATAGTGGTGCCGCGTGATTTATAAAGGATGCGGTGGCGCAGGGGGTGCTCTGCAAAGGCTTATATAGCGTGGTGAGGAAAGTCAGCACTGCAAGGAGGGAGGTGGCTGAGGCGCAGCACTGCCGCAGGGTGGCTCTTCATCTCCGCTGCAGCCTGGCTCGGCATAGCGGTCACCTTAGCTCTGGTGCTGGCGGTGAAGTTTGTTTACCCTGACTTTCTCTCAGGCTATGCCTGGCTGCAGTTCGGCAGGCTTCGCCCGGTGCACGTCACCTTAGCTGCCTTCGGCTGGCTCTCCATGGTGCAGGTGGCAATGGCTTACTACGCCGTGCCCCGCCTTGCTAAGCGGGAGCTGTACAGCGAGAGGCTTGCAAGGCTGAGCGTGCTCCTCTGGAACCTCTTCATCCTCCTCGCCGCCGCAACGCTTCTTGCAGGAATGACGCAGGGCAGGGAGTATGCAGAGCTTGTCTATCCCCTTGACCTGCTCTTCCTGCTGCTTCTGGGCGTGGTTGCCTACAACCTGGTGCGCACGGTTCTGGCAAGGAGGGAGGAGAAGCTCTACGTCAGCCTCTGGTACTTCCTGGCGGCGCTGGTGTGGATGCCGGTGGTTTACTTTGTGGGCAACGCCATGTGGGCTGGAGGAGCGCTCTACGGTGTTAACGACGCCATAGTCAACTGGTTCTACGGGCACAACATCTTAGGGCTGTGGTTCACGCCCCTCGGCGTGGGTGCTGCCTACTACCTGCTGCCGAAGCTGGTGAGGAAGCCCCTCTACAGCCACAGGCTATCGCTTCTGGGCTTCTGGACGCTGGGGCTCTTCTACCCCTGGGTGGGTACCCACCACCTGATTTTCGGTCCCGTACCCGTGTGGGCGCAGACGGTTGCAATTGCCGCAAGCGTTGCCATGCTTCTGCCCGTGCTGGCGGTGACGGTGAACTTCTGGAAGACCATTGAGGGCAGGTGGCACCTGCTCTCGCAGGCGGAGCAGGGCAGGCGCTTTGCCCAGAGCGACTGCACAGCTTTAAAGTTTCTGGTGCTGGGAGGAGTGTGGTACCTGCTCACCTGCCTGCAGGGTCCCTTCCAGGCGCTAAGGGCTGTGCAGCCGTATGTGCACTTCACCAACTGGGTTGTGGCACATGCCCACCTTGCCCTTCTTGGAGCCTTCAGCTTCTGGGGGTTTGCGTGCATCTACTACGTCATGCCCAGGCTGACCGGTAAAGAGCTCAGCCCGCGGCTTGCAAGGGCTCACTTCTACCTGCTCACCCTCGGCTTGAGCGGCTTCGTGGCGAGCCTCACCATAGCGGGGCTGATTCAGGGTAGCTCGTGGCAGGCGGGTGTGGCTTTCGTGAAGGTGGTGGCGGCGCTTAAGCCCTACCTAATCGTAAGGCTTGCCTCGGCGGCGCTCATGGTAGCCTCGGTTTATCTCTTCCTGTACGCCTTCTTCAGCTCGCTGCGGGGGGTGCAGAGGTGAGGGCGCTGAGCATAGCCGCTGGAGTGGCGGCGCTGGTGCTTGCCGCGATTGCCGTTACGGTGCTTTTACCCATGGGCGACCCCTCGCTGTACCAGCCGTCTCCAGGGGTGAAGCCCCTTAATGAGCTGGAGGAGATGGGAAGGCAGGTGTACATCCGGGAGGGATGCTGGTACTGCCACACCCAGCAGGTGCGCAACCTGAGCATGGATGTGCAGTACTACGGCAGGGTTTCCTCTCCCGGCGAGTACGCCTATGATTCGCCGGTGCTCCTGGGCACGGAGCGCACAGGTCCTGATCTGGCGAGGATTGGCGGGGTTTACACCGACGACTGGCACTTAGCGCACTTCATCAACCCCCGCTACGTGGTGCCAGCTTCTATAATGCCCAGCTTCTCCTACCTGAGCGATGATGAGCTGGAGGCGCTTATCGCCTACGTGCAGAGCCTGGGCGGTGAGGAGGCGAGGAGAAAGGCTGAGATGCAGCGCAGGATGAAGCAGGCGATGCTGGAGGCGCAGCGCTTGGGCATAGAAGAGGAGATGATGCAGGCGAGGGTGCCGGCGAGCTACAGGGGGCTTGAGAATCCGCTGGCAGGCAGAGAGGCGGTGCTTGTGGGGAAGAGGCTGTTCGCCTTCTACTGCAGAGGCTGCCACGGCAGCGCTGGCGCTGGAGATGGTCCTGCTGCGAGGTACCTTAACCCCAGGCCTGCCAACTTCACCAGCGCGGAGTTCATGGGTAGCGTGGAGGACGGCAGGCTCTACTACTCCATACTGAACGGTGTGCCGGGCACGGCGATGCACCCCTTTAAAGCCAGGCTGACGGAGCAGGAGGTGTGGAGCTTAGTAGCCTACCTGCGCACGCTTCAGGAGGAGTGAGATGGAGGGCTATGAAGCTGCGATAGCCGCGATGGTGCTCCTGAGTCTGGGCACGGCTCTGGCGCTGCTCTGGGCGGTGAGAGCAAAGCAGTTTGATGAGGAGCCCAAGTACAGGATGCTTGAGGATAAGGATTAAGTAGCAGGAAATAGTGGATGGGTGAAGGACCACACGCAGGGGGAGAGATTTGCCGGAAGCAATTGTTTTCAAATGTCACAGTTGTATAGTGGATAAACGCTACCCCTCCAGCGCCTCCCTCAGCCTTTTCTCCGCCAGCGCAATCGCCTCCTCCAGCCTGTCCCTGTTGCTTCCGGCGCCCTGTGCAAACTCCGCCCTGCCGCCTCCGCCTCCGCCGAGAAGAGAGCACACCTCCCGCACAATGCCGGATACATCCAGGCTGAGCTTCTCTCCTCTGATGCCGGCGACATAGATTTTATCCTCCACCCCAAACAGCACCACTGCACGCTTTGGTGAGGCAAGTGCCTGCGCAGCCTTAACCGTCTCCTCCATGGTGGCATTCATCTTAGCCACGAGGTACTCGCCCTTCGCCAGGCTCACCACCCGCCTCTCAAGCTCAGCCTTCCTCAGCTCCGCAATCTCTCCGCGGAGGCGCTCCACCTCCTTTCTCAGCGCCTTCCACTCCCTGAAGAACTTCTCAGCCGCTGCTGGAAGCTGCTCCGGCGAAACGCTCAGCTTTTCCGAAGCCAGCCTGAGCAGGCGCTCCCTCTCGCGGAGGTACTCAAAGGCAGCTCTGCCTGCGGCAAACTCTATCCTGACAACACCATCCTGAATCTTCGTTGAGCCAATGAGCTTGATAAGCCTCGCCTCGCGGGTGTTCTTCAGGTGCGTGCCCCCGCAGGCTTCTGTATCCAGGTCGCCTATCCTCACCACCCTTATAATTTTTCCCGGCACCGCGCCGCCCTGGTAGAGGCGGAAACCATAGCGCCTCTCTGCGACGTTTCTCGGAAGAAGCATGCTCCTTACGGGGATAGCCCTCGCAACAGCCTCGTTGGCGAGCTCCTCAATTCGTGAAAGCTCATCCTCGCTCAGGCTCTCGTAGTGGGTGATGTCCAGCCTGGCTTTGCTCAGCGTCTTCTCTGCGCCAGCCTGCCACACGTGCTCACCCAGCAGCGTCCTCGCGGCGCCATTTATGATGTGCGTAGCCGTGTGGTGCTGTGCCAGCTGAATCCTGCGCTCCGCGTCTATGCGGCACATCACGCTGCTCCCCTCCTGCGGCGGCTCGCCCGAGATGCGGTGGAACACTATGCTCCCCTGCCTGAACACGTCCACCACTCTCGCTCTGCCGAGATAGCCGCGGTCGCACTCCTGACCTCCGCCTGTGGGGTAGAAGGCGGTGCGATCAAGCACCACGTACTTACCCTCATACACGCGAAGCACCCGCGCCTCAAACTCCAGCAGGAGGTAGTCATCATAGTAAAGTAGCTCGGTTGCGGGCAAACCCGAGGTGTCAAACTCCTTGAACTTCTTAGCCTTGCCTTCTGCTCTGCTGCGCTCGTGCCGTTCGGCTAAGCGTATATAAAAGTCCTCCGGCACCTCCACTTCAAGCCCAGCCTCTGCAAGCATCTCCGGGCTTATCCCGTGGGAATCATAAAGCTCTAAGAGCTTCTCCAACGTAATCTTCCTGCCCCTCAGTCTCACCACGATCTCCCTTGACCTTCGTTTCGTCTCTGCATACTTGCGCTCCTCTACTGCTAAGATTTTCTCCACATCCTCAAGATGCTCCATCAGCTCCGGATACTGGGGCTTTAAGTAAGCCGCGTGCCAGGCGCAAACCTCGGCTAAGCTAAGCTCCCATCCATGCCTTGAGATAAAGTCCAGGCTGCGCCTCACCAGAACTCGGAGGTTGTAGCCACCGCCCACGTTGCTCGGCAGGGCGCCGTCTGCAAGAGCCACGAGCAGGCTTCTCGCGTGGTCGGCAATGGAGTAGAGTGCAGCCAGGGGTAGCACTTTCTCCTTCAGCTCCTCCACCTCCACCCCAAGCCTGCTCGCCACCTCAGCCCAGGTTCTCTCAATATCTGAGCGCTCATCCACATTCAGCAGCCCGGAGTAGGGCAGGAAGCGCTGTATCAGCTCCCTGTCCGGCTTTATTCCAGTGCGGGAGTAGAGCTTCTCCACCACCTCTCCGAAAACCGCCTCGTAGCTCGTGCTCGTGGCGCAGGTGAACCAGGCGGGGCGCTCCTGTCCCATTCCCATGTCCAGCACCTTAATTCTGAGCTCCTTCAGCCCACCTGAGGTGATCTCGTACTGCATGTACACCTGGTTGCCTATCTCCAGCCCTCTGGAGAAGAACTCCATGCTCGGTCCCAGGTTGCCCCCGCCTGCCCAGGCATCCTCATGGAACTGAATCTCCTGCTTTGGAATCCCCATCCCCTGCGTCAGCCAGAGGTAGATGTGGTGCAGGTAGTCTTCGGGCGCATACCTCTCGGGAGGCTCAAAGGCGTGCTGACCTATCATCACAAAGCCTGTGTAGTGCCTGCCCGTGATTCCAACGTTATCTATGTCGTTGAAGCGCACGCAGAACTGGGGCACAACTAAGGGGTTTGCAGGCGGCTCCACCTCGCCCTTCACCACATAGGGCTGGAAGTCGTAGATGCTCGCCTGCACAAAGTCGGTGTCGTCCCGCCATCGTGCCGCTATGGGGTAGCGCTTTATGGGTGTGTAGCCCAGCTTCTTGAAAAGCTTGGAGAACCTCCTCCAGACCTGAATGAAGTCCATCTTAACCTTGGCTGGAGTGTTGCCTATGAAGGTGTAACCCCCCGAGCATGAAGGCTCGCCGCACACCTCACGCTGAGATGCGCTCCAGAAGTAGCTGCCGCAGCTTTTGCACTGCCTGCGCTCAAACCCCTCGCTTATGAGGGTCTGCACCGGGTAGTGCTTCTCCGGCTCCTCCTGCGCCTTCCTGCGGAACTCCTGCTTAATGCGCTTCTCATCCAGCATGCCCTAAGCTCGCCACGGCAGGGTTAAAAAGTTAACGCTGGTATGCAGGTTAAAAGGCTATGGCGGGCGCTAAAGACCCGCCGCGCTCCTTACAGCCCAGAAAACCTGTGTGTTGTCCATGGTGCCTCCGAAGTGCTGTGCACCCGAGCCGGCTGCCTTGAGCACCACGTCCTCGCCGCTGTGGGTTTCGCTCTTCATGGGTATAGCTGCCTCCTGGTGGTAGTCCCTGCTTAGCACCTCGGCATCGCTCAGATTTGAGCGTCTCTCCGGTCTGTTCTTGCCTGTGGCGAAGGTGAGCACGGTGTAGGTGTTTCCATCCCTGTCCGTCATCAGCTGCCCGCTGGCGTCTCTGACGAGACCCAGAATGCTGGTGCCTCTTGCAGGATAGCCGTTGATGCTCAGCGTGTGCCCGTGGTCTGCGGTTACCACCACCAGGGTGTCCTGCAGGTCCACCATCTCCAGCACCTTCCTCACCGTCCTGTCAAACTCGGCAGTTTCCTCAAGCGCTCTCAGGGCATTGGTGGCGTGTAGCGCATGGTCTATGCGTCCGCCCTCCACCACCAGGAAGTAGCCGTTCCTGCACCTGTCGCTGTTCTCCAGCACCTCAATCGCCTTCTCTGTCATCTCCTCCAAGGAAGGCGCCTCGCCTCTGCCATCCACCAGGTAGGGCAGGTGGCTCATGGCGAAGAGTCCAAGAAGCTTATCCGTGTTCTCTGGCAGTGCTCTCAACTCCCAGGCGGTGCTGACGTAGGTGTAGCCGGCTGCCTGCATCTCCTCAATCAGGTTCCTGCCGTCCTCACGTCTGCCGCCCAGCTCTACGGGCAGAAAGTGTCTTCTTCCGCCTCCCAGGATAACCTCCACACCATCCCCCAGGGCAGAGTTGTACTCTGAAGTGCCCGGCACGAGCTGCGCTGCTATCTGATTCTCCTTGTCCCTGTTGTCCGCATGCGCATAGGCGGCTGCGGGAGTGGCGTGGGTAATCCTGGTGGTGGTGACCACGCCCGTGCACTTTCCCTCTGCCTCTGCAAGCTCAAGCAGCGTGGGAACAGGTGTGCCGCTGGTGTAGGCGTCACCAGCCGTGGAGTCGCTGCGCACGGCGTCGGCGCTCAGCGAAATTATGCCGTTCTCCACCTTGGTGCCCGTCATGTAGGCGGTCATCGCAGCGGCGCTGTCGGTCACCATGTAGTTCTTGGAGTAGGTCTTCACCATGGCTGTGACAGGCATGCTGTCTATGGCAAGGGTGCCGTTCTCCCCTGCGTAGTAGATGCGAGCTGCGGTGAGCACGGGTATGCCCATGCCATCACCCACCAGAAACACCACATTCTTCGCACGTGCATCGTCATGCTTCTGCCAGCCTCCACTGGGCATGCCACTGTGCACCATCCCTGCCATCAAGAGCGCAAACACCAGAGCGAGTACGGTCATGGCTCTAATATTGCCCATTTCCGTCACCTCCACCCTGCTTCTTGCACATCTGCGGATAAAACTTGCCAAAATACTCCATATTCATCACCAAAATACAGATAGAATTAGAATGGCACTGAGTCTATATAGCAACCTCCGGGGTGGTCAGCCCGCCACAGCCTCCATGCGCAGGGGCTGCCTTCTCGGCGGGTGAGGCAAATATATTTTACTACGGGAAGCTGGCACAAGATTGGAAAGCTGGAGGTTGTTGTCATGGCAAAGCTCAAACCAGGCAGAATATACCGCATACCCAAGAAGCGTCTTTACACCCGGCGTGAGTACATCTCAAGCCTTCCCAACCCCAAGATAACCATATTTGACATGGGCGACGCTGCAGGAAGGGACAGGTTTGAGTATGCCGTGTCCCTCTACGCAAAGGAGCTTGCCCAGGTGACCCACAATGCCCTTGAGGCTGGCAGGGTTGCAGCCAACCGTTATATAGCCAAGCGTGCCGGCAGGAGCGGCTTCTACATGAAGTTCAGGGTTTATCCGCATGTGGTGCTGCGGGAGAACAAGATGGCAACCGGTGCGGGCGCCGACAGGGTGAGCGACGGCATGCGCAGGGCTTTCGGCAAGCCAGTGGGTCTCGCGGCGGTGGTGAAGAAGGGGCAGAAGATAATAACCATATACACCACCGAGGCGCACGTTGAGAATGCCAAGGAGGCACTGCGCAGGGCGGCAATGAAGTTCCCCATGCCCTGCGGAGTGCAGATTGAGAAGGTTAAGTAGAGCTGATGCTGCTTCAGGAGTGGCTCAGGATATACCGTGAGATTTGCGAGGAGTTTGGATTCAGCGAGCAGCTGGACCGGGAGGCGGCGCTTCTGCTCAGGGAGCTGGTGAAACATCCCGCACCTGTGGAGCGGCTTGAGGCACTGATTTCCGGCAGGAGGGTGAACGTCTTCGGGGCGGGACCGAGCCTGGAGGCGCTTGAGGCGCTTCCCCCTGGCACCGCCATCGCCTGCGACGGAGCCACAAGCTTCCTGATGGAGCGCTCCAAGGTGCCTGAAGTTATAGTCACGGACCTGGATGGCAGGGTGGAGGACGTGGTGAGAGCCAGCAGACTTGGCAGTGTGGTGGTTGTGCACGCGCATGCCGACAACCTGGAGGCTCTCAGGAGGCATGTACCAGAGCTCAGAAACGTGGTGCCCACCACACAGACCGAGCCTCCGGAGGGGCTCTACAACTTCGGCGGCTTCACCGATGGTGACAGGGCGGTGTTTCTGGCACATGAGCTCGGAGCAAGGGAGATAAACCTGTACGGCATGGACTTCGGCACCAGGGTGGGGAGGTACTCCTTTTCTGAGGCGAGTGAGAGAAAGCTCAGGAAGCTCCGCTGGGGGGAGAGGCTGGTGCGCATGCTTGAGGAGCGGGGAGCGAGGCTGAGGTGGTGCTGATGTACTTAGTTATAGCCAACAGGGGGCAGTACAACCACCGCATATACCGCACGCTTCGCTATCTTGACAGAGAGGTCAGGCTGGTGCAGAACACCCTGACCCCGGAGCAGGTGGAGGAGATGGAGCCAGCGGGTATAGTGGTGGGCGGCGGACCCTACCTGCAGGAGTCGGGAAACTCCGCAGACATAATAGCACACTTAGCGGGGAAGGTCCCAATACTGGGAATCTGCCTGGGACACCAGCTCATCGCGCAGGTTTTCGGAGGCACGGTCAGGGAGGCGGAGGTGGGAGAGTATGCGGAGGAGCTGATAGTGGTTGATGAGGAGGACGAGATTCTTAAAGGGCTTGCACCCAGCTTCACCGCCTGGGTGTCCCACAGGGACGAGGTGGCAGAGCTGCCTCCGAAGTTCAGGAGGTTAGCCCACAGCGCGAGCTGCGAGATAGAGGCTATGGCTCACGAGAGTCTGCCGGTTTACGGGGTGCAGTTTCACCCGGAGGTGGCGCACACACCGAGGGGGGCTGAGGTCTTCAGGAACTTCATAGAGGTGTGCGAGAGGTGAGCCGCTGGAGGCTGGCTGACACAGGGCACAGAAGCGCCGCCGAGAACATGGCGCTTGATGAAGCCATGCTCACCGCCAGAGCCGAGGGCGCCTCCATGGACACGCTGCGCTTCATGCAGTTTTCACCGCACGCCGTGCTGGTGGGAGTGCACCAGAGCGTTGAGCTGGAGGTGCGGGAGGACTTCTGCAGGGAGGCGGGTATTGAGATAAACAGGAGAATCACAGGCGGCGGTGCGATTTACTTTGACGAGACCCAGCTCGGCTGGGAGGTGATCGCTGACAGGAGGAGCCTGAGGCTCCCGGGGAAGCCCGAGGAGCTGTACAGGGTGATGTGTGGAGCTGTGGTGCACGCTCTGAGAGAGCTGGGGATAAATGCCAGCTTCAGACCCAGAAACGACATTGAGGTTGATGGCAGGAAAATCTCAGGCACCGGCGGAACCTTTGAGGGGGATGCCTTTCTCTTTCAGGGCACGCTGCTCGTGGACTTTGACCCCGAGGTTATGCTGAGGGCTCTGCGCATACCCGCGGAGAAGCTGCAGAGCAAGGAGATTGAGTCGGTGAAGGAGCGTGTGACCTGCCTGAAGGAGCAGCTCGGCTACCTGCCGGAGCTCAGTGAGATAAAGGCGGCTCTGGTGGAGGGGTTTGAGAGGCAGTTCGGGATTGAGCTGGTGCCCGGAGAGCTGACAGAAAGGGAGGAGGAGCTGTTCAGGGAGCTTCTCCCCAGGTTCAGGTCTGAGGAGTGGATTTACGGGGTGAGAAAGCCCCCGGAGCATAGAGCTGTGCTTCAGGCTGTGAGGAGATGCGATGGCGGGGTGGTAAGAGCCCAGCTCGTGGTAGATGTGCCGGCTAAGAGGGTGCAGTACGCTTTCATAACCGGCGACTTTTATGCCTTCCCCAGAAGGGCAATCGCAGATCTGGAGGCTAAGCTCAGGGATGTTGAGGCTGTGCCGGAGAAGCTCGCTGAGGTGGTGCGCAGGTTTTTCCAGGAAAGCGGCGCAGAGGTCCCTGGAGTGGGATGGCGGGGCATAGCGGAGGCTGTGGCGGCGGCGGTTCAGAAGCTTGAGCTGCTGGAGCATGGGCTGAGAATTGAGGACACCTCCGAGGTGTTCACGGTGCTGGGAAGCTTCGCGGAGATACCGGAGGCTGAGGTGCTCCTCCTGCCCTACTGCGCAAAGCCCGGATGGTGCGAGTACAGGTACAGGGAGGACTGCGGCAGGTGCGGCAGATGCAGCGTCGGCAGAGCCTACGAGATTGCGGAGAGGCTGGGAATGAGGGTGATTACCATAACAAACTACGAGCATCTGGAGGAGACGCTGCACAGCCTCAGAAGGAAGGGCGTCAGGGCGTTCCTGGGGTCGTGCTGCGAGAGCTTCTATGTGAAGCACCAGCAGGACTTTGAGAGATGCGGGGTCAGAGGGGTGCTGGTTGATATCCAGAAGACCACCTGCTATGACCTGGGAAGGGTGAGGGAGGCGAAGGCAGGAAGATTCACCGGAGAAACCGAGCTCAACCTGAACCTGCTTGAAAGGGTGCTCAGGCTGAAGGCACGGCAGAGCGAATCGCCTTGACGCACCTGCTCAGCACCAGCTTTGCAGCCTCCTGGGAGGGCCAGCTCCCAAGCCCGCAGTCGGGTCCTGCAAAGCTCATGCGCTCACCGAACCTTTCGGCAAGCCTCCTGTAAAGCTTCCTGATGTCTTCTTCGCTGTCGGCAAGCTGCTCGGGGGCGGGGTTTCTTATACCCCTCTGCGCAAGCTCGCCGAGCTTGCGGTCTATGCTGGTGCTCGCCACACCGCCCCTTATGAACCTGTCGTGGGCTTCAAGCTCCTGCCTGGTTATTAGCTCAATGTTCTCGGGAGAGGAGGCGAATTCGGCGGTTATGACATCCACACCCTCAGCCTGCAGCGGATATTCGGCTGCTTTAAGGGCGTGCAGGTGAATCTGAACTGTGGCATCAACGCCGCGCACGCTCCTCTCCAGCGCTTTTATTATGCCCTCGGAGTCTATGTTTACCAGGTCAACGTAGCCCAAGCTGGGCTCGTCTATGCTCACAACCTCGGTGCGAAGGTGCTCCTTTCTGATGATGGAGTTCCTGAGGAAGGCTCGCACGCTCTCTGCCAGATTTAAAAGCACCTCCTCGTAGATGTTGAAGCCGAAGGGCGTCTTCAGGTAGAGCTCTATGGCGCCAGTAACGCACACCCTGAGACGCAGCCTCTCCCCGGTCTCCTCGTACCGCCGCCTCGCAACGCGCTCCACCGCGTACAGCTCGGGTATCACGGCGTACTTTTCCTGAATCAGGTAGGGCTCACGCGGGTGAGCCTCTATGGGCTGGAGGAACTGACGGTGCATGTCCTGATGCTGGGGGTAGGTTACAATGTCTATGCCGGTCTCAATTTTTGCCAGCAGAGAACTCTCAACAACCCTGCAGAACTGCTCAAGCTCAGGAAGCTCCTCAAGCCTCCTGCCCTCGGCAAAGGCTTTCTGGGCTTCCGGGTAGAGGGCTGCAAACTCATCCTTGGTGACCCCGTCTGGCAGTGGAAAACTGCCTATGTCGTCTATCAGAACCATGTAAACTACTGTAGCTTCTTGGGTTATAAATTTTCTGCAGTGTCATTTGATGCTGGCAGGCTGTAGCCCCCGCTACCTCCACTCCACATCAAACCTGTCCAGGTTCATCACCCTGCACCAGGCAGCCACGAAGTCGTGCACGAACCTCTCCCGGGCGTCTCTGCAGGCGTACACTTCTGCTATGGCTCTGAGCTGGGAGTCCGCGCCGAAAATCAGGTCAACGCGCGTCGCCCTCCACCTGAGCTCGCCGCTGCTGCGCTCGCAGCCCTCAAAGAGGTATTCTCCGTCCACAGCATGCCACTCTGTGCCCATGTCCAGCAGGTTGACGAAGAAGTCGGTGGTGAGAGCTCCCGGTCTTGAGGTGAAGACTCCCGCTGAGCTGTGGGCGTAGTTGCACTCAAGCACCCTCAGTCCGCCCAGGAGCACCGTCATCTCCTTAGCGCTCAGCGTTAGCTGGCTTGCCCTGTCAATGAGCAGCTCCTCCGGCAGGAGCTTGGGATGCTCGCCCCTGAGGTAGTTGCGGAAGCCGTCGGCAAAGGGCTCAAGCAGTGCAAAGGAGGCGATGTCTGTCTGCTCCTGGCTGGCATCGGTGCGTCCCGGCACAAAGGGCACCTTGACCTGAAACCCCGCATTCTCAGCAGCCTGCTCAACTCCAGCGCAGCCACCCAGCACTATCAGGTCTGCCAGCGAGACCCTCTTGCCCTTCTGGGAGGAGTTGAACTCCTCCTGTATCTTCTCCAGCTTTCTGAGAATCCTGGCGAGCTCCCCGGGGTGATTGACCTCCCAGTCCTTCTGAGGGGCGAGGCGTATCCTGGCACCGTTGGCGCCGCCCCTCCTGTCAGAGTCGCGGTAGGTGGAGGCGGCGCTCCAGGCAGTGTAAACCAGCTCGGTGATGGAGAGCTCTGAGAGAAGCCTGCGCTTCAGGGCTGCGGCGTCCTCTTCATTTATAAGCTCGTGGTCAACCGCAGGCAGAGGGTCCTGCCAGATGAACTCCTCCTCCGGCACCTCTGAGCCGAGGTAGCGGGTGCGTGGACCCAGGTCGCGGTGGGTGAGCTTGAACCACGCCCTGGCGAAGGCTCTCTCAAACTCCTCCGGATGCTCCAGAAAGCGCCTGGCTATCCTCTCATAAACCGGGTCAAAGCGCAGCGCTAAGTCGGTGGTGAGCATGCCCGGGCGGTGCCTCTTTGAGGGGTCGTGGGCATCCGGAACCACTGGCTCTGCATCTTTTGCAACCCACTGGTAGCAGCCACCTGTGCCTTTAACAAGCTCCCAGTCGTGGCTGAAGAGAAACCTCAGGAACTGAATGCCCCACTTGGTGGGGGTGGTGCTCCAGGTGAGCTCAATTCCGCTGGTTATGGTGTCAGCACCCTTACCCGTGCCGTAGCTGTTCTTCCAGCCCAGCCCCTGCTGCTCAATTGGCGCCTCCTCAGGCGGCGGACCTAAGTGGGACTGGGGCGCGGCGCCGTGGCATTTGCCGAAGGCGTGCCCGCCTGCGATAAGTGCAACTGTCTCCTCGTCGTTCATGCCCATGCGGGAAAAGGCAAGCCGTATTTCCCTGGCTGCACCCGCAGGGTCAGGCTCGCCTCCGGGACCTTCAGGGTTGACATATATCAGCCCGAGCTGGCTGGCTGCTAAGGGCTCTTCCAGTGTGCCGTCTTCCGAGTGGCGCCTGTCCTCAAGCCACTCCTCCTCGCTGCCCCAGTATATATCCTCCTGGGGCTCCCACACGTCCACACGCCCGCCGGCAAAGCCTAAGGGTTTGAAGCCCATGCTCTCAAGGGCAACGTTTCCAGCAAGGATTATCAGGTCAGCCCAGGAAATCTTTCGCCCGTACTTCTGCTTCACCCGCCAGAGAAGGCGGAGCGCCTTGTCCAGGTTTATGTTATCCGGCCAGCTGTTGAGAGGCCAGAAGCGGATGATGCCCCTGCTGCCTCCGCCTCGCCCATCTCCTGCCCTGTAGGTGCCGGCGCTGTGCCAGGCGAGCCGCACAAAGAGCGGACCGTAGTGCCCGAAGTCAGCGGGCCACCAGTCCTGAGAGCTGGTCATGAGCTCGCGCAGGTCTTTTTTGAGAGCTTCCAGGTCAAGACTTTCAAACTCTTTCCTGTAGTTGAAGTTCTCACCAAGCGGATTGATATGCGGGCAGTTCTGATGCAGCACCCGCAGGTTCAGTCTTTTTCTTTTCATGGTCTCCCTCCTCTGCAAGTAGGGCGGAGATACCGCTCTGGCATCAGCCCCCTCTTCTCAGTTTTCAATGGGTGACACTCTTATAAAAAGGTTGCTACGCCTGCGGGATGGTTTAGCAAAGTGTGTGCTGAAGGTACAGGGCGCAGGAAGGAAATACTTAAAGCGATTGATTTGTTAAGCTTGGCTGACAGCGTCGCACAGTCATCCCAACCTTTAAATACTCCTGCGGGCAGAGGTAATGGAAGATAAGCGAGGATGAAGGGGAGTGAATGAAGGAGCATGAAGACCACGCCGGGAGGGAGGAGCGCCATGGAGATGAGCACGGGCATGCGGAGCATGAGGCGCACACCCATGGAGCTGAGCACGGAGCGCATGAGCCGCAGGCGCATGGCGCTGAATTGCAGGAGCATGCAGAGCACGGCGAGAAGGCTGAGCACGGGCATGCGAAGCACAGCCACGAAGCTCACATAGTTGAGTTCAGGAAGCGCTTCTTCGTCTGCCTTGCTCTCACCGTGCCCATCCTGGCACTCTCCGAGATGGTTCAGCTCTGGCTGGGCTTTACCATAGAGATACCCTACCAGCGGCAGGTGCTCTTCCTGCTCTCCTCGGTGGTTTACTTCTATGGCGGAGCGCCCTTCCTGAAAGGCAGCTTTGCCGAGCTCAGGGCGAGGCAGCCAGGGATGATGACGCTGATAAGCTCTGCCATCTCTGTAGCCTTCTTCTACTCCTCTGCCACGGTGTTCCTGATAGAGGGCAGGGACTTCTTCTGGGAGCTGGCAACGCTTATTGATGTCATGCTCCTCGGGCACTGGATTGAGGCTAAGAGCATTCTTGGTGCTTCGCGTGCCCTTGAGGAGCTGGTTAAGATAATGCCCACTGTGGCGCACTTGGTTAAGGGGGAGAGCATAGAGGACGTGCCGGTTTCGCAGCTTAAGGCTGGAGATGTG
Source organism: archaeon (assembly GCA_026989875.1). GTDB lineage: Archaea > Hydrothermarchaeota > Hydrothermarchaeia > Hydrothermarchaeales > BMS3B > JAADFH01. The sequence continues at coordinate 47,128 of JALSIP010000051.1, forward strand.
GTGCTGGTTAAGCCGGGGGAGAAGATTCCCGCCGACGGAGTTGTGGTTGAGGGGGAGAGCTATGTTAACGAGGCGATGCTCACCGGCGAGTCCAAGCCCGTGAGGAAGAAGCCCGGGGATGAGGTGATAGGCGGGGCAATAAACACCGAGGGCTCGCTGAAGGTTGAGATACAGCGCACGGGCGAGGAGACCTACTTAGCGCAGGTGATTAAGCTGGTGAAGCAGGCGCAGGAGAGCCGCTCTCGCACGCAGGACTTAGCCAACAGGGCGGCGGCGATGCTCTTCTACGTTGCCATGGCAGTCGGCATAACCACCTACGCGGTGTGGTACTCCAGGGGGATGCCGGAGTTTGCCTTAGAGCGCGCCGTTACCGTGCTGGTTATAGCCTGTCCTCACGCGCTGGGGCTGGCGATTCCCTTAGTTGTGGCTATCTCCACCTCCATAACTGCAAAGAGCGGCATACTTATAAGGGACCGCCGTGCCTTTGAGGCGGCGAAGGATTTGAATGCAGTGGTGTTTGACAAGACGGGGACGCTGACAGAGGGAAGGTTCGGGGTGAGCGACGTCATATCCTTCATCCCCGAGGAGGAGCTTCTCTCCCTCACCGCCAGCGTTGAGCGCAACTCCGAGCACATAATAGCTAAGGCGATAGTGGAGCATGCGGAGCGTGCTGGGGTTGAGCTCCCGCAGGTGGAGGAGTTCAGAGCCATCCCCGGCAAGGGCGCCTGCGGGAAGGTTTCCGGCAGGGAGGTGTGCGTGGGCAGCCCCAAGATGCTTGAGGAGCTCGGCATAGCTGTGGAGGACGAGCGCATAAAGGAGTTGCAGAGGCAGGGCAAGACTGTGGTGTTCACGCTGGTTGAAGGAAAGCTCGCCGGCGCCTTTGCGCTTGCCGACAGGGTGAGGGAGGTCTCAAGGGAAGCGGTGCACGAGCTCAAGAAGCGGGGTGTTAGGGTGTACATGCTCACCGGCGACGCTGAGGAGGTGGCAAAGTGGGTTTCCAAGGAGCTGGGCATAGACGACTACTTCGCCCAGGTGCTGCCCCACCAGAAGGCTGAGAAGATTCAGGAGCTTAAGCGCAGAGGCATGCGTGTAGCCATGGTTGGCGATGGCATAAACGATGCCCCCGCCCTGGTTACGGCAGATGTGGGCGTAGCCATAGGCGCGGGCACGGATGTGGCAATAGAGAGCGCGGACATCATTCTGGTGAAGAACGACCCCCGCGATGTGCCCAGGGTTATGGAGCTTTCTGCAAAAACCTACGCCAAGATGGTGCAGAACCTCTGGTGGGCTGCAGGCTACAACATCTTCGCCATACCCCTCGCTGCTGGCGTGCTGTACAGCTACGGCATAGTGGTGAGCCCGGCGATAGGTGCGCTGCTCATGTCCATGAGCACGGTGATAGTGGCGCTCAACAGCCAGACTCTGCGCAGGCTGGAGGCAGGTGCCGGGGGCACTGAGCAGGCTTAGCGTTTCCATCGTTAAAAACAGCCCTTAGGGAGTACATGCGGGTGCTTGCTTCCTGTGATGAGGCGCTTCGTGAGGCGGTGCGCATCCTAAGGCGGGGTGGCGTGGTCGCCTATCCCACAGACACCCTCTATGCTCTGGGTGTGGATGCCACCAGCGAGAGAGCGGTGCTGGAGCTCTTCAGGCTTAAGCGCCGTCCGCTGCACAAGCCGGTTTCTGCAGCCTTCTCTGACCTGGAGATGCTCAGGAGGTACTGCATCCTCAGCGAGGAGGCTGAGAGGCTGGTACGCTGCTTCCTGCCGGGTGAGCTCACCCTGCTGCTTCCGCGCCGCCGGCTCCCTGAGGTGCTCAGCGCAGGCGGCGAGAAGGTGGCGGTTCGCATACCCGCCAGCAAAACCGCCCTCCGCATGATAGAGATGTTTGGCAAGCCGGTTACCGCCACAAGTGCAAACCTCTCCGGCAGGGCGCCTGCAAGAAGGGTGGAGGATATTGAGGTTGAGGGTGTTGAGCTTGCCATCGCCACAGATGAGCCCCTCAGCGGCGTTGCGAGCACCATCTACGACCCTGAAGCCAGGAAGGTGCTCAGAGAAGGCAGAATCAGCCGTGAAGAAATAGAAAGCTGTCTCGGCGAGGGCTGAATCACCTCACCAGCAGCACACTCTTCTCCGCATTCTCAAGCACGTGCAGGGACACATGCCCCATGAGCACCCTCTTCAGCTTGCTCAGACCACGCGGTGCAAGCGCTATAAGCTCATGGGCGGCGCTTTCTCTGAGTATGACATCCCTCACCCTGCCAGTGGCGAGCTTCTTCTCAAACTCCCCGGAGTAAACCCCTCCCAGCACCTCGCCAGCCTTTTCAAGCGCCTGCCGGGCACGCTCCGTGTCTCCTTCCTCCCTTGCCACAGAGAGCAGCGCTACCCTGGAGCCAAGCCCCTCTGCAAGCCTGCCCGCAAACCTCACCGCCTTCAGGGAGTGCTCGCTGCCGTCGGTGCATATAAGGATGCGGGAGAGCTCTTCCGAACCCCTGTGAATCAGCGTGGGCACCTGCGAGTACTCGGCAAGCTTCTTGGTGAGCCCCTGGTTGATGTCAGAGTAGATGAGCATATCATAACCCTCCTTCTCAATTTCATCAAGCACCTGGGATACAGGCTCTCCGCCTCTGCTCATCCTTACAACCTCCTCCCCGAGCACCGCCCTCACCTTCTCAAGCACCGCTCGCTCTCCCTCTGCACCTCCGCTCTTCCCGAGCTGAATGCTGAAGGGTGAGTAGTACTTCTGTGCAATCTCCCTTCTCACACACAGCGCCGTCACCCTGCCATTGAGAGCAGAGGCGACCTTCTTGGTCACGTCCAGCAGGCTTTCCACATCATCTCCCACGGGGCATACTAACAGCAGTATTCTCAAACCTTCACCTCCTTTAATAATAAAATTATGCTTTAGCCTAATATAACTTTTCTTAGAATCAGATGAGCACTTCTCTGAGCAGCCTGGCTATCCTGCACAGTATGTCCCTTCTGGTTATTATGCCGATGGTGCTGCCCTGGTCATCCACCACTATCAGCCTGCTCACGTTGTTCTGCTCCATTATGGTGATAGCTGTAGCCAGCGGGGCATCCTTGTGCACCGTTATCAGCGTCTCGCTCATCACGTCCCTGACCCTGCCCCTCTCAAGCCCCTCTGCAACCGCCCTCATTATGTCGGTGGCGGTCACTATGCCCACCGCCCTCTCGCCGTCCATCACGGGGGCACCCCTTATTCCGAGCCTGGTGAAGAGCTGTGCAGCCTCCCTTATGGTTGCATCAGGGGAGACGCTCTGCACGGTGTGGGAGGCTATGTCGTAAACAGGCTCCTTTGGCACCGAAGCCATCTCCAGTATGTCAATAAGCAGCACATTGTCAATGTCATCCCTGCCCACCACCCTGCCCTTTATAGCCAAGCGGTTCACCGGCGTTGGACCGATGAGCACCTCCTTGCCCACCTCTATTCGTCTGAGGTCGCCCAGAGCGTGCACCGTGGCTCTGCACTTCTCCGGGTCGTGTATGGTCATCAGGTCTATGCCCGTGACCGTGACATCCGGCACCGGCTTGCCGTCCACCCTTATCGGCACCGCCACCTCCCGCTCCACCTTCTGGTAGCTCAGTATGGAGTAGCACTCCGCGGTGGGTCTGTAGCCGCCCTTGGGTCCGGGCACGCCCTCCACCAGCCCCAGGCTGCGCAGGGACTGCATCTGGTTGCGTATGGTGCCAGGGTTCTTGTTGATGAGCTCCGCTATGTCCTCTCCCTTAACCGCCTCTCCTCCTGATCTGTGGTACAGCTCAACCAGTGCCAGCAGAACCTCCCTCTGGACAGGTGTCAGCTTCATCTCCTACCCCTTGCAGCGCTCATGTAATAGGGTGCACAGCTACCATATAAATATTTATGCGATATGTTTATATGGTGGCGGAGATTAAGGTATAACATGCTTTCTGATGAGAGAGCGCAGGTGAGCATTGAGTTTATTCTGCTTGTTGGCGGGGTTCTCATAGGGGCTCTCACCATCTTCACCCTGCGGGATTCGCTCAAGAATTTTGCCCAGGTCATAAGCGACTGGGCTGCGCAGGAGAGGAACATCTCCATCTCCCAGGTCACCAGGTAGTCAGCGGTGGTTCTCGCGGTGGTGTCTGTCAAAGGGCTCCACGTGCACCGTGACGCTGCTAACCTCCGGCATGTTTTTTGAGATGTTGTTTTCCACCTCGTGGGCAATCCTGTGGGCTTCCCTGAGCTCCAGGTTTTCGTCAACGCACACGTGCAGGTCAACCTTGCAGTATGCCCCCATGGCATGCACCTTTATTCTGTGCACGTGCACCACTCCCGGAGTAGCTAAGCTGAGCTTCTCTATCCTCTCCACGATTTCTTGTGAGGGTACGGTGCCCATGAGGTACCTCACATTCTTCCAGCATGTCTCAGCCGCAATTCTCAGCACCAGCAGGGCTATTGCAATGCCCACCAGCGGGTCAAGCAAGCCAAAGCCTGCCCAGCCTGCGAGCACACCTGCCATCACAGCCAGGGAGGTGTAAACGTCCCCCCGGTAGTTGGCGACGCTTGCTTCCAGAGCCGGGCTCCGGGTGCGCTCAGCCACCTTGGCTGTGTAGGCTGCAAGCAGGTGCTTGCCGGCTATGTTTAGTAGCACGGCTACCGCTGCTATGCCGCCAATCCTCTCCGGGGGATTGAGCAGCCTGCCTGCAGCCGCAACCATGAACTCAACCACCACAAATGCCAGGAAAAGTGACGCCACAAGCCCGGCGATGGCTTCTGCATCGTGGTGTCCGTGGGGGTGGGTGCTGTCTGCCGGCTTGGAGCTCACCCTTATCCCCACCAGCGCCACAGTGGAGAGCAGCACATCTGTGAGGGAGTCAATGGCATGGGCTACGAGGGCGGCGCTTCCGGAGTACAGACCCGCACCTCCCTTCAGCACCGCCAGGCACAGGTTTGCCGCCACCCCCACCAGAGACGCCTTCTCCCTTTCATCACGCATTCCTGGCACGCCCTTAAAATAAAAGAAGTGAGCGCCGCCGGACAGACTCGAACTGTCGACCACCTGGTTAACAGCCAGGCGCTCTACCTACTGAGCTACGGCGGCTGTGGAGCAGTGCTGGCGTTAACGAGGTAAAACTATGCCACAGCCTCCTCAGCCTGCCTGAGCACCTCCTCAACCAGCCTCTCCAGCTCCCTGAGGTGCTCCTCGGTGGTTGCCTCAATGCTCGCCCTTATTATCGGCGAGGTGTTGCTCGGTCTCAGCAGAGCCCAGCCGTGCTCCGTCACCACCCTGGCGCCATCAGTGGTGTCTGGAGCATAGCCCATGTCCCTGAAAATCTCCACCACCCTGTCCACCACCTCAAACTTCACCCGGTCATCGCAACTGAAGTTGCGGTGCAGCTTGGGATAGCTGGGTATCTCGTCAGCAAGCTCCGAGAGCCTCTCGCCTCTCTCAGCCAGTATCGTGGCAAGCTTCAGGCTTATAAGGATGGGGTCATCAAAGGGGTGGAAGTCCGGGTAGAAGTAGTGGGCGCTGGTCTCCATGGCAAAGACCGCATCATGCTCCTTTATAGCCTCGCACACGAACACATCCCCCACCCTGACCCTCTTCACCTCGGCGCCGTACTTTGAGAGCACCTCCTCCACTATTTGCGAGCACTCCACATTCGCTATTACCACCCCGCCTCCCTTCTCCTTCAGCACCTCCCGGGCGACTATTATGCCTATCTTCTCATTCTGCACCACCCTGCCCAGGTCGTCAACAAACACCACCCTGTCGGCGTCGCCGTCATAACCTGCCCCGAAGGCGCAGCCCATGGCAGGCACCGCCCTTGCCAGGTCAGCCAGGCTCTCCGGGGTGGGCTCGCTCTTCCTGCCCGGGAAGGTTCCGTCAGCCTGGGCATTCAGCGTCTTCACCCTGGCGCCAGCCTTTCTGAAGAGCTCCGGAGCCACCACCCCGGCGGCGCCGTTGCCAATGTCCAGCACCACGCTGAGCTCCCTCTCTAAGCTCAGCCTCTCCAGCAGGTACGCCTGATAGTCTGCAAGCACGCCCCGTGTGCTGAGCTGCACGCATTCGCCAACACCGCTCCACTCCGGGGTTATAAACTCTCCCTTCATGAATATCTCCTTCACCCTCTGATTCTCGTGGGTGTAGCCTGTGCCATCGCTCCTCCTGAACCTCACGCCGTTGTACTCTGGAGGGTTGTGGGAGGCGGTGACGTAGGCGCCTGCATCGTAGCCGTACCTTCCAACCGCAAAGTTCAGCACCGGGATGGGCAGCATTCCCGTCAGGTGCACCTCCACTCCTGTGGAGCAGAGCCCTGAAACAAAAGCCTGCTCAAACATCACCGAGGTTACCCGGGGGTCTCTCCCCACCACCACCCTGCCTTTTCCGCGGAGATGAGTACCAAAAGCCCTGCCTATGCCCGCGGCGGTTTCGGCGGTTATATCCCTGTTTATTATGCCTCTGACATCGTATGCTCTGAATATGTACTCCATCCAACCACCTCACCCTACGTTATCTGCCGGCGCATATTTTACCTTTATCCCGCTGCAGCTGCCGGAAAGCGGCGCAAACAGCCTCACCTCCACGCACTCCCCCTTCTCCACCCCCTCAGTGTTCTCCGGCACCACAACAAACCCGTCTGCCCTGAGCATGGAGCTCAGCACCCCCGAGCCCGAGACCCTGACGGGCTCAGCCTCAAAGCCGCCCTCACCCACGCTCACCCTCACCCTGACAAAGTCCCTCCTGCCGAGCTCGGAGGCTATCTTCCTGCGCAGCACCGCCTTTACCGCGGGATAGGGGCAGTTGACAGGAGTCCCCTGCATGAGCTGCAGCGTTGGTCTGACCAGCGCCTCAAAGCCGAAGAGGGTGGCGACGGGGTAGCCCGGGAGCATGAACACCAGTGCCCTGCCAGCCCTCCCGAAGCCCGTGGGCTCTCCGGGACGCATGGCTATGCCGTGCACCAGCACCCTGCCAAGCTCCGCGAACACCTCAGGCACCAAGTCGTGCTCGCCTACGGAGCTGGCACCTGTCACCAGCACCACATCCGCCTGGGCTGCTGCAGCCCTTAAAGCCTCCTCCAGCGCCTCTCTGCTGTCCTCCACTATGCCCACCCTCTCAGCCTCCGCGCCCGCGCTCCTGCAAAGGTGTACCAGCGCATGTCCCGTAGCCTCGTACACCATCCCCTCGCCCAGCTCCTCCCCCGGCTCTGCCAGCTCGTCACCCGTTGCAATCACCTTAACCCCGGGGCGGGTACTGACCCTCACCCTGGCTCTGCCCAGAGACGCGAGCACCGCCAGCTCCCTGGCTTCAAGCAGTCTGCCAGCGCTCAGCAGCACCTCACCCTTCCTGTAGTCCTCACCCTGGAGCGCCACGTTCTTTCCAGGAGGCACCGCCCTGAGCACCTCTATCTCACCGCCCAGCACATTCACATGCTCCAGCATCACCACCGCATCCGCACCCTCAGGAAGAGGCGCACCCGTGCTCACCCTCACCGCCTCACCCTCCCCCAGCACTCCCTGCCAGCCGCTGCCGGCACGTGCCTCACCCTCCCTGAGCCTGAGGTACCTGGGCGAGGACTGCGACGCTCCGAAGGTGCTGCTCGCCCTGACTGCAAAACCGTCCATGGCAGCTCTGGAGAAGGGTGGACTGTCCCGCTCAGCTCTCACATCCTCTGCAAGCACGCGCCCCCCAGCCTGCGAGAGGTGCACCTCCTGCGGGGGCAGTCTTTTAACATTCCTCTCAAGCAGCTCAAGCGCTTCCCCGAGCAGCGTCAGCTCTCTGAATCCCCTGCCTCTGATGCTCCGCATAGCTCAAGAATCCTCCTGTAGTCCCGGGGTGTGTTCACGTTTAAAAAGCTTTCAAGCTGCGGGTCTGCCCTTCGCACGGCGCTCTCCGGGAGCACCCTTGCCTCCAGCATCTCCGCAAGCTGATACATGCTTCTTGCCTCTTTCAGCTCTGCCATAGCGCTTCTCCTGTAGGCGCCGTGGAGCGGCTGCAACCTGCCGTAAGCCTCGGGGATGCAGGCGTTGCCATGCTCAAGCTCGCCGGCGAGCATGAAGTACAGCTCTGGCTTCACGAGGGGGCAGTCCACCGGCATTGAGAGTATGCACTCGCCGGATGCGTGGGCTGAGGCTGAGAGCAGCGCCATCGCCGGTCCAGCTCCCGGCGCCGAGTCCAGCACCACTCTGGTGTCGCACAGCCTTCTCACCACCTCAGCCTGCGCCTCAGTTGCCACAGCCACCATCACCTCATCCCCCACCCTGCAGGCAGCCTCCAGCACATGCTCCAAGAAGCTCCTGCCATTAAGCATGAGCAGCTTTTTATCGCTGCCCATCCTCCTGCTCGCTCCACCCGCAAGCACCACGGCGGTGCAGCGCATACCCGCTGGCTTCCGGGTAACGACCCAAAACTTTAAGCAGAGCGCCGCAAAAGCCTGAGCGTGCGGGTGCTGGTGCTACCTGTGTGCAGCGCAGATGCCGGAGCTGCAGAGCAGACGGCTGCAGTCATGGGCAGGCGATTCAGCGTGCACCTGGGCAGAGCGCTCAACCCCAGGCTGTGCTTCAACTCTCGCAGCCAGGTGGTGGCTGAGCCGCTGCTGGAGGAGCTCTGCAGCCTGGGGCTCAGTCGCTTCAAGCTTCTCGGCGTTACCGGGCATGACCTCACCGCAGACGGCAGCAGCTACGTCTTCGGGCTTGCGGAGCTGGGCGGCAGGGCAGCGCTGCTTTCAACCTTCAGGCTGAGGTGCGCCGAGCATGAGAGGTTCATGCTGAGGCTGCTGAAGGAGGCGCTGCACGAGCTGGGGCACACCTTCGGCTTGAAGCACTGCACGCAAAGCTGCGTCATGCGCTTCTCTGCCGAGGTGCACGAGGTGGATGCCAAGCCTGCATGCTTCTGCAGCTCATGCGCGAGCAGCCTAACAAGGTTTCAATCGTTAGCAGGTAGAATATAGCTTAGCCCGAGGTGTTATTGATGAGAGAGTATGCTGAAAGGGTAAGGGAGGCTGTAAAGCAGCATCACCGCTGGTTTGAGCACAGCCTTCCGCTAATAGCGAGCGAGAATGTCACCTCCCTTCTCGTGCGGGAGCTCTGCGCCAGCGACTTCTCCCACAGGTATGCTGAAGGCGAGCCTGGAAGGCGCTACTACCAGGGATGCAGGTACATAGATGAGGTTGAGGAGCTCGCCGTTGAGCTCACGAAGAAGCTCTTCAGGGCTCCCTACGTAAATGTGCAGCCGGTCTCAGGCACCGTTGCAAACCTCGCGTGCTTCGCCGCGCTTGCAGAGGCAGGCGACACCATGCTTGCGCTCACCATCCCCCACGGCGGACACATATCGCATGCAGAGCTCAGCGCTGCCGGAATAAGGGGGCTCAGGGTTAAGAGCATGCCCTTTGACGCCGAGGAAATGAACATAGACGTGGACAGGGCTGAGAAGAAGATAAGGGAGGTTGAGCCACGCATAGTGCTCTTCGGTGCCAGCATGTTCCTCTTTCCGCATCCCGTGAGGGAGCTGAGCGAGGCTGCGAAAGAGGTGGGGGCGGTTGTGATGTACGATGCCGCCCACGTGCTGGGGCTTATAGCAGGCGGGCGCTTCCAGCAGCCCTTGGAGGAGGGGGCTGATGTGGTCTCAGCCTCAAGGCACAAGACCTTCCCGGGTCCGCAGGGCGGTCTGATTCTCGCCAGAGAGGAGCTCGGCTCAAGGCTGAGCAGGGCGGTGTTTCCCGGGCTGGTTTCCAACCACCACCTCCACCACTTAGCCGGCTATGCCGTTGCGCTTGCGGAGATGCTGGAGTTCGGGGAGAGCTACGCCGAGCAGGTTGTGAGAAACTCAAAGGCACTCGCCGGTGCGCTGGCAGAGCAGGGGTTCAGGGTGCTCTGCGAGCACAAGGGCTTTACCGAGAGCCATCAGGTGGTGGTGGATGTTTCAGCCCAGGGGGGCGGTGCAAGGGTTGCGGAGAGGCTTGAGAGAGCCAACATCATACTGAACAAAAACCTCCTGCCCTGGGATGATGTGCACAGGAGCGCCAATCCCAGCGGCATAAGAATCGGCACCCAGGAGGTCACCAGACTGGGCATGAAGGAGGCAGAGATGGAGCACATCGCCGAGCTCATAGCCAGGGTGGTCAGGGGAGAGAGCACCGGGAAGGTCAGGGAGGAAGTGGCAGACCTCAGGCGCAGCTTCAACCGCGTGCACTACAGCTTTGACTGCGACGCCAGCGCATACGGATATGTTGAGTTTTGTTAAGCTGCATAATATGGGAGAGGTTTACAAAGGTTAGGCTTCAGTTCTATAAAACACCTGCCGCTGGAGAGTCTGATATGGAGGCGACTTTGGAAGAACTCACAGCGAAACGCGACGAGCTTGAGGCTGAAACCAAGCGAATGAAGGAAGAGCTGGTATCAAAGCGCAGGCGACTTCGCGAGCTGAACAGGCGCAAGCGCGACATAATAGAGGCTATCAAGCGCAAGAATACCGAGGCAAACAGGGCGAGAGAGAAGAGGGACAAGCTGAACGCTGAGATAAAGAAGCTCAAGGCAAAGCGTGAGGAGGCGAACGCAGAGGTAAAGCGCCTGCTTGAGGAGTACAGGCGTGTCAAGGAGAAGGCGCCAAAGGGCGACTTCAAGAAGCTGCAGCGCGAGAAGAATCGCCTTGAGTGGAAGCTTCAGACCAGCGTGCTTGAGATAAAGAAGGAGGATGAGCTTGTAAAGCGCATAGCAGAGATTGAAAAGGAGCTTGCAGGCTATGCCGAGCTCATAAACATAACCAGGGAGCTGGAGAAGAAGCGCAAGACCTCAAAGAAGGTGCACGAGAAGATAATAAAGCTGAGCGACGAATCGCAGAAGTATCACGAAGCCTTCATAGCGGCAGTGGAGAAGATAAAGGAGCTTGAGGGCAGGCTTGACGAGGTAAACAGGGAGAAGCTTGCCATTACCCAGGAGCTTGACAGGCTGAATGCGGAGCTTGATGAGAAGATACCGCAGCTCAAGGAGCTGGAGAAGGAGATACTTGAGTTGGAGACTGGCATTGAGATGCTTCACAGGGAGAAGAGCGAGAAGGAGCTGCGGGAGGAGGCGAAGGCTATATACGAGCGCTTCAAGCGAGGCGAGAAGCTTGACCTGGAGGACATCTACCTCCTCAGAAGGTTCAACTTAGTGTAGGTTATGCAGAAGATATACGTGATATGCGTTGACAGAGACGCCGACATCACCAGGAAGGTTGGGGAGAGAGGTCCCATCGTAGGGAGAAGCAACAACCTCAGGGTTGCTGTGAAGCTGGGGTTAGCTGACCCCACGGAGAGCGACACCAACACGATTTTTGAGGCGGTGAGGCTGCACGACTACTACCAGAAGCTGGGCAGGGAGGTTAGGGTGGCGACGCTTGTCGGGGACGAGAACGTGGGTGTGGTGAGCGACGAGCTGATAGCGAAGCAGCTTGACGAGATTCTGAGGGAGTTTCAGCCCGACGGCGTGGTTCTGGTTACTGATGGCGTGGAGGACGAGCACGTGCTGCCCATAATAGAGTCCAGGGCAAAGGTGATCTCGGTCAGCAGGGTGATAGTGAGGCAGAGCGAGAGGCTGGAGAGCACCTACTACATGATACTTGACTTTCTCAGAAGCATAGCCAGGGACCCAAAGCTCTCCAGGATAGTGATAGGCTTACCAGGAGTGGCGCTGGTGCTTTACATGCTGCTCGGTCCGCACAGCTGGCGCATAATCGGCGGGGTTCTCGGCGTGTTCCTGATACTCAAGGGCTTCAACCTTGAGGGGACGGTGACAAAGAGCATTTCTGAGCTGCGCGACGCCTTAATCTCAGCCAAGCTCTCCTTCTTCACCTACGTGGTGTCTGCGGTGCTGGCGGTGCTCGGTGTGCTCATAGGCTGGCGCTCCATAGCAGGGATGACGGGCTACCAGGAAATCCTGCCCCAGTTCACAGCCGCCTCCATAGACTTCTTCATGTTCTCCGCGCTGGTGGCGCTGGGGGGGAAGATAATAGACGCCCTGGTGGAGGGGGAGAGCACGAGCAGGTACTTAGTGCTCATGGTCTTTGTAATCGCCATACGCCTGGTGCTGGATGCGGTGGCGCTTTACCTGATGGGAAGAATCGCCACCGGCATGTTCGCGCTCTCCGTAACCCTCGGGGTGGTGCTGACGGTAATAGCCTTCTTTGGAATACGTGGAAGTACCCGGAGGTGAAGCGGTGGAAAGGATAGGTGTGATAGGCGGTACTGGGCTGTACGAGGGGGAGGATGTGGAGGTGAGGCGAATCTCAACACCCTACGGGGATGCATCGCCTGTGGCTATAGCCGAGATACACCGCAGGGGTGTGGTTTTCATGCCGCGCCACGGCACCAGGCACGAGCTTCCCCCCCACAGGGTGAACTACAGGGCTAACATCTATGCACTTAAGGAGCTCGGGGTTACCAGGATAATCGCCACCAACTCCGTCGGGGGAATATCTCCGGAGCTTTCGCCAGGGGATGTGGTGGTGCCCCACGACATAATAGACTTCACCGCCGGAAGGGCGAACACCTTTTACGATACACGGGCGGTGCACATTGACATGAGCGAGCCCTACTGCCCCGAGCTCAGGAAGGCGCTTATAGATGCGGGAAGAGAAGTGCTGGGCAGGGTGGTTGAGTCAGGCGTCTATGCCGTAACCCAGGGTCCCAGGTTTGAGACACCCGCGGAGATACGCATGCTCTCAAAGCTGGGGGCTGACGTGGTGGGCATGACAGCCATGCCGGAGGCGGCGCTGGCGAGGGAGATGGAGCTGTGCTATGCCAGCATCTGCACCGTTACCAACTACGCCGCTGGCTTGAAGCAGAACAGGCTCACCGCCAGAGAGGTGGTGGAGGTGGTCAGGGAGAACGAGGACAAGCTGCGCAGGCTGATAGTCAGGGTAATCCACCTCATCCCGGAGGAGAGGAAGTGCAGCTGCTCTCACGCCTTGGTGGATGCCATGCTCTGAAGCCTGAGGCGCATGTGCTCAAACACCTCCGCGGTTCTTTTTACCTGCAGGGGTGAGCTGCACAGCACCGGCACCAGCATGTGCTCCCTGCCAAGGGAGCCGTGGCTGGCTCTGTGCTCGGGCACTTCAAGGGTTCTGAGATCGTAGCCACGCTGTGCCGTGACCACCAGGTCGCCGCATCGCCTGCTCCGGAAGAGCTGCATCACCTGCACCACGGAGTCGGGGTAGGGTGTTTTGAGGGTGGCTGCATGCCACTCCTCTTCATCAAGCCACCTGCCCGAGAAGGGCTCAAGGTGAAGCGGGTCCCCGTGAGCCGCCTCGTACCTGTACCTCTCCTTAGATGCTCTGATGAAGGCGAGCTCATCACCGCTGCGCACCTCAACCCCCTCACCGCTGCGCAGCAGCACCAGCCCAACACCTCTGAGCCTGCACAGCCTTTCCGCAGCCTCTCCAGCCCTGCGGGTGTCCCTGAAGTACAGGTGAGCCATGGAGTTGCCGCTCTCCGCAACAAACACCTCACCCTTGCGCAGGCTGAAGGGGTAGCTGCCTGTCCTGAAGCCCATGCGGCGCATCACCCCGACCAGGTCAATGTGCACATGGGTGTCGCTCATCCCGTGGTCGCTGGCTATTATAAGCTCGTGCTCAATTCCGCATGCCCGCAGGTAGCTCCTGAGCCTCCCCACCCAGCGGTCAAGCAGCTCGTAGGCACTGAGCGCCTGCCTGCTCCGGCACCCGTACCTGTGGCTGAACTCATCTATCGCCGAGAGCAGCGTGAACACCAGCCTGTAGCCTCTGGTGGCGCAGATTCTGGTGAGCCTCATGCCCAGGCTGTCAAACTCCAGCCAGGTGTTCAGCGCATGGGAGAAGAAGTGCCCGAAGGGCGGCACCTTCAGCTCTGCCCCTCTGGTGATGTGGGAGAAGATGCACGCAGAGGGCGCGAGCTGGAAGATGGTCTCCACCTCCTCGCTGAGGTCGCGGTCCATCTTGCCGTTCGCCAGCAGGCTCACGTAGGTTCTGGAGAACCAGCCCCTGCTCTTGTCCACCCACCTTATGCCCGGAATCTCGCAGTCTCCCGCAAATCTGCCGGTTATGAAGGGCAGGTGCGCGGGTCCCGTGGTGGTGGGGAAGGTTGAGGTTGCGGTGCACAGGCTGCCCTCCGCAATCAGAGCCTCAAGGTTGGGCAGCCTGCGCTGAGCCATGAGCTGCTCCAGCAGGTCCAGCCTCATGCCATCGGCGAGCAGGAAGATTATCACAGCCTCGTCCTCAGCAGCTCCCATAGGTCCATTCCCAGCCATGCCAGTATAAAGTATCTTGAGGTTCTGCCGATGAAAACCGCAAGCCAGTACTTGAGCAGGCTGTAGCGCACGTAGCCTGCAGCCAGCCTGAAGGGGTCAAAAACAAAGGGCGTGAAGCCCGCGAAGATTATTATGGCGAAGGCGTGCCTCCTGAACCTCTCCAGCACAGGCTTCAGCCTCCTCTCAGCTTCGCCGTGTGGCAGAATCCTGCCGATGTAGTAGTCAACCGTTGCACCTATGCAGTTCGCCACACCTCCGGCGAGCGCCGCGGTTACCGCGCCGAAGGCTGCACCTGCAGCGAGCACCGCGGGCGGCGTGGGCAGGGGGAGAATGGTGTTGGACACAGCCATGTACAGGAAGTAGCCCGCAAGCGCATTTGTTCTGAGCAGGTAGAGCAGCAGAAAGATGCTGCCCACCTCCATGAAAGCAGCCAGCCTCTGCTCCCCATACCTCATCAGCTCCTCCACCCGCAGGGACCTGAGCTCGGTGTACATGCCCAGGGCGAAGCGTCTTCTGTAGATGGGGTAGAAGAGCATGGCACCCGAGTCTGAGAGCAGGCGGAGCAGCGGATAGCTCAGCAGCCCTGCAAGAGCCGCCGGGGCAAAGCCCAGGGGTGCCAGCAGAGCTGCAGCCGCGGCTGCGGCGAGCACACTGAGCGCCTCCTGCCTTCCCTTCAGGACGAGCACCCGCTGGCAGAGCTGGAGCAGCAGCGCCACCGCAATACCTGCTGCATCCCAGCCACCCAGCACCCTGAGCAGCGCCAATGCAAGCATAGCAGGCGCCAGAATCACCCTCTCCACCTGCCCAGCACCAGCATGTGGTCCCTCTCGTAGGGCTCAAGCCTCATCCGCCTGAGCACCTCCACCCCAGCCTCCCTGAGGCTCTCAACCTCCGCAGCAAAAATCTTCTCCGGCTTCTCGGCGCTTATGCTTCTCGCCTTTATCAGGTAGATTATGTGCCCGCCCTTCCTCAGGAAGAGGGAGACGTTCTTCAGCAGAATCTCGCCCATCTCCGGCTGCGCCACATCCTGGTACACCAGGTCAACCCTCTCAAGCAGGCAGGCGTAATCGCGTGGCGAGGCGGCATCCGCAAGCACAGGTATGAGGTTGCGCCTGTGCTCGGCTAACCTGATAAGCGAGTACGCAGCCCTCGGCGAAACCTCCACGCAGTACACCACCCCATCCCTGGCAACATCGCTCACATGCGAGGCGGTGGTGCCCTGGGCGGCGCCTATGTAGAGCACCTTTGAGCTCTGAGCAAGCGGCAGCTCCCTGAGACCCAGCAGAATTGCCGCAGCCAGCTTGCTTCTTCTGGGATTCCAGAGCCGGAACTCCCTCCCAGCATGCCTCACCAGCCTCTCCCCGTAAACCCGCCTGCCCGGGGTGAGGTTAACGGTGGCGAGCTCCCTTCCTGCCCTGTATATCCCGGGCATCAGCTCCCTTAGCTTCATTTCAGCACCTTCAGCCTGCTTTCAAGCTCCTCAGCTATGAACCTGCCGCCGTATGCATCAGCCCTTGCTGCAATGGCGAGCTTGGCTGCAAGCGCTCTTGCGGCTCTACCCCTGCGCTTCTTCGGGGCACCCCTGACTAAGGGGTGCTGGTAGATGTACCCGTGCTTCGGCGGCTTCGCCCCTCTCGCGAGGTGTCTGAAGAGCGCCCTCTCAGCCCCCAGCACCTGTATCCTGCTGGCGGGCATCTTAGCGAGCCTCTCTATGCCGCCTGCGGCAGCTATGAGCTTTGCACCTATGTGGGCGCCTGCTAAGTGGCTCAGGTTGGGGGCATGCTCGTGCATCACCTCCTCCAGCCTCTCCATCACCCTCTCCCTGAGCCTGCGTAGCTCAAGTATGCCAGAGGCAAACTCCTGCAGCACCTCCAGCTCCTCCTCTCCCAGCTCTGCACCCGCCGAGTCTTCTGCAAGCTGTCCGAGCTCTCCCGGCATTCTCCCCCTGTGCCCGTACCTCGCCACAATCTCAGCCAGCTCCTCGTGCTCCGCAGCCTCCGGGAAGTGCAGGAAGTACCACTCCCT
This sequence comes from archaeon, assembly GCA_026989875.1. GTDB lineage: Archaea > Hydrothermarchaeota > Hydrothermarchaeia > Hydrothermarchaeales > BMS3B > JAADFH01. Next base: position 63,397 of record JALSIP010000051.1, read on the forward strand.
CAGCCTGCTGCGCAGCAGGTTCTGCACCTCCTCCAGCTCCTCCACCGCGCTGACAAGCTGCTTTATGGTCATGTCCCTGCTCTGCAGCGCCTTCCTCAGCCTCGCCTTGGCAAGCTGCACCGCCGTGCTCCTGAGCATCTCCCTGTACTCCTCCTCGCTCACACCCAGCTCCCGCAGCACCTCTGCGAGCCTGCTCCTGAAGAGCTCGCCTCCCTCTGTCGGGAAGCCGTGCACCCCCTCAACCCTCACCTCCCCCAGCCTCTCTATGAGCTCCCGCTCCTGCGGCGTCAGCCCAGTGGCAAGCACAGCCTCCGGCTTCTCGTACCTGAGCACCTCAACCAGTCTGCCGCTCTCTGAGAAAACCAGCAGCCCGAGCACCGTTCTCACGGCATGGTACATTCACACCAGCTCCGCTTCCACGCTGAGAAAAACAGGACCACCCACCTTTATCCTCTTCTCCTTGGAGGTTATGTAGTTCCTCGCCACCTCGTCAAGCTCAAGATTGATGTCAGCCAAGCTCTTCGCCATCCCCACCCTGTCCCTGAAGCTTCCGCTGCCAGAGGCTGCGGCTCTCTCCAGTCTGGCTGCAAACCTCATGCTCACCGCCATGGCGCAGCTCACCTTTTCCACCCCCTTTGCCTCCTCCGGCGGGAAAGCCAGCACGTTGCCATCGTGAACCGCAATCACATTGAGAGCCGCGGGTCCTGCGAGCCTCTTCCCCTCCTCCTGCTCAGCCACCCACACCCTCGCATGCCTGCCCATCAGCCTGCCCTCGTAGGCGAGAAACCTGCAGGGGGCTGTGGCATGCGCATGCTCGCGCACCGTTCTTGCAATCGCCTGCGCAACCTTCCTGCCCTCCCCGCTCTCCGGCACCTCAACCAGCCTCAGCATGTCTGCAATCTCCTCATCGCTCAGCCTCCACTCCGAGTAGAACTGCGGATACACCAGCTCCCTCACGTCCTCCCTGCCGTGGAGCAGCATGGCTATGCGCTCAACCCCCATGCCCAGGTTCATCACCGGCACCTCTATGCCGTACAGCGAGAGCACGGCCGGGGAGTACATTCCAAAGGTTGCCACCTCCACCCACCCCCTGCCGTGCCTGGCATACACCTCTGTCTGGGTGCCCGGGGCATAGTACTTTGACTGCTTCTCATCTTCCCTGAACTTAAGCTCTGTGAAGCCGAGCCTCTCCAGCAGCTTAGCCGCCACCTCTCGCCCTGCTTCAAGCCCCACGTCACCCATGACAACGCAGCTCGCCGAGTGGTAGCTCCTCAGGTGGGTTGCATCCTCCCGCTGCTCCCTTCTGAAGCACCTGTCAACCGAGAACAGCTTCAGGGGCAGCCTGCGCTTCCCGTATAGCTCCCGCAGGGTGAGAAACCAGCCGCTGGTCATGTGGCTCCTGAGGGTGAGGCTTCCAGCCACAGGCTTCAGCTCCTGAAGCTCCGGAAAGTGCTCCTGCAGCAGCCTGAGCGCCCCATCTGCGTCAATGGAGGCAGCCTCCGCAACCCTATAGAGCAGCTCGTCGCCCGTGAATCTGCCCTTCTTGTAGGCGTGAAGCACCTGCCTGAGCTTCTCAACATCCCTCACCCCCGCCTCTCTGAGCCTCTCCGCACGCTCTGCGCTTATTCCCACATTCGGTCTGGGCAGCCCGGCAAGGTAGAAGCAGCGGTCAAGCACCGCCATAGCCTCGCCGTCAAACTGCCTCCGCACCTCCTTCTCCTCTATCAGGATGGGGTTCACAACCTCCTCAAACCCCAGCTCTATGTATGCCTGCCTGAGCCTCTGAACGGTGTCAAAGAGGGGATGAGCTCTCCCCATTCCGCCAAGCTCCGGCTTGCCGCTGCCCTGAGCAAGCCCTACGCTCTCCCTCCACGCCCTGTCAAAGTCCTTTCTCGCAAGCTCTGCAAGCTCCCTGCTGTCCCAGAGCCCCATGACGCTTAGCTTAATGAGTGCCAATGTAAAATTTATTCACACCCTCACGATTCTTCTCTCAATCAGTAAGGCAAGCACCAGACCCACTGCAAAAGCCCAGCCCAGGTTGCTCGCTAAGGTTATGCCCAGCATCACCATGGGCACGTAGAGCTCCTCCTTGGTGTGCAGGTCTCTGAGCATGGTCATGAGCTCTGCGCCGGCTATGAACAGGAGCACTCCCAGCACCGAGAAGGGCAGCATCCTGAGCACCTCCACCGAGTACCTGCCGAAGAGCAGGGCTATCCCTAAGAAGAAGCTGCCTATGATTATGTTGTTGCCGGCAGTTCTGGCACCGAAGCGGTAGTGGGCAGCCAGCCCGCCGGCACCGTGGCACATGGGCATGGCTGAGAACATGAATGCACCCAGATTCGCAAGTCCCTGGGAGATGGACAGGGAGCGCCAGGTTACCTTCTCAGCTCTGCTGCCAAAGTAGCTTCTTGCCAGCTCCTGCTGGGCTACTATGGCATTGCCCACGGTCATGGGGAGCTGGGGCAGCGCCAGCATGAAGAGCGCAGCCACGAACTCCTGGCGTGTGGGCAGCGCCTGAAGGGGCTGGGGCAGAGCGGGGCTGAGGCTCAGAGGCGGGTGGTACAGCACATATCCCATGGCAAAGCCTGCCAGCAGCACTACCAAAGCTGAAGGCACTCGCCTGCTGTCAAGGGTGAGCAGGATGAAGAGCAGCGCCGCTAAGGAGATAAGCACGTAGGCGCTGATTCCACCTATGCTGAGGCTGGCAAGCTCGTGCTGGTAGGCTGGCACGTACTCCGCTGCCGGAGGGGAGAGCATGAAGTCTATGCCCCGAAGCATGAGAAGCGTGCCAACTCCAAGCTGCACCCCCCTGACAACACTCTTCGGCACGTGCCTGCTCAGGCTTATCAGCCCTGTTACACCAAGGAGCAGGAGTATGAGCCCCATCCACAGCGCACCCGCGTAAACCATGCCAGAGCTCACGACAGTGTAGTTGGCTATGGCGTAGGCGGTTATAACCTTCATGGGCTGCACAGGCGTGGGAACCCTGAAGTATATGCCAGAGAGGATGTAGAAAAGTCCGATCATGAAGAAGGTGCCGGTTGCGCTCACACCATTTAACAGAATAACTCCGAGGGCGAGCGGCACCAGCGTGCCCAGGTCTCCTATGGCGCCTGCAGCTTCCTGGCGGTTGAAGCGGAAGCTCATGCGTGGCACAGACTACAGTAACATTGTAAAAAGTCAACGGATGTGTTAACCCTGAGGTAAAGACCTTTGCGTTTTTCTGTTTCGGTCCCGTTGCGTGTCTGTCAGAAGAAAATTTGAGGGAAGGGTGCACCGCACCCTCACATCATGGGCATCTGGGGCTCTTCGCCTCCACCTGGCTCTCCGCCCTTCCTGCTCGCTGCAATTACGTCGTCAATTCTGAGTATCATCACTGCCACTTCGCTTGCCGAGTCAATAGCCTGTGCTTTTACTGAGAGTGGCTCCACGATACCCTCTGCGATCATGTCCTTCACCTCGCCCCTGTACACGTCCAGTCCGAATCTGTAGCCTCTGTCTTCCTTTTCGTGTTTGGCTCTCAGGGCTACGATCATGTCAATCGGGTCAAGTCCAGCGTTTTCTGCGAGTGCTCTGGGTATTACCTCAAGTGCGTCTGCGAAGGCTTCAATTGCGAGCTGCTCTCTGCCTCCGACGGTTTTAGCGAAGTCTCTGAGTCTGAGTGCCAGCTCAATTTCTGGTGCGCCGCCGCCCGCAACCACCTTGCCATCCTTTATTGCTGCGGGCACCACGCCGAGGCAGTCCTCCAGGGCGCGCTCCACCTCATCCACGATGTGCTCGCTGCCGCCACGTATGAGTATGGTGACGCTCTTCGGGTCCTTGCAGTCTCTGACGAACACCATTTCATCCTCGCCAATCTTCACCTCCTCCACAATGCCAGCATAACCCAAGTCCTTCTCGCTGAGCTCTGAGATGTTTGTCACGATGGTTGCGCCGGTAGCCTTGGCGAGCTTCTCCATGTCGCTCTTCTTCACCCTGCGCACCGCAAAGATGCCCTCCTTTGCCAGGTAGTGCTGTGCGAGGTCGTCAATGCCCTTCTGGCAGAAGAGCACGCTGGCGCCGCTGGCTTTGATCTTCTCCACCATCTCCCTGAGCATGCGCTCCTCCTC
>JALSIP010000052.1 GCA_026989875.1 archaeon
AAGAGGGACGCCTTCAGGGCTGGGCAGAAGGTGTACATCTTCGCCGGCAGGGACAGGTACGAGACCGCAAACGCCTGGAGGGAGAGCTACCTCTTAGCCGCAGAAGAGATAAAGTACGGAAGGTAGCCAGGGGCAGCGCCGCTGGCGAAAATGCATCATAGGCGAAAAGCATGCCGAAGTTATTCTCTATCCGATTTAAGAGGTGCTCTCTTGCAGCTTGAGGAGCTCAGGAAGACGGTGGGCAACTTCATACACTCCTGCCGCCCCAGACCGGTGCTCTTCCGCAGGCTGTTTCGCAGGCACGTCTCCAGACTCAGGGGCAGAATACTTGAGATAGGACCGGAGTATCCCCACTACTACAGCACCAGAAGCATAAAGCTTGACCTCTGCAGACGCTATGGCCACGGGAAGTACAGGGTGGATGTGGTTGGCGACGCCTGCAGCCTGCCCTTCAAAGACGGCAGCTTTGATACTGTGGTGTGCCTTGAAGTGATGGAGCACGTAGCCTCTCCGGAGAGGCTGCTGGGAGAGCTCGCCAGGGTTTTGAAAAGTGGCGGAACACTCTTCTTCAGCGTGCCAATGGCATGGCTTTACCACCCCATACCCATAGACAGGCTCAGACTGACTGCCCAGGGGGTTGAGATGGTACTGCAGGAGCATGGCTTCCGTGTGGTTGAGGTGAACAGAGTTGTGGGCGTGCTCGGGTTTCTGGTAACCCTTTTCTACTTCATGAGCATGGCAAGGATAAACAGGGTTCCTCCAGAGCCGCTTCGCAGAGGGCTGCTGATGATAAACTGGCTTATTTTTCTGCCATTTTTTGTTATTGCAATAGCAACAGAAAAAATCCAGCCAAAGGATATCTATATAACCAACTTCTGCATTGCCGAAAGATTATGAAACCAGACTCCTGAGCCTTTTAATTCCTCTGGTGATGGCTCGTGTGCTTCTGAATCCCAGCATGTTCTCCGCTGAGTAGAGCATTATCTTTGTGAGCACCCCTGAAATCCCCATAAAAGAGTCCCTGAGCACCTGGCAGTTCCTGCACATCTCAATCTCCTCATGCCTGCGCTCCAGCATGAGCCTGCGCATCCTGCGAATGGGCAGGTCATTCCAGATCTCCCTCAGGCTCTTCTCCCTGACATTGCCCAGGGTTACCTCACCCGTTATATCAAGGCAGCACGGCACCACCGTGCCGTTCCAGAGTATGTTCATGGTCCTCCAGAGATAGGCGCAGGGGTAGAACCTGTCCTTTCTCACGGGAGGCAGCCTGAACTCCGAGTCGCTGAACTTGCCGGCCCACGGGTGAATCATCCTGACTTCAATATCATCAAGGGGCAGGTCTGAGAACATGCGGTAGAATGCCTCTCTTCTGCGCTTCGTCTCCTCATCCTCACCGTACTCAACGATGTTCTGGAGTATGGTGTATGGCTTCTTTGAGCTGCCCTTTATTTTCAGAAAATTACGAACATTCTCAAGAGTTCGCTCAAACTTTGCACCTACCCTGACCTTCTCATACGACTCCTTGTCATATCCATCAAAGGAGAAGGATATCAGGGACAGCCCGGATGCAATCAGCTTCTCAGCCTTTGCTTCATCCAGCAGGGTGGCGTTGGTGTGCAGCCTCACCTTCATCCCCCTGCTCTCCGCGTAGGCAATCATCCTGAATATATCCCTGTGGAGCAGGGGCTCGCCACCCAGGAACAGGAAGGCGGTGGTGGCGTAGCCGCTCGCCTCGTCAACGATTCTCCTGAAGACCTCCCACTCCATGAAGCCTGTTTTTGACTTCTCAACCAGGGAGTTGGCGCACATCACGCAGCGCAGATTGCACTTGTTGGTGACCTCAATCCAGAGAGCAGCAGGCGGATAGGGTGCATACTCCGAGGGCTTGCCGAAGGCAAACCTGAGACTGTTGAGCAGATTTCTAACATCCCTGAGCATCGCCTGCATCCTGCTCCCTGAGGAGCACATTATTTACACAGGAGCCTAACATCCAGCGGGGTTCCTGTCATCTGCCCTCCTTCTTCAGGTAGTAGTAGACGGTTGTCAGCGGAATGCCCAGCTTGTCGCTTATCTCCTTGGCGGAGTAGCCCTGCCTCTCAAGCTCGTAAACCTTCTGAATCTTCCAGTTGGGGTGGGAGCGGGGTCTTCCCGGGGTGAGGAGCAGCGGCTCAAACTTTATACCTATCTTCTCCAAGGCGGTGCGGATTTTCTTCGGAGTGCGCTCGTACAGCGACGGCGGGCAGGTTATAGCCTCTATGTTCGGAGCTGCTGTCAGGATGGACGCCAGTATGTTGATGGTGGGGCGAATGCTCAGGTGCACCTTCTTCGTGCTGCTGTCAAGCTTCTGGTTGATCTCCTCTATGAGCACATCCTTCTGTGAAGAGCGCAGCACCACAATCTCCCTGCCCATTTCACCTCACCAGCTCCAGGAACCTCTTGGCTTTCTCGGAGATCCTTATGCTCCTTATATCCTCCAGGTGCTCAAGCTTCTCCTCCGGCAGGATGTCCCTCCTGCCCAGGCGTATTATAACCTTCAGCACCTCCTTCAGCTCGTCAATGGTTGACGAGACCACCTCAGCGCTTTTCTCAAGCCCCAGGTCGCTGTGCAGGTAGAGCGCTATTCCGCCAACAGCCCTTGAGGAGGTGACCTTGAGGTAGTCCTGCAGTATCTCCTCAATTTCAAACTTCTTGAACACTATCTCGTGGGCATTCTTCACGGGAATCACCGTCGGGTCAATGAATCGCTTAATAGCCTGCATCAAGTCCTCATCCTCAAGAATCTCCAGCCCAGCCTTGAGCTGCTCCCTGTCAGGAATCGGCTGCAAACCCGGGAAGATGCTGGCATACCTGCGCTCCCTGTAGGGTTTTATCAGCAGGAACTTGAATATATCCCAGGCGAAGAGCGCCTTTGGAATCTTTATCATCATCTCCTTGCGGATTTTCTGCCTGTAGGTTATCGCCTCATCCAGCCCCTCAACCAGGTTGCCCTGCTCGTCCATCAGCCCCTCCCGCCGGAGCTCCTCCTCAAACTCGTTTATCAGCTCCCTGCGCTCCTCCATCACACGCATGTCTAAGGCAAAGCTCTGGGTGGCTTCCGTTGAGTACATCTGAACGTCAAACCTGCGCTTTATCTCCTCGTACTTGCGCAGTTTCTCCATATCCACCCTCTTTGACAGCAGATACTCCAGAATCTCCTCGCGCTTGTTCTTCAGAATCTTGGTGTATGCGATAGCAAGCGCCTGGCGGTTGTACCTGCCGCTCACGAGAATTGAGCGCTCATGATGGTAGCGCACATGCTCTATTATTATCTTGCCATACTTGCTGCGCAGCACACCCTCGTAATCCAGCCTCTCGCTCTTGTCAGCCTCAACCTGCTCTCTCCTTGTAACCCACTTCCCGTTTTTCCTGGCTTTAAATGTAACAGTGGCTGACTTTATTCTTCCCTTCTTCTTCTCCCTGAGGATTTCAACCAGCTCCCTGTATGCCATGCGCTCTGTGGGTGTGAATCTGGAGATTTCAACGGTGAACTCGCCACCGTAGGTCAGGTACGGCAGGATTTCCAGGCGGTATATCCCCTGCTCATTCCTCTGCAACCTTACTCCAGAGTCTGAGCCGCACTTCTGGCACACGTACCTGCCCTTCTCTTCAATTATCCTGAGAGCCTCCTTACCCTTGCTCTCCTTGCCGCACTCGCACACGAAGGTTACAAACTCCTCTATGTGCCCCAGGGCTATGTTGTGCGCTGCTATTGCGCTTTTCGTGCGCTCAAAGGTGCCCTTTTTAAAGGCAGCATTGGTGCGGAAGAACATCTTGTGCTTTGCCACGTCCCTCTGGTCCTCCACGTCCTCCCGTCTGTAGCCGCTTCTCCCCAGAGGCGCGCTGTGCCTGCTCAGCCCTAAGGCGAAGTAGGGTGAATCAAAGCCCCGCTGCTCCATCTCATCCTTGAGGCTCTTCAGCTCCTCCAGGTTCCCTTTCAGGGTCAGGTAAACCCTCTCTAAGTACTCCCGGTCTCTTTCAAGCCTGCTGAGGTCTATCCTGAAGTTTGCGGAGATTTCATCCAGCACTTCCGTTGCACGGTTCACCAGCGGGGCGGTGTCTCTCTCCTCCATGCTCATTACTCCTTTAAAAAGAGCATCCCCATCAACCATAACATGTGCTAATATATATGTAAGGCAACTCATATATAAAGGTATCGGGGGTTTCACGCGAACCTGCGCATCTCCCCCAGGGTTGCAAACTCCAAGCAGCCCGCCTCCCTGCTCACAGCCAGCACCCTGAGCCTGTCAGTCTCAATGCTCCTCAGGAAGGGCGACAGCAGCTCGCTCTTCGGCAGCAGGTTCACCTCGCTTCCTGCGGCGAGGGGGGAGAAGGCTGGCAGCACCACCACCCTTCCCGCCGCGACCCTTCCGTACAGGAAGCACCTGAGCTTCTCCTTGGCACCTATCTCATCGTGCAGCACCACCGCCGGGTGCTCGTGTGCCAGCACGTACAGCTCAGCATCCCCTGGCATTCTGTGCCCGTGGAACACCACCACGCCTCGCTTCCACACCTCCTCCACGAAGCTCACGCCAAGGCGTTTCAGGCTTCCGGCTAAGAAGTTATCGTGATTGCCCCGCACCACCCAGACCTCGCCAAACAGCTCTCTGGCAGTCTTCAGGAAGCTCTCAACCTCCCGGCTCTCCTGGTAGCTGAAGCCACCGAACTCGTGCTTCAGGTCTCCATTTATTATCAGCCTTTCAGCCTCCGCTGCAGCCGCCGCCACCTCCTCAAGCATGCTGAGCTGCTTTTTAAGCTGCGTCTTCGGCAGGAAAACCCCCCTCTCCGCCAGCATAGCCTCGTACCCTAAGTGCAGGTCCCCTATAACCACCGCATCAAGGGTTTCAATAAAGGCAGCGGGGTTCGGGCAGAGCACCTGCACATCCTCAAACAGCTTCATCCTCATTCTCTGCTGATCCTCTCCTCAAACCAGGCGATGGTTCTCTTCAACCCCTCCTCAAGGCTAACTTTGGGCTCCCAGCCCAGCAGGCGTCTCGCCTTGGTGATATCCGGTGCCCTGCGCTTCGGGTCATCCTTGGGGAGCGGGTGGAAGGTTATCTCGGAGTCCGAGCCTGTGAGCCTCTTCACCAGCTCGGCGAGCTCTATTATCCTGGTCTCACGGTTGCTGCCTATGTTCACCACCTCGCCCTCAGCCTCCTCCAGGTACGCTAACCTGAGTATGCCCTCAACCTCGTCAGTGACGTAGGTGAAGCTTCTGGTCTGCTCACCCGTGCCGAAGACTGTTATGGGCTTGCCCGTGAGCGCCTGCTCAATGAACCTGGGCACCACCCTGCCGTATATGTCGTCGCTCCTCATCCTGGGTCCGTAGGTGTTGAAGATTCTCACGATTCTGGTGTCCATGCCGTACTGCCTGCGGTACGCCATTACGAACGCCTCGCCGGCTCGCTTAGCCTCGTCGTAGCAGCTCCTCGGTCCGGTGGTGCTGACGTTGCCATTGTAGCTCTCCGGCGTCGGCACGAACTCTGGAGCCGGGTCGCCGTAAACCTCGCTGGTTGAGGCATAGAGCAGCCTTGCCTCGGAGCGCCTGGCGATTTCCAGTGCATTAACCGTTCCCATGGTGTTTGCCATGAGTATCTCAATGGGGTACCTCTCAAACTCAAAGGGCGACGCCCTGCTCGCCAGGTGCATCACTATGTCGTAGTCCTGGCTGAGCCCGAGGGGCTCTGAGATGTCATGCTCCACCAGTGTGAAGCCCTCATGCTGCATCAGGTGGCTCACGTTGCTCCTTAGCCCGCTGGCAAAGTTGTCAACGCAGGTAACGCTTGCACCGTCGCTGAGCAGGTATTCGCATATCCAGGAACCTAAGAAGCCCGCGCCGCCTGTTACGAGCACCCTCATGCCTCTGAAGCTGATCCCCGCCCCGTGCAGCCTGCTCTTCAGCTCCTCAATCTCCCGCACGCTACCACCTACCAGCACACACCCTCATAGTGCTCGGCAACCTTAGCCTCCGGCACCCGTCTGCCGTCTATCACAACCTTCCCGCGGTACAGCTCCTCATCCCTGAACTCCTCCCACTCGGTGACTATGAGCACGTACTTGCAGTTCTTCACCGCCTCCTTTGCGTTCTCGTACAGCCTGAGACGCTCATGCTCGCCGAAAATCTTCCTCGCGACGGGCACGGCTTTGGGGTCAGCAGCATGCACCGTGGCGCCCTTCATCAGCAGGCTGGTTATCACCTTTATGGAGGGCGCCTCCCGCATGTCATCCGTGCCCGGCTTGAAAGCCAGCCCCAGCACAGCCACGTGCTTACCCCTCAGCGGACCCACCCGCTTCTCAAGCAGCTCAATCAGCCTGAGGGGCTGGGTCTCATTGAGCTCAAGCGCTGCATTCAGCACCACCGGGCGGTAGTAAACCTCCTTTGCCTTGCCCACCAGCGCCTTCACATCCTTTGGGAAGCAGCTTCCGCCAAAGCCTATCCCCGCCCTCAGAAACTCCGGCGAAATCCTGGAGTCAAGCCCCATGCCCTTCGCCACCTCATAGACATCTATGCCGAGCTGCTTGCAGATGTTGCCGATGTCGTTTATGAAGCTTATTTTGGTTGCCAGGAAAGAGTTGGTCGCATACTTTATCATTTCAGCCGTCTTTGGGTCAGTTATCATGATAGGACACTTGAAGTCCCTGTATAGCTCCTTCAGCATGCTGCAGGACCTCTCATCCATGCACCCGATTATTATCCTGTCCGGATTCATGAAGTCGTAAATTGCGCTGCCCTCCCTCAGGAACTCGGGGTTCATGGCAATGCCGAAGTCTCTGCCAGCCTTCTTCCCCGAGTATCTCTCTATCAGCGGGAGCACCGAATGCTCAGTTGTGCCCGGCACCACGGTGCTCTTGACCACCACTAAGTGGTACTCCTCCTTCTCCCTCAGGCACTTCCCTATGCCCCTGCTCACCTCCTCCACGTACTTCAGGTCTATGTAGTCCATCAGACCCGAAGGCGTGCCCACGCTTATGAAGCTGACGTCGCTCTCCCCTATAGCCTCCTCAAGGCTGGTGGTGGCTCTCAACCTGCCGGGCACGTGCTTCTTCAGGAGCTCGTCCAGCCCCTCCTCATAGAAGGGCGCCTCTCCCCGGTTTATCTTCTCCACCCTCTCCCTGTCAATGTCCACGCACACAACCCTGTTGCCGAGCTCCGCGAAGCATGCCCCTGTCACGAGCCCCACGTAGCCTGTGCCCACGATTGCAATCCTCATGTCAGCATCTCCCTCTCATACCATTCCACAAATTCCCTGAGTCCCTCTTCAAGCCTTACCTCCGGCTTCCAGTTCAGAATCCTTCTGGCTCTGGTTATGTCGGCGAGGGTGTCCCGCACGTCGCCATGCTGCCGCTCTAAGCGTTTTATCCTGGGCGTTTTTCCTGAGAGCTCTGCCAGCAGCTCAAGCGCCTGAATCAGCTCCACCCTTGAGCCACCGCCGATGTTTATAGCCTCTCCCTCTGCCTCGCTCTCCGCGCTCCTGAGGGTTGCGCTCACCACGTCGCGGATGAAGGTGAAGTCTCTCGTCTGCCTGCCGTCGCCGTAAATCTGTATCTCCTCGCCAGAGTAAAGCGCCCTTGCAAACCTGTGGAAAGCCATGTCAGGGCGCTGTCTTGGACCGTAGACGGTGAAGTACCTCAGGGATACGGTGGGCACGCCGTAGTTCTTCCAGTAAAGGTAGCAGAGGTGCTCTGCCGCAAGCTTTGTCACGCCGTAGGGTGACACCGGCTTTGGCAGCAGAGCCTCGTGCATGGGCAGCGTGCTCACATCCCCGTAAACCGAGGAGGAGCTGGCGTACACGAACTTCTGGAGCTCCAGCTCCCTGCACATCTCAAGGAGGCGCTGGGTGGCGAGCACGTTGGCGCGGGTGTATTCGGCGAAGCTCTCCCCCCAGCTCGCCCTCACTCCCGGCTGGGCAGCCTCATGGAAGACCACCTCCGCGCCCCTGAGCTCGCGCATGCTCAGCTCAAGTATGTCTCGCTTTATAAACTCAAAGCTCTCATGCCTCTCAAGGCTGGCAAGGTTGCGTCGCTTTAGCTCCGGCGAGTAGTAGGGGGTGAGGCTGTCCACGCCCACCACTTTCCATCCTTCCTGCAGCAGCCGCTCCGCAAGGTGTGAGCCTATAAAACCTGCACAGCCCGTTACGACGCACTTCATTCTCTGCGACTCCTGAATCTCCCTGGGTGATGGATAAGATAAAGTTTTCGCAGATGCAGCGGGGTGCTGTCTGATTAAGCTGAGCCAGGGTGGTGAAGCGGGTGGTGGGCTTGAGCTGAGCGAGGCTTTTGCTGTGAAGCAATGGGGAGGCTCAGCGTCGTGGGCGGTTGCTGCTCAAGCACCTACATGCAGAACCTTATACTCTATGTCCCGGGCTGAGAAGGAGGCACAAGCATGAGGCGAAATACTTTGCAGATAGCACACTGCCCAGATGCCACCGCTAACCTTATATTTGCCGGGTTGTTACCTATCGTTGATGATGGGTGGTGGCACCTCGCATACGTATCAACATTTTGTTTGTCATTTCGCTTAACAGGACTAAAAATAAACTGCCGTATCTATTTCAGCATGCAGAGCTGGAAAGTTCAAGAGCTGGGAAATTGGGATGGAAGCTGGCTCTCTGCGTGAGAGAATCATCATCGCTCTGCTTATCTATAAATTCAGAGAGGCAAATGTTGAAACAAACAATCACAGGAACGGGTATATTAAACATCCCAAGCCAGATACAGATTGACCCTTATAAAAGGTGGGCAGATTACAGGATGGATGATTGAAATGAGGATTAAACGGGGAAAAAGAGGGACTAAAACCAGCACTTTTGGGTCTCCAGGCAGGGTAAGCCATGATTCCACGCCATTTTATGCGAGCAAAATGTATGATGGTATGCCAAAGGAGCGTGAGGTTGGATACATTGAGAATCCCGTACCTCAGCAGTTTTTGGATAAAGTCTTCTGCAAATCATCCGAGAAGATGGAGGAGCTGCCTGACAGCAGCGTTCATCTGATGGTAACTTCTCCGCCATACAATGTAGGAAAGGAGTACGATGAGGACTTTACTCTTGAAGAATACTTAGAATTTTTAAAAAGAGTGTGGAGAGAAGTTTACAGAGTCCTTGTTCCAGGAGGCAGAGCCTGTATCAACATAGCAAACTTGGGAAGAAAGCCATACATCCCTCTTCATGCGTTTATTGCCAGAGATATGTTTGAGTTAGGTTTTCTTATGAGGGGTGAGATAATATGGGACAAGGGGTCCTCTGCAGGCTCCTCCACTGCCTGGGGGAGCTGGTGTTCTGCTGCGAATCCCACTCTGCGGGACGTCCATGAGTACATTCTTGTGTTCTCCAAGGATACATTTTCAAGAAAGAACATCCATAAGAGAAGGAGCACAATTACGAGAGATGAATTTCTTGAGTTCACTAAGAGTGTGTGGACGTTCCCCGCCATATCCGCAAAAGAGGTTGGTCACCCGGCTCCCTTTCCCGTTGAGCTTCCCTACAGGCTGATCCAGCTTTACACATACGAGGGTGAGGTTGTCCTGGACCCTTTCATGGGCAGCGGACAGACAGCCATCGCCGCAATAAAAACAGGAAGACACTATGTTGGATATGAGATAGAGGAGGAGTACGTAAGGCTGGCTGAGAGGAGAATAAGGGAATTTATTGATAAGTGACAGGCGCAGTTGGAGGAATTAAGCACCTCTACTGGCATTAAAACCCACTCACCAGTTAAACTGCCTTGCAAAATGCGGTCACTTCAGCCAAGCCATCCACAACCATATTTACCACCGCCTGCAATAATTAGGCATGCTCCGTGCCTTTGTGCTTGACATTGACGGCGTTCTTGTCAGGGGCAGCGCCCCTGTGCCAGGTGCTGCGGAGGTTGTGAGAGAGCTCCGCAGGCGTGGCAGGGTGCTCTACCTCACCAACAACTCAACCCTCACCCGGGAAGCGCATGCCACAAGGCTTGCGAGCCTCGGCATACCTGCCGAAGCGGAGCAGGTGCTGAGCTCAGGCTTCTCGGCAGCCAGGTACCTGAGCGAGAGGGGCATGGACAGGGTGCACGTTGTTGGCGAGCGGGGGCTGATAGAGGAGCTCAGGGGGCATGGGATTGAGGTGTCTGCAGAAGGCGGCTGCGACGCCGTGGTGGTTGGGCTGGACAGGAGCTTCACCTACGCCAGGCTTGCGGAGGCGCTGGTGCACCTGCAGGCAGGTGCGGAGCTGGTGGCAACCAACAGGGACAGCACGCTCGTAACAGAACACGGCAGGGTGCCAGGTGCGGGTGCAATAGTGGCGGCGGTGGAAGCAGCTTCGGGTAAGAAGGCTGTGCTCGCGGGCAAGCCCTCAATGCTGATGGGCAGGCTGGTGCTTGAAAAGCTGGGCTGTGCCCCTGAAGATGCGCTGCTCATAGGGGACAGCATAAGCACCGACATAGCCATGGGCAGGGCGCTGGGGATGCAGACGGTGCTGGTGCAGGCAGACAGGCGCGGTGATGCCGGGGGAGCAGAGCACGTCATCACCTCCCTCAGGCAGCTCTTAGAGCTGCTGTAGCGCATCACATAGACGTGCGCATCACCATGGGCTGGGCAATCAGCCAGAGACTGAAGGCAGAATACCCCACCAGCACCGCAAGCTGCGGCAGCAGGCTTCTGAAGGCGCTGCTCTGCTCTGCGAAGGTTATCCTCGCCACCTTAGAAGCCACCAGTATAGAGAACACGTGCCCGAGCACTATGAAGAACACCTGCAGGTACCAGATTGCTGTGAAGGACAGCAGTGGCTCGGGGGCAGCGCCGGCTGTGCCGAACAGGTTCCAGCCCCAGCCGAAGGGATCGGAGAGCACCGGCAGCAGCTTCTGCCCCTCACGGAAGAAGTGCATGGTGTTGTGGGCTAAGTGGTAGAACAGCGCTATGGGCAGGAGGGGGTAGGCGTAGTTTATAAATATCCTGCTCACCGGCACCTCTGACCCCGAGGCACGCCTGGAGAGCACGCATACCACGTAGAACACAGCCGGGAAGAGCGTGAGCACGACCAGCATCATAAGCGTGAAGGCGGCGTAGTAGCCCACGCTGAGCCTCTCCTGCAGCTCCACCAGCCAGGAGAACCACTGCGGTGTCATGGTTATGCCATGGAAGGAGGTCATGCTGAGCATGACCAGCGACAGCAGCGCCTCATCCCTTCTGGGCTTTCTCAGCTCCATCAGGTCAGCGGCGGGGGTTCTGAGGTTCAGCGCCACATTGCCGTGCCTGCAGCTCTTCACGCACTCCGTGCACAGGATGCAGTAGGTGTTGGAGTCCATGGTGTGCAGGCTCTCAAAGGTGGGGCAGGGGTATCCCCTCTCATTCCCCCTGTGGCAGTCCCTGCTTCTGCACCGCCTGCAGAGCCTTTTGCTCCTGCTCCTCAGCTCCACGGGCGAGAACATGGCGTAAAGTCCCGAAATCCTGCCCACCAAGCATGCATACCTGCAGAAGGGCTTGCCCTCAAACAGCACCGCCGGCACAAGAGCCATCACGAGAATCAGCAGCCCTAAGTATGCGGTGATTCTCGGGCTACCCGTTACCCCCAGCCCCAGCTCAAGCCAGGTGAGAAGCACGAAGAAGCCGGTCGCCAGGTATATGTTCTTCAGCCTATCGGGCCACTTCAGGTTGAGGGTGAAAAGCTCCTCATCCCGCACCCGTTTCCACAGGCTGCGTCTCCTCACCCAGTCGCTTATGGCGTTCCAGGGGCAGACGGTGCACCACACCTTTCCCGCCACCACCAGCACAAACACCAGCAGAGCCCACCACACCACCCAGGTGAGCACCGTTGCTATGTTTCTGTCCGGGCGCTGCTCGCCCATCAGCCCGGCGAGGATTATCAGTAAGAACAGAGCCACCACGGGCAGCTGGAGCACCGGCTGGAGCAGTCTGCTCTCCATCACCCTGCGCAGCGGAGCAAAGCGAAGCAGGTCGTACCTCCAGTAGCCCCTGCGCCTGTGGCGCCCTCTCTCCATGAGCTCCACCAGCCCGAAGGTGAGCAGCAGAATCAGGAGCACCCCCGCTATCAGCAGGTGCTCCGGTATGCCCGGCATGCTCTCTGCCCTCACATGCGCCACCTCCTCAGGAGCCACACTCCCCCGAGCACCGCGGCGGTGAGCAGGAAGAGCATCGCCGGCACCAGCAGCCTGCTGCCCGTGCTTTGCTCCACAACCTCAACGCTCACCTGCAGCTCCAGCCTCTCCCCGCCGCTCACCAGCTCCACGGGCACGGTGTGAACACCGGCCTCCTCAAAGCTCAGGTTCACCTCATAGAAGGCTAAGGAGAACCTCCTCGCGGGCATGCGGTTTATCAGCACGGTGCCCCTGAAGGGCTCTCCCGTGGAGCTGTTCACCGCGCCCACAATCACCTCAAAGCTCTCGTTCACCGCGGGCTTGGAGGGCGCCACAATCACCCTGAGCTCGTACCCGTCTAAGGAGGTGCTCAGCTTTAACCTGTACCCCTGGGGGAGATGAGCCCAGGCAGGCGCACTCAGGAGCATGAGCACCGTGGCTGCAGCGAGCAGAGCACTCCGGCGCATGTCTCATGCAGACCCTGCTCTCAGCATCACCGCAAGGGCGCCGGCGGCTATGCCGAGCAGCATCACACCCATCAGGAACGCCCAGGTTTTCAGCCACACCCCTGTTGGCGGCTCTGGCAGCGCCACCTCCACCAGGAAGGTTCTCTCCGCCAGCAGCTCACCCTCCGGGGAGTATATCCTCAGGTTCACCGCGTGCTCGCTGGCATCCTGGAAGTGGTAGCTCATTCTCAGCCTGCCATCCGGCAGGTAGAAGCTGCCGGAAAACAGCGTCACATCATCCTCCGGCAGGCTGATTTCCAGCGAGGCAAGCACGCTCACGGCTCTGCCCGAGGGGTCGGTTACGCTTAGAAGCAGCTCGGACGTAGTGCCCACCCTGGGCTTCTCAACCTGCAGGCTCACCCTCACATCCTGCTCAGCTCCGTGAGCTACCTGGAGAAGCAGCAGCACCAGAAGAATCCAGAAGAACCTCATCCTCATCACCTCACTTGAGCCCGTACCTCCAGCCGTACTTCAGGTACAGGCTGAAGGCAAGCAGCAGCATCAGGAACACCAGCGTGGCAGCCCACATGTACTTAGCTTCCCTGCTGATGCTCATCGCCTCACCCTCACGCATGCCCTTCCGAATATAACCCCGAGCGCCGTACCGAAGCCCAGCATGAGCAGCACCAGCAGCACCGCGTTCCTGACCTCATATCCCTGTTCCCTGACCTTCACCGTGAACTCCCTGCTCACCCTCTCCTCACCTGCGGATGCGGTAACCTCCACCCTGTAGCTCCCGCGTATGGGGAAGACATAGCTCAGCTCCAGCCGCCCGTCCCGCGAGAAGAACCTGCCGCCCAGCACCTCCTTGCCCTCCAAGTAGGGGAAACCCGTGTGCAGCAGCCTGCCGCTGAAGGTGCCCTTCACGTGCTCCACCCTCACATCCAGCCACACATCCCTCACAAGCCTGCCGCTGGCATCTCTGACCTCAATCACCACCTTGGCGGGCTGGTTCTGGGTGAAAAATGGCTGGAAGGCACGGGGCTGCTCGGGCTGCACCTGCATGCTGAGCTCCATGCCATAAGCTGCTCCAGCCATCAGCAGCACAGCAAGCAGTACCCCAGCTTTCACCGTCACCACCTGCTCATAGGTGGAGCGGTGCAGATAAGTAGCTTGCCTTTCTGTTAACACGTATTACCCGTGAGGCTAAGAATCACTCAAGCTTCACCGCAGTACCGTAGGCGAGGATTTCCGCAGCCCCCTGCACCACCTGCGAGGTTGCAAAGCGCACGTTCACCACAGCATCCGCCCCGAGCGCCTCAGCCTCCTCTATCATGCGCCTGAGCGCCTGCTCCCTCGCCTCGGTGAGCATCTCGCTGTACTCCTTCAGCTCACCGCCAATGACGTTCCTGATGCTTGCAAGGATGTCCTTGCCGAACCACTTGGCTCTCACGGTGTTCCCCCTGACCACACCCAGCACCTTCACCACCCTCCTGCCGGGCACGCTTTCGGTGGTTGTAACTATCACCTCTGACACCTCCTTGCATAGAATGCTGGCTGCAGAAGATAAAGCTTTACCCCGGCAACCTTTATGATGGCGCAGGTTGAGATAGTGGCATGCTGGCAGCGCTTCGCGTTGACATTGACACCCTTAGCGATATTCTGGCGCTTGAGCCGCTGCTTGAGCTGCTTGAGAGTCTGGGAATAAAGGCAAGCTTCTTTGTCGCCATGGGTCCTGACAGGTGCGGCAGAAACCTGCGGAATTACCTGCATGCGCCCTGGAAGCTGCTCAGCAGCGAGCTATTGAAGAGCTACAGCATGCGCCACCTGCTCAGGACGCTGCTGGTGCCTGGGGTGATGGAGAGGCATGCGGAGGCGCTCCGTAGCATAGCGGAGCTGAAGCATGAAGTGGGGCTGCACGGCTACGACCACTACACCTGGATGAGGAGGGCTGAGAGAATGAGCGTTCAGGAGGCGGCTCGGATGATAGAGCGGGGCATTGCCGCCTTCAGGATTGTTTTCGGTGCGGAGCCTGAGAGCTTTGCCTCCCCCGGCTTCAGAACGGGCAGGGGCTACCTGCAGGCGCTTGACAGCTTCGGATTCAGGTACGCCAGCGACTTTAAAGGGTACAGAGCCTTCTATCCTGTGCTCGGAGGCTGGCGTGCAGAAACCCTCCAGGTGCCGGTGTGCATGCCCTCACCCTGCGAAATCAGCAGCAGCGACAGGGAAGTGATGCTGGAGCTTGAGAGCAGACTGGAAAGAGCTGAGAGCCACTTCTGCTTCTACATCCACCCCTCCCGCGAGGTGCACCGCCTCGCACTGGTGGAGCGCATGCTCGGGCGAATTGAAAGCAGGGGCGCAGAGCTGAGGTGCCTCAGGGAGATTGCCGGTAAGCTGGCGGCTACTTCAGCCTCTCAAGAATTATAGCGGGACGGACGTGGACAATCCCCTCTATTCTGCCCACCTTTCTGGAGAGCACCTCTGTCAGCTCCCTGCCGTCCCGTGCCCATACCTCTGCAAGAATCATGTGGTCTCCGGTGGAGGTGGCGAGCCACTTCACCTCCCTTAGCTCCGCCAGCTTCTGGACAACCTCAAGAAAGCTGTCTGGGGTGGTGTTTATGCCCACCATCGCAACGGTGGAGAAGCCCATCTTCGCCGGCTCTACCACCGCCGTGTAGCCTGCTATAACCCCGCGCTCCTCCAGGTTCTTAATCCTGCGCCTCACAGTAGCCTCGCTTATGCCGAGACGTCTCGCTATCTCGGTGTACGGAGTTCGGGCGTCTGTGCGGAGAATGTCTATTATCTGCAGGTCAATGTCGTCAATCTTCATCATAATATCGTAGCACTTCTAACGAATGTCAGAATATATGCGACGAAAAATATATATACCACTGCCGCAATACCTCAGGATGAGGTGTTAGCATGGCAGACTGGAAGTGTTCAAACTGCGGGTTTGTGAAGAGCGCGAGGTGCAAGCCCAGGAAGTGCCCTGAGTGCGGACAGAGCGGAGTCTTTGAGAAGGTGTGAGGTGGTTGAGATGAGCGAGACCATGAAGAACCTGGCAGAAGCCTTTGCAGGTGAGAGCCAGGCAAACCGGCGCTACATAGCCTTTGCCAAGCAGGCTGAGAAGGAGGGCTTTGCGAACGTGGCGAGGCTCTTCAGGGCTGCAGCGGAGAGCGAGACGGTGCATGCGCTGAGCCACCTCAGGGTGATGGGGGGCGTTGGCACGACTGCCGAGAACCTGAAGAAGGCGAAGGAGGGCGAGGACTACGAGAGAACCGAGATGTACCCTGAGTTCATAAAGAAGGCAGAGGAGGAGGGCATGCCCGAGGCTGCAACCAGCTTCAGGTGGGCTTCCAGGGCAGAGGAGGCGCACTCTCAGCTCTACCAGCAGGCGATTGAGGCTGTGGAGAGCGGCAGAGACGCTGACTTAGAGGCGCTGCACGTGTGCCAGAGGTGCGGCTACACCGTTGCCGGCGAAGCTCCAGAGCGGTGCCCCGTGTGCGGAGCCTCCGGTGAGTTCCGCGAGATTGAGTAGGGGGCACCCACCTCTTTTTTGGGTTAATATTATTTAGGAGGGTGCACACATTTACTACGGGGGTGTTAGATGTGAGGAAGATGACGGAGGAGAGTCTCAAAAGTGCCTTTGCGGGCGAAAGTCAGGCGCACATGAGGTACCTGATTTTTGCAGAGAAGGCGGAAAAGGAGGGGCTGGCTAACATCGCCAGGCTCTTCAGAGCCATAGCCTATGCGGAGCAGGTGCACGCCACGAACCACTTCAAGGCTCTCGGAATGCTCGGCAGCAGTGCTGAAAACCTCGCCGCCGCCATAGAAGGCGAGACCTTTGAGGTGGAGGAGATGTATCCAGCCTACAATGCCATAGCAGAGCTTCAGGGCGAGGAGAAGGCGAAGAGGAGCATTCACTATGCCATAGAGGCTGAGAAGATTCACGCGGAGCTCTACGAACTTGCTAAAAAGGCTGCAGCAGGCGGGAGAGACGTGGATATAGAGAAGGTGAGCATATGCTCGGTTTGCGGCTATACGGTTACCGGCGACCCACCTGGGAAATGCCCGATATGCGGAGCGCCGTCAGGCAGGTTTAAGGAGTTTTAGGAGGCGGGAAAATGGCGGAGTTTTCCCTCAAGGGCGTGAACAGGGTTAAGAACCCTGAAAATCTCACAGACCTGGAAAAGAAGCACCTGCCGGTGATTCACGTGCCCGAGAAGGTGAGGGAGGGAGAGCCCTTCAGTGTGGAGGTTGCGGTGGGTGAGCTTCTGAAGCATCCCAACGAGCTCAGCCACTACATAAACTGGATTGCGCTGTATGATGAGCGGTACACCTTCCTGGGAATGGCAACCCTCGCCCCCGTGGTTTCTGAGCCCAGGGTGAGGTTTACCATAACCCTGGATGAGCCCGCAGCGCTAAGAGCCTACGCCTTCTGCAACCTGCACGGACTCTGGGAGGGGAAGAGGGAGCTCAGGTTCGGGTGAAGGCATGAAGGCGAAGCAGGTAAAGCCTGACATCTACTGGGTGGGCGCAATAGACTGGAATGTCAGGGACTTTCATGGTTACGTTACGCCGAGAGGCACAACCTACAACAACTTCCTGATAGTGGACAGGAAAATCGCCCTGGTGGACACCGTCAAGCGGGAGTTTGCGGATGTGATGTTTGAGCGCATTCGCTGTCTGACGGAGCCGGAGAAGATTGAGGTGGGGATAATCAACCACATTGAGCTGGACCATGCAGGCTCCTGGGACCTGGTGGTGGAGAGGTGTGAGAATATAACCCTCTATGCCACGGAGCGGGGGAAGCAGGGTCTGGAGAGGCACTTCAACACCGCCGGCTGGGACATTCAGACTGTTAAAACCGGCGACACTCTGAAGCTCGGCAAGAAGACGCTGCTCTTCATAGAGACGCCCATGCTGCACTGGCCGGATAGCATGATGACCTACGTAAAGGAGGACAGGCTTTTAATCTCCCAGGACGCCTTTGGGCAGCACTTTGCACAGGCGGTGCTGTTTGATGACCTGGTGCCCCAGGAGACGCTGGAGGATGCGGTGATAGACTACTATGCCAATATTCTGATGCCCTTCGGGAGGCTGATTGAGGCGAAGATAGCCGAGCTCCAGAGGCTTGGGCTGGAGATAGACATGATCGCTCCCGATCATGGCGTTATCTGGAGAAAGAACCCGGAAAAGGCTATCCGCATGTACCTGGAGATGGCTAAGGGCAGAGCAGAGGAGGGCGTTGTGATAGTCTATGATACAATGTGGCACTCCACAGAGCGGATGAGCAGAGCGGTGCTGGATGGGATAGTTGATGAGGGTATGTATGCAGAGGTCATAAAGCTCAGGGATACGCCCATGAGCGTGGCAATAAAGCAGTTCTGGCGCTACCGGGGATTGCTTGTGGGCACGCCAACGCTGAACAACGTCATGTTCCCCACTGTTGCGGAGTTCCTCCAGCATCTCCGTGGACTTCGTCCATCTAACCGCATAGCCAGCGCCTTCGGCAGCTACGGCTGGGGAGGCGGAGGTGTGAGAGAAGCGCTGCAGGTGCTCAGGTCCATGAAGCTTGAGGTTGTGGAGCCGGGATACGAGGTGAACTACCGCCCCAGCAGCAGGGAATACGAGCAGGGCTACGACTTCGGCAGGCTGTTCGCCCAGAGGGTGAGGGAGTACCACAGGAAGTTTGAGCAGGAGGTGGTGGTATAGCCAAGTACAGGTGCACGGTCTGCGGCTACATTTATGATGAGGAGGCAGAGGGCAGGGCTTTTGACGAGCTTCCAGATGACTGGCACTGCCCGGTGTGCAACGCACCCAAGGAGGCTTTTGAAAAAGAGGAGTGAGAGCACCCCTGCCCTTCCTCGCGCGCGGCTCGTAAAACCGCTACAATCTACTGGTTGCTGGAGGTATCGGAACCCTCGGGAGCTCCGCTCCCTCGGTCTTCCTCGCACAGCTCGGAAAACCGCTGTAGGTTCCTACAGGTTGCTGGAGGTATCGGAACCCGCTGGAGGTT
>JALSIP010000053.1 GCA_026989875.1 archaeon
ACACCCACCGCTATCCAGAGAGTCACGAAGCCCGGGAAGGCGAGCAGTGCGAGAGAGCCCTTTATCACGATTGAAGCGGTGACGTTCTGCCTAACCACGCTCATGGTTCTTCTGCTGAGCTCAAGCAGGTAGGTTACTCTGGATATGTCATCATGCATGAGCGCTATGTCCGAGCTCTCTATTGCCATGTCGCTGCCCGCGGCGCCCATGGCTATGCCAACGTCAGCCCTTGCAAGCGCGGGTGCGTCGTTCACGCCATCCCCCACCATGAGCACCACCCCCTGCCTCTGCAGCTCTTCCACAATCCGCAGCTTGTCCTGGGGTAGTAGCTCGGCATGGAACTCCTCAATACCCAGCTCCCTGGCAATCGCCTCGGCGCTTCTCCTGTTATCGCCGGTGAGCATGACCACCCTGAGTCCCAGTCTGTGCAGCGCCTCAACAGTTTCCCTGGCGTTCTCTCGTGGCTCGTCCCGCAGCCCTATAACACCCAGCACCTCTCCTCCCCTCCCCAGGAGCACCACGCTCATGCCCTCAGCCTCAAGCTCTGCCGCAGCCTCGGGCACGGCAATGCGCAGCTCCTCAAAGAATGCCCTGCTGCCCGCGAGGTACTCCACACCATCAATCACCGCCTTCACGCCCCTGCCGGGCAGCGAGACAAACTCTTCAACCTCCGGGAGGCTGTATCTGGCGCCGGCAGCCTCGGCTATTGCCCTGGCGATGGGGTGCTCCGAGCGCTGCTCAACGGCACCTGCAAGCCTCAGCACCTCATCCTCGGATGCTGTGATGCCCACCACCTGCGCCACCCTTATCCTGCCCTTCGTGAGGGTGCCTGTCTTGTCAAACACCACCACCCTGGCATCCTTGAGCACCTCAATAAAGTTGCCTCCCTTTATCAGCACCCCATTTCTCGCCGCCGAGGTTATCGCAGACACCATTGAGACGGGAGTTGAGATTGCAAGCGCGCAGGGGCATGCCACCACGAGCAGCACCAGGGAGCGGTAGAGCCACTTCTCAAAGGGCTCCCCCAGCAGAAGCGGCGGCAGCGTCGCCAGCAGAGCTGCAGAAACTATCACGGCAGGAGTGTAGCGCCTTGCAAATCTGTCAACAAACGCCTCTATTCTGGTTTTTCTGCTCTGTGCCTGCTCAACCAGCTTTGCTATCTTTGAGAGAGTGCTCTCCTCAGAGCGCTTCGTCACCCGGATTTCCAGATAGCCCTCCTGGTTTATCGTGCCCGCGAAAACCTGCATGCCCGCATGCTTGGGCACGGGTGTGCTTTCGCCGGTTATCGGCGCCTGATTGACGTGCGAGCTTCCTGAAACCACCACCCCATCAAGGGGGATTCGCTCACCCGGCTTTACGGACACTATCTCGCCAACCTCAACCTCGTGCACGTGCACCAGCTTCTCAGTGCCGTCCCTGAGCACCCTCGCCGTCTCAGGTGCCATTGCCATGAGCTCGGAGATGCTCTTCCTCGCCCGCCGGGAGGCGTACTCTTCAAGCAGCTCAGCTATGAAGAAGAGGTAAACCACAACCGCACCCTCCTCCCCGTGCCCCGTGGCAAAGGCACCGGCGGCGGCGATGGTTATGAGGGTGTTGATGTTCAGCCTGAGCCTGAGTGCCGAGCGGATGCCGCTGGAGATTATCTCCCTGCCAGAAACCAGCACCACAAGCAGGAAGAGCACCTGCGCAGGGTAGTAGCTCTGCAGGATGAACTCCGCATACAGGCCCGAGAGAAGCAGAAGCCCGCCAGCGGCTATCCTGGCAGCGGGGAGCTTTTCATGCACACCCGCGGCGCAGGCTGTGCAGGAGTGCTCATGGCTCTCTTGCATGCTCCACCCCCGTGCGCAGAAGCTCAACGATGTGCTCGTCTGCCAGGGAGTAGTAAACCATCCTGCCCTCACGCCTGAAGCGCACCAGCCTGAGGCTGCGAAGGGTGCGCAGGTGATGGGAGATGGCTGACTGACTCATGCGCAGCGCCGTGGCGAGGTTGCAGACGCAGAGCTCACGCTCAGCCAGCGCCAGCAGTATCTTGAGCCTGGTGGGATCGGAGAGGGCTCTGAAGCTCTCCGCAAGCCTCTGCACCGTGTCCTCGGCGGGCAGCGACTCTCTGACCTCACGCACAACCAGCTCGCTGACGCTGGTTATGTCACAAACATCACTCATATGAGCAATTGCTCATACAATAACTACAAAAATAAATTCCGGGGTTTGCCCCCAAATTCGCATATAAAGTGTGCATCATTTTCATTGAGTAAATCCATTATCCGGTGGAAAAAATGTACGTACCCTTAATAGCCGATTCAGAGATTGTGCTGGTGGCGATGTTCTTATCTGTTGGTGTCTGTTACGCTGTAATATATCTAAACAATCGCATGGAATTACATCAATTTCCAGAAGCATTTGTCAGTCTTGTTTTACTGCTTCTCAACCTTCAGTGCGGAAAGAGGAGTAAAAAATAGCCTGGCTTATAGCTCGCTGACCTGCAGCTTGACATCAACTGGTTATGCAGACGGATAAAGGAGGCGGATTTAGAAGACAGGGAGTTTAAATGGGGTTGCCATCCTTTAATAGCTATTACGTCAGTTATAAGCTCACAATGGTGGTGGATAAGCATAAACTCTGGCCTTTAGATTTTCTTCTCCACGAGGGCTCGCCGAACGATGCTAAGCTTTTTGAGAGATTCTGAAGTAGCTTAAACGCAGAGGAGTTTTGTGTGTTATCTGCCAAACATTTCGCTTGTGCAGTAGTTTGCACGAGCCTTTGATGAAGCTGAGTCAGGGTGATGTTGAGAAGATAGTGAAGCGGGTGGTGGACTATGGTCTCAGCACAGCTTTTGTAGCTGAGCAGTTTTGTATCAGTCAGCGCAG
>JALSIP010000054.1 GCA_026989875.1 archaeon
AGCACCGCTTCATTTCTGGTGAGAACGTGAGCTGCTCCACCTGTCATCCCTCGCAGGCTGGCAACCTCTCGCTTTCGGTTTACCACTCCAGCCTGAGCTGCCGCACCTGCCACAACGTCACCTTCTCATCGCCGGAGGCGCACTCTGCCACGATACCGAGATGCATAGACTGCCACTCCTCGGTGGTGCCCGAGCTCAACAGCAGCTACGAGGCTCACATGCCCCTCTTCAGGTCTGCCAGCTCTGGCGGAATACGCAGGGGACCTAATGAGGCATGCTTGGCCTGCCACACCAACGCAAGCGTTAACCTCACCTTCCACTACTACAGCTACGTGGAGTACACCGTGGAGAACAATGGCACCTCTCCTGATGGCGGCACCACCTACTACTACAACGTGCTCTCCGTAACTCCAGGACCGCAGCGCAGCTTCTCTGTGCAGGTGGGCGGGGGCAGCAGCCACTACTGGAAGAACACCTCGGAGATAAGCTGCGTAGCCTGCCACCTCAGGATAAAGCTCGGAAACACGGGCAATGCTCAGGGAAGCCAGCATGCAGATGACCTGGTGTATCTCCCTGGAGGTGCAATTTCGGTTGATCCGAGACATCAGAATGCCAGCTATGGCGGGGCAACAGACGCCTTCTGCAGGAGCTGCCACCGCAATTCCAGCTTTGATATTTATGGCGAGCAGCTCAACTCTTCAGCGGTGCATGCGGCGCTCATGCTGAGCTGCCTCACCTGCCACAACGCCTCTGGTCCCTATCCGCCCAGCAGCGAGAGCCCCGAGTGTGGCGGCCACTACTCCGAGGAGTTCTTCCCGGAGGTGGCGCAGAAGGTGCCCAGAAGGCTTACCGGAGACTTCTGCACCGGCTGCCATCGTGAAAGAAACCATGATGGCCTGGGAAGCTCTTCAAACTCATGCCCGGGTGGCGGGGGTGGCTGGTGTTCCTACTGTCACACCTCCGCCGGCGGGAACGTGAGAAACTATGTTTACACCGAGCCAAAAGCTGCAGAAAGCGACACCTGGGTGGTGCGCTGGCTGTTTTAGCTACTTCACGCTCATCTCAACGGTGCACTTCACCCTTGCTTTCATGCCCAGCTTCTCGCCCAGCTTTGCCGCCGCACTTTCAGAGAGCTCCCTGAGCATTGAGGTGAGCTCCCTCTCGTACCCCCTGTCCCTTCTGCCGAGCAGTCCGCCCTGATAGCTGACATTCACGTGCACGAAGAACTCAAGCAGGTCCTCATTCACACTCGCCGCCACCACCACCCTGCCACCCCTCACCCTGGGCTGTCCCTCAAGAAACACCTTCAGCCTGTCCCTCAGCTCGTTTGCCAGCTCGCCCGTGCTCCTGCCATCGGAGAGCACGTACTCTTCAGCAACTGCTGCCAGCACCTCACCCTCCTCCACCGGCTCTGGCTTCTGCTCGGCGGGCGACGGAGGGGCAGGCTTCTCAGCCCGGCTCTCAAACAGCCTCTTTATGTACACGTTTATCAGCGGTATGCTGGGCATCCCGGAGAACTCCAAGTAAACCAGCCTGTGTCTGTGAAGCTTTATGTAGCTCACACCCTGCTCCCTCTCAACCAGCATCTCCTCAAAGCCATCAAGAAGAAACAGAACCGAGAGCTTGAAGGCAAGCAGCTCCTCATCCTCCACGTTGCACGCCACCGCCCTGCCACTGGCATCCATGAGCAGGCATGCTGTAACTTCCTCAATGCTCTCCCTGAGCGTCTCCAGCTCATCCTTTATCATTGACTATAGCCTATGCCTGCCATCTATTTTTATTTTTCCCGTGAGCCTGCAGAGCAGGGTTGTGGTGCACCATGCCCCTGCCGCAGGAGCTGTTCCCCTATCCCGAGGTCAGACCCTTTCAGGACGAGCTCATGCAGGTGGTCTTCACCTCAGATGTGATGCTCGCCTCAGTGCCAACCGGCGCTGGCAAAAGCATAGCCTCGCTGTGCGGCTTCCTGGCAGACAGAATGGATGGGGAGAAGGTGCTGGTGCTCACCCGTACAAAGTCTCAGGCTGAGATATTCCTCAGGGAAGCCAGGGCAATCTCTGAGCATGCGTGCAAGCTTCTGGCGGTGCACCTGTACTCCAAGCAGGAACTCTGTCCGCTTTTTCGCGATGAGGAAACCAGCTATGAGGAGTTTCTGGAGCTCTGCAGGCTGAGCAGGTGCAGGTACAGGGAGACCTTCAGGAGCAGGCTTTCGGAGATTGAGGAGCTGGGGGAGAGACGTGTGCTGCCGCCTGCGAGCATGCTTTCTGAGTACGGATGCCCCCATGCGGTGCTGCTTGAGCTGGCGAGGCATGCGGATGTGGTAATCGCCTCCTACCCCTACCTGCTCAGCCCTGCGCTGCGTGCCAGCTTTCTCGGCAGGCTCGGGGTGGAGCTGGAGCAGCTTTTAGTTATAGTTGACGAAGCCCACAACCTGCATGCTCAGGAGGGCAGGAGCCTCAGCCGGCGCACCGTCATGCTTGCGCACCGCGAGTCTGGCATGGACGTGCTTGAGGAGCTTCTTGCCCAATTCTCTGGCAGGGATGCGCTGCTTGCAGCCAGCGAGCTGGTCTCACTAAGCGAGGCAGAGGCGCTTTACAGGGCGGGTGTGGAGCAGCTCAGGCGCAGGCTGAAGAGGGGCAGGAAGGTCAGCTACACCTACAGGGTGGCTGTCTTCCTCAGGAGCGCCCTTGCAGCCGAAGAGGAGGAGAACTGGCTGTTCTTCAGGCAGGACGAGCGGCTGCACCTCAAGCCCCTCTTCCCCTCGGAGCACCTCAAACCACTGCGCAGGGTGAGGAAGCTGCTGCTGATGAGCGGCACCCTTGAGCCCTTAGAGCTTTACCGTGAGATGTTCGGGCTTGAGGGTGCCGAGCTGTACTCCTGCCCCTCCCTGTATTCGCGGAACACCCTCTACCTGGCGCTGCGCTCGGGGCTCAGCACAGCCATGGGTGAGCGGGAGAGACGTGGCGAAGAGCTCTGGAGGAGCTACGCCAGCGCAATAGGGAAAATTCACTCAGCAACCCCGAACACCACCTTAGCCTTCTTTCCCTCCTACACCATAATGCACAGCGTGGCAGAGCACCTGCCGGGAGCCCTTGTGGAGCCGAGAAGCTCGGGAGAGCTTGGGGAGTTCCTGAAGCACGTGAGGACGCCTGAAAGAAAGCTGGTGCTGGGCGTGGCGGGAGGAAAGCTCAGCGAGGGCGTGGAGTTCACGCTGCCATCGCGGGACGGCAGGAGGAGCGTGGTGGGCAGCGTGGTCATAGCGGGTCTTCCCTTTCCCGTGCCTGACTTTGAGTTTGAGCTGCGCAGGAAGCTTTATGAGGAGCGCTACTCTCCAGCCAGAGCCTACGCCTACCTGCTTCTCATCCCCATGCTGAACCGCGTGCTCCAGAGCGCCGGCAGGGCGGTGAGAAGTTCCAGGGACAGGGCATGTGTAATCTTTCTGGACGAGCGCCTGGAGCACCTCAGGCATCTGCCCGAGCACATACGCCACGAGCTCACACCGCTGGAGCTTGAAGAGCTGGTTGAGGAGGTCAGGTGGTTCCACGCTCACCCTTAGCCTTCTTCTCCTCCATCTCACGCTCCGCACGCTTCTGCCGCTCCACCAGCCACCTCACGAACCTGTCCAGCGGCGTCGGCTCCTCTTTCTCCTCCTTCCTCTCCACCACCTTTACCTCTTCAACTTCCGAGCTGCTGTTGCCTATGCCACAGGTGTTGCCCACACCCACCACCAGGGTCCAGCGCTCGGGGGGAGTGCGCCTCACAGCCTCCCGCACCGCCTGCAGCGCAGCTCCGGAAGCGTCCCTGATTTCCCCGAGCATGGGTGATATCGCCTCTTCTATGGACATCTTCACAGCCACCGCTTCCAGGGGTATTCCCAAGGAAACCGCACACTCCTCAATCTTTGCCTTCTCGGGTCCCGGGTCGCCTATGGCGGCGCCCATGCCCTCGCTCACCCTGCCGGTGGGCTCACCCTCCATCTTCAGGCTTGCGTCCACGGTTACGATTCTGCCCACGCTGTACCACTCGCACAGCCTCCTCACCGCATCTCCCAGCTTGCCTAAGCACGCCCCCGGACCCTTCGCCTTGACCACTAAGAGTCTTCTGCCCTCAAGCACCTCCTCGGAGTAAACCACATCCCGTGCAATTTCCCGGGCTCTGTTACGCATCAGCTTTGCCGCAACAAGCGGTCCTATGCCGTCGCCTATGGGCTCACCCTTAGAGATTGCCCTTATGCCATCCATCTGCGCCTGTCCTATGCGCTTTATAATCGGCAGGTTCATCTGGAATACCATGGCGAGCTGCAGGTTTTTCGTCTTCTTCACCAGCTCCACGTGATGCCTCACAAGCTTTGCCAGCAGGTTTATGCCCGTGCCCCCCTTGAGCACTCCCACTAAGTTGGCTTTCACATGCTCTTCGCAGGAAGGCGCCAGCTCCTCTGCCACGCTTCTGAAGCGCTCCTCCGCGCCGTCCAGCAGGTGCTCCAGCTTTCTCAGTATCCCGTAGGGGTCCAGGTCCACCGGAGGAATCAGGAAGAAGTCAAAGGTGCGCTGCACCTTATCAACAGCTGCCTCGCCCTTCACGCTGCACATGCCTGCGGCAAGCTCGGCTGCCTGCCTGGCATAGCCCTCAAGCCTCTCAGCCACCTCCTCCATATCAGCAACCATGCGGTAGAAGAGGTAGCGGGGGTAGATTACTATGAGCAGCAGGAACAGCAGTGTGAAGAGCACCTGCACACCCTGCCAGAGCTGTGAACCTGCGAGCATCCAACCACCTGCAGAGATTTAAATACGTTAGCGCTTATAAACCTATCATGCTCTGCTTCCCCTGCAGGTGGAGAGGATGAAGCTCGGCGTGTCATACTTAGCCTTCATGCACCGTCCTTCAGCGGAGATTGTGAGAATAGCCGGGGATGCAGGCTTCAGGCTGCTGGAGGTTATTCTGGAGGGGCACCACATCCAGCAGAGCCGTGAGGCGCTCCAGGCGATTGAGAGCTACGGACTTGAGCTCAGCGTGCATGCCCCCTTTGCTGACCTCAACATAGCCAGCATGAACCGCAGGATAAGGGAGGAGAGCCTGAGGCAGGTGGTTGAGGCGATGCACTGTGCCAGCTCCCTCGGTGCCGAGCTCTTTACCATCCACCCGGGCAGGCTCTCGCCCTACAGCATGTGGTTTCCGGGTGAGGCAAGGAGGCACAACCTGGCGAGCATTGAGCTCTTAGTTGAGCATGCCCAGGAGCACGGGCTTGTGCTGTGCATAGAGAACTCGCCCAGGTATGCGGGGGCGATGCTCTGCAGCATAGAGGAGCTGGAGGAGCTTCTCGGCAGCTTCAGCCGCAGCGAGCTCTCCATAACCCTGGACGTGGGGCATGCGTGCACCTGCGGAGACGTGCTTGAGTACGTCACCAAGCTCGGCTCCAGAATCTCCAACATCCACCTGCACGACAACTCGGGCTCTGAGGATGAGCACCTCGCCATTGGCGACGGATGCATAGACTTCGGCAGGCTGCTTCAGCTTCTGGACGGCGCTTACAGGGGCGGGCTGATAATAGAGTGCCACCGCGAGGAGGATGTGTTCAGGAGCAGGGACGCCATACTCAGGCTGCTTGAGCACTGAGCTGCTGCTTGATGCTTGCGGCGAGCTTCTCGCCTATGCCCGGCACGGAGGCGATTTCCTTCACACCTGCCCTGCGCAGCGCATCAATGCTGCCGAAGCGTGAGCGCAGCAGCCTCGCCCTGCTCCTACCCACGTTCTTCAGGCTGACGAAGGGTATGAGCTCCTCCTTCACCCCGTACCTGACCCTGACCCTGAGCTTTTCTATCTCCTCCACTCTGCTGCTCCCGAGCAGTCTTCCCATCTCCCGCATGGCATACAGCAGCCACTCCGCCAGCTCCACCCTGCTGTGCACATCCCCGGGGGCTAAGCTGTACCTCTCAAGCAGGTACTCCTCGCTCTTCTCCTCCACCCAGTCCAGCAGGAAGAAGGCGCTCTTCAGCTCTGACAGGAAGTGCTCCAGGGCGTAGCCGTAGTCTGGCAGGGGGTAGAGCAGCATGTCCTGCACCTCCAGCGCCTTCTCCAGGTAGAGCTCAGCCTCACCCCTGCGCAGGTACAGGCTGCCGAGCTCCGTGCACCTGCTCACCGCATGCAGGTAGGAAAGCTCGCTGGGTTCTGTGCTTTCAGCACGCCTCAGCGCCTGGCACAGCTCGCTGGCGCTCAGCGGGTCTATGTAGAGCTGGCTCACCCTCCTGCCCAGCTTTGTGACCCTGAGCTCCTCGCCAACCTGCTGCACAAAGCCCTCGCCGGCGAGGAAGCCCACAACCCGCTCAAGCGCCTGCTGCAGCGTCTCTGCACCCTGCTGGTGCCCGTAGAAGGTCTGCTCAAAGAACTCCAGCAGCTCCCCCATGCTGCCGGCGCCTCCGGCTATGGTGGAGAGCACGTGCATCCTCAGCGCGGGCAGCGTACCCAAGCGAGAGTACACGGGCTCGGGCTCAGCGCTCAGGTAGCGCTGGAGCAGCTCCTCCGCCTCTGCCTCAGACTTCGCCACCAGCACCGCCTCGCCCATAGCGTCATACCCCGGCCTACCCGCCCTGCCCATCATCTGCATCACCTCCATCACGGGAAGCTCCACGTAGCCCATTCCAGCCTCGTACCTGCGGTGCTGGCGTATTATCACCCTCCTGGCGGGCAGGTTCACGCCCGCCGCAAGGGTTGGCGTGGCACTCAGCACCCTGATGGCACCTTCCCTGAAACCCCGCTCCACTATGCTGCGCTGCTCGGGTGCAAGACCCGCATGATGGAAGGCTGCACCGCCCCTTATCGCCGCGGCAAGCCGCCTGCACACCCGCGTGGGCTCCTGCAGGGCATGCTCAGCCTTCTCAGCCAGCTCTCTGAGCATCTCGCTGTCTCCGAGCCTCTTCCCCAGCACCTTTGCGCACCTCTCGGCGAAGCTCTCAGCCGAGCGACGGGTGTTCAGGAAAACCAGCGCCTGGGCGCCCTGCTCTGCAGCATCCAGCGCCAGGCTGAGGGCGTCATCCCCCTGCACTCTCCTGATCTTCAGCCTTCTCCCGTCGGTGAAGCGCACCTCACCGGAGACACACACTCCTGCCACAAGCTCCACGGGACGCCAGTCGCTCACAATAAGCTCTGCCTCAAGCCACTTTGCAATCTCGCCGGCGTTGCCCACGGTGGCGCTCAGCGCCAGTATCCTGGCATGCCTCTTCAGCCTTGCCAGGGTGACCTCAAGGGTTGGACCCCTTGCGGAGTCGTTCAGCAGGTGCACCTCGTCAGCCACCACCACCCTGAGCTCCTTCAGCCAGCTCACCCCATGCCTGAGCAGCGAGTCCGCCTTCTCGCTGGTGCACACCACAACATCGCTTCGCTTCAGGCTCTCATCAGAGGCATCGTAGTCGCCCGTGGAGGCGCTCACCTTTATTCCGAGCCTCTCATAGGCTCTGAAGCTTTCCAGCTTCTCTGCCGCAAGCGCCTTGAGTGGCACTATGTACATGCACTTACCGCCCCGCTCAAGCAGGCTCCTGAGCATAACCAGCTCTGCAAGCAGCGTCTTGCCGCTGGCAGTGGGCACTGCTATCATGAAGTTTCTCTCAAGCTCCAGCAGCCCCCTTCTGACCGCCTCCTCCTGCGGCGGGAAGAGTTCCTCTATGCCCCTTTCCCTGAGTATCTGCAGCACCTCACGGCGAACTCCGTAGTCTGCCAGCTCCTCTATGCGCATGAGACCACCTACAGCAGCTTCATTCTGCCGGTAATCCTGTCAACCAGCTCTGCAGGTGCAGGACCCACTGCGGCGGCGGTTACCGTGCCAGGAGGAAGCTGGGTAAGGCCGGCGTCCCTGACGATGAAGCAGGGCAGCCCCAGGGAGGCTGCCTCAGAGTACACCTCCTGGAGCTCCCGGAGGCTGTCCGCCCTGAGCACCACCTTCTTCTCACCCGAGCGCTTCCAGGCATCGTACCACTCCTTGGCGCTGCGCTGCGCAGCCTCAGCCGCACCCAGGCTGGCGTGGGCAACCTGGGCGCAGGTCTTGCCCCTGCCCATGCCCAGGTCAGTCCTCACAACTATGCTCTGCTTGAGCTCCATTCCTGCATCTCCATAAACTCATTAACAGCTCAGGTAAGGATACTATGCGCAAAGTATATATTTAAGGGGTTTCCTAAGAGTTATTTAAGGTGCAGTGTGCATGCCTTCACGGGTTAAGAGGTCAGGTTCGCATCCAACCGTGCTGGTTGTTGACGACGACCCTGATGTTGCCCTCCTCATGAGCAGGATTCTAAGCCGGCGTGGCTGCAGGGTTGTCTGCTCGCTGAGCGGAGAGGACGCTCTGAGTAAGGTAAAGCATCTCAAGCCGGATATAATATTTATGGACATAATGATGCCCACCATGAACGGCTGGGAGTGCGCCAGAGCCATAAAGGAGGACGACGAAACCAGCGGGATACCCATAATAATGATTTCTGTCAGGAAGGACCCGGAGGACATTGAGCGCAGCCTTAAGTATGCCCATGCAGATGCCCACATAACCAAGCCGATTCGCTTTGAGAAGGTTTACGAGGCTATAGAGAGGTACACTCAGGCAGCCTGAGCAAACAGGCAGGTGTGGCTTGCGCCTGCAATTTTTACCCTTCTGAACTCCCCTATTCTGCCCTCCCCCACCACCACCTGCCTGTACGCGCTGTTTCTTGCGAGCAGGCTTCCGTGCCTGCCGTGCTTTGTCACCAGCACCTCCATCTCCCTGCCCACGAACCTGCGGTTCCTCTCAAGGCTCACCCTCCTCATCAGGCAGCTCAGCCTTCTTGAGCGCTCCTTCACCACCCCGCCTGCGAGCGGTTTCAGCTTTGCCGCCTCCGTGCCCGGGCGGGGTGAAAATCTGGTTATGTTGAGAATCTCGGGCTCAAGCTCCTCAATCAGCCTGAAGGTCTGCTCAAAGTCTTCTTCACGCTCTGTGGGGTAGCCCACAATCACGTCTGTGGACAGGGTGCTCTCCGGGAAGTGCTGCCTGAACTCTGAGACGAGGGCTGAGAAGTCCTCAACCCTGTAGCCCCGGCGCATGTGCTCAAGCACGGCATTGCTGCCGCTCTGCACCGGCATGTGCAGAAACCTGTAAACCTTCTCGCTCCTGTAGGCTCTGAGGAGCTCATCAAAGATTTCACCCGCCCAGGCTGGGTTCATCATGCCTATGCGTATCCTGAACTTCCCATCTAAGTCGGTGAGCATGCCCAGGAGCTCCGGCAGGCTTGTGCCCAGGTCCCTGCCGTAGACGGCGGTGTCCTGGCAGGTTAGCTGTATCTCCCTGAACCCCTGCTCCAGCGCCTGCTCCACCTCCTTAGCGATGCTCTCTGGCTTGAAGCTGCGCAGCCTGCCCCTCGCCCTGCGCGTTATGCAGTAGCTGCACCTGCCCAGGCAGCCTTCGGCTATGGCAACTATCGCTATGGCGCTCTCAGGGCTTCGCCGCTTCGGGAGCAGCGGTCTCTCAGGCACTGAGCTGGCTTCCGCGGGGCAGCCCTCAAGCGCCTCCGTGATGTGCGCCAGTCTTGCCGGAGGCAGAAGCACGTCTGCACCCGCAAGCCTTGCAGCCTCCGGATTTGCGGCTGCAAGGCAGCCAGCCAGCACCACCCTCCTGCCGAGACGCTTGTGGTGCCTCACCTCCTTCAGCACCTTTCGCTCGGTGGTCTCAACCACGGCACACGAGTTCACCACCACCGCGTCGCACTCCTCTGCAGACTCCACCACCTCATGCCTGCCCGCCACAAGGGCACGCAGAACCTCGGTGTCTCCCTGGTTCATTGTGCAGCCGTAGGTTGAGAAATAGACCCTCACGTTGTGCCCAGTGCTACGGTAACATCTTCAATCCTGCACCGTCTTCATTGCCTCTTCAAGGCTCAGCCTGCCGGTGTAAAGGGCAGAGCCAAGCACCGCTCCTGCAGCGCCTGCCTGCCTGAGAGCCCTGAGGTCTGAGAGGCTCGCTATACCTCCTGCCACTATCACCTCTGCACTGGTGGCATCCACCACCCGCTTCACAGCCTCCACGTCCACCCCGCTCATGCTGCCTTCAACGTGCACGCAGGTGAAGAGCACCTCATCGGCGTAGGCAGCAACCTCTCCTGCAAGAGCTGCGGCATCAAAGCCTGTGTTCTTCTGCCAGCCCCTCACCACCACCTCTTTGCCCCTGGCATCCACCGCCGCTATCAGCCTGTCAGAGCCGTAATCGCGGGAAAGCTCTCTGAGCAGCTCTCTGTTTTCAACCACCGCGGTGCCCAGTATGAGCTTCTCAGCCCCCGCCTCCAGCAGCTCCGCAGCAGCCTCCCTGCTCCTGATTCCGCCGCCAGCCTGCACCGGCACCTCCAGCTCCTCTATTATCCTGAGCACCAGCTCCCTGTTGCGGGTGCTCCCGTGTATCGCTGCATCCAGGTCAATCAGGTGCAGCCTTCTTGCTCCCAGAGCCTGCCAGTGGAGCGCCACCCCGAGGGGGTCCTCAAGCTCCACCAGCTTCTTCTCAAGCCTGCCCCCCACAAGCTGCACGCACCTGCCGTTGCTTATGTCCACCGCGGGTATAACCAGAAAGCTCATTCAATTATCCTCTCTATGGGCAGAACCAGTATATCCCTGGCGCCAAGCTTTTTAACCCTGTTTATGAGGGAGTAAACCTCACCCTCATCCACCACCGCATTCACAGCATACATGGGCTCCTCAGAGGCAACCTCTGCCACCGTGGGTCCCGCCATGCCGGGCATGAGCCTCTTCACGTCCTCCAGCACATCCTTGGGCACGTTCATCATCACCAGCTTTCTGCGCTTCGCCGCCAGAACGCTTGAGAAGGCGGTGACGATTTCCTCCACCTTCTCCTGCTTTCTCTTCACGGAGTCTCTGTTTCCTATGAGGTATGCGGAGGTTTCAAGCACCGTCTCAACCTCAACCAGCTTGTTCATCTTCAGCGTGGTGCCGGTGCTCACTAAGTCAACGATGGTCTCAGCCAGCCCGATGTGGGGTGCGATTTCGCAGGCTCCAGAGAGGGGCACAACCTTGACCTCAACACCGCGCTCGCTGAAGAAGCGTCTTGATATGTTGGGGAACTCGGTGGCGACCCTTGTACCGTGGGGCAGGTCTTCAACCCTGGAAATTCCGGAGCCCTCGGGAGCAGCCACCACCAGCCTTGCCCTGCCGAAGTCTAATTTGAGGAGCAGCTCCACGGGGTAGCCGGACTCAACCACCACATCATAACCCGTAATCCCCAGGTCTGCCACGCCCTCGGACACAAGCTCCGGGATATCGCCTGCCCTCACCAGCAGCACCTGTATCTCGGGGTCGGTTGTGCCGGCAAAGAGCCTGCGTCCGTCGCTGAGCACAGCGATGCCTGCGCGGTTCATGAGCTGCATTGCCGGCTCGTGCAGCCTGCCTTTGTTCGGCACCGCAATCTTTATCATCTACCTTACCTCAGGGTGATGGTATGGACGTGCTAATAAAAGGCGGTACGGTTGTTACAATGGATAAAGGGCGAGAGGTATTAAAAAACTTTTCCGTTGCCGTTGAGGACGGCAGGATTGTTGAGGTGGCGGAGAAGATCACGGGAGAGGCGGACTTTGTCATAGATGCCAGGGGGAAGGTGGTCATTCCCGGGCTCATCAACACCCACACTCACGCTGCCATGACCCTCTTCAGGGGCGCCGCCGATGACCTGCCGCTGCACCGCTGGCTTCAGGAGGAAATCTGGCCCGTGGAGGCAAAGCTCAAGCCGAGGCATGTGTATGCGGGGACGCTGCTGGCATGCCTGGAGATGCTCAGCGCGGGTATAACCTGCTTCAATGACATGTACTTCTACCTGGACGAGGTGGCAAGGGCTGCGGAAGAGGCGGGGATGCGGGCGGTGCTTTCATACCCCCTGCTTGACGTGGCTGGTGAGGAGCAGGGAAGGGAGCTCCTCAGGCTGGCTGAAGAGGGCATGAGGAAGTTCGGCAGCGGTGGGCTTGTGAGGGTCTTTGCAGGTCCGCATGCACCCTACACCTGCTCCGAGGAGCTGCTGCTGAGCGCAAAGGAGCTTGCGGAGCGCTACTCCACGGGGCTGCACATCCACGTGGCTGAGACAGAGGAGGAGGTGGAGAGGTTTGTGAGGGAGAAGGGGATGCGCCCGGTGGAGTACTTGGACAGCATAGGCTTTCTCTCGCAGAGGGTGCTGATGGCGCACGGGGTGCACCTGAGCAGGAGGGAGATTGAGCTGGTGCGCAGGAGGGGCGCAAGCGTATCCCACAACCCCATCAGCAACATGAAGCTTGGAGCGGGAATAGCGCCGGTTGCGGAATACCTGAAGGCGGGCATAACCGTAGCCCTGGGCACGGACGGCGCAGCCAGCAACAATGTGCTTGACCTGTTCCAGGAGATGAAAGCCTGCGCCCTGCTGCAGAAGGTGTCAAGCGGTGATGCCTCCGTCTTAACGGCACACCAGGCGCTTGAGCTGGCTACCGTGAACGGTGCAAGGGCGCTCGGACTTGAGGCGGGATGCATCCGCCCCGGAGCTGCAGCTGACATCGCTGTGGTGAGCATGCAGAAGCCCCACCTTACTCCCCTCTCAAACCCCATCTCGCATCTCGTTTACGCCGCCAGGGGTAGCGATGTGAGCGACGTGCTGGTTAACGGCAGGGTGGTGGTGCAGAACGGCAGGTGCAGAACCCTGGATGCAGAGGAGGTTGAGAGGTTTGCTGTCAGAGAGGCGCTTGACCTGTTTGAGAGTGCAGGGAGAGAGGACAGGCTATTCTTCGCGGAGGAAGTGTCTTAGCCTCATAATCGCCTGCTTCTTCTCTTTACTGCCGAGCTTTGCCTCCTCTATGGCTTCCCTGAGTATGGTGATGCTGCGGTCGTAGGTGGCTCTGCTCACGGGATAGGGTGTGCCGTCCTTGCCCCCGTGGGCGAAGGAGTACTTGGCGGGGTCCTTCCAGTCGGCAGGCGTGCCGTATATCAGCTCGGAGAGCAGCGCGAGAGCTCTCAGGGTTTTTGCCCCCACGCCGGGGGTTGCAACGAGCTCCTCATAGCTCTCAGGCTGAACCTCATGCAGCCTGGCAAGGGCACGCCAGGAGCGCTCCGAGAGGTCAGAGGCATGCAGCAGGTGCCTTGCAGGAAGCCTGAGGTGCTCCCCTGTGAGGGTCTGCTGGGCGCACAGCATGCGCCTGAGCCTGGCGGGTCCCTCAGCCACCAGGTCAACGCAGCCCTTTCTGAGCTCCTCCGAGTCTGCTGAAACGAGATTCAGAACCCTGCTCTCAAACCTCTGGGAGGCTATACCCGTGTGCGGCGCCCGTGTGAAGCTCTCAAGGCTCTCGCTGCACCAGTGGTAGCGCCTGGCGTAGCGCTGGTTCATCCCCTGCTGAACCACGCACCACTCGCCGGAGAGGGTGAAGGCTATGGTGTGGTGGTAGAGCCTGTAGCCGTCCTGCAGGCATGAGCTGTCAACCTTGGCGCTGAGCCTGCTTGCCCTCTCCAGGCTTGCGGCAAGCTCCCCGCTTTTCAGCATGCTGCAGCGCTCGCGTATCTCTGCAGGCGTGCGAAGCGCTCTTTCACCCTTGCCGCCAGCCACGCAAATGCCGTGCCTCTCAGGAGAGAGGGCAAGCTTCAGGGCACCCATGGTGGTGGTGGTTGAGCCGGAGGAGTGCCAGTCAAAGCCTATGGCGCAGGCGAGCGCCTGAAACCAGCGGGGCGAGCTAAGCCTGCGCAGCAGCTCTTCGCTGCCGTACTCCTCAACTATGTGGTCTGCAATCGCCTCTGAAAGCCTGACCATCCTGCTGAAGAGCCACCTTGGTGCCCTGCCGGTGTGCAGCGGCAGGTCGGCAGTACCTGAGAGCCGCATGACAGAAGTGAAAAAGCTAACGTGAGCCTGAAGACTTTAGTAACGTGCGGTTATTAAAAATTTTTCCCTTGTTACTTGGATTTAAATTCAGAGTAAGTGGAGGAGGATAGCATGGGCAGGGAGATACTCAAGATACTTGCGGGAGTGGTGCTTGTGCTGCTCGGCATCCTCTGGTACTTCGTGCCCGTACCAGTGCTCGGCGACGTGCTGAGCAGCGGCACGGTGGTGCCCTTCTGGCGGGCGCTGCTGCTGGTGTTCGCGGCGGTGTTTGGGGTGACGCTGCTGCTTGCAGGCGCGGTAATCGCCTGGCTGGGCTACGACGACTACCGCGAGAGGTCTGTACAGTAAAGCTTGCAATTGATACTTAAGGTAACACAAAGTAGAAAAATGCACAGCGATGAGCTTCTGGACATCCTGGGCAACAGCACCAGGCGTGAGATTATCAGACTGGTAAGTCAGAAGCCCAGGTGTCTGTCAGAGCTTAGCAGGGAGACGGGAGTGGAGAAGATGGCGCTTTCAAGGCATCTTGACTACATGACCCGCGCGAACATCCTCACCGTGGAGGAGGAGCGCAACCGCAGGGGAAGACCCAGGAAGTACTATGAGATAGCCGACACGATAACTCTGAGGGTCAGCATCTCCCCCACCGAGTTCTCCACCAGGCTCAGCAGACGCTCCAGCCGCAGCGGTGCCTCAGAGCTCGCAGGCGGGCTGGCAAAGCATGCGCTTCGCATCCGCGACCCCGTGAGCAGGCTCTCTGCGCTGTCTGAAATTGCCCAGGAGCTCATCCGGGAGCGGGAGTATCACGAGGAGTGCTTGGAGAGGGTGGAGGACCTGCTTGAGGAGGTCAGAGCGCTCAAGAGCCAGACGATGAGCGAGCTTGACCTCTACGGCTCAGAGGAGCCTCTGCTTCTCAGGCTAACCTCTTCACAGTCTGGTGAGAGGTAATCAAAAACACTCTGCGGAGGTGATGAGATGGGCGAAGTGAGAGTGGCAATAGCAGGCGTAGGAAACTGCACGTCTTCGCTGGTTCAGGGTGTTGAGTACTACAAGGATGTTGAGGATGGGGAGTCTGTTCCGGGACTGATGCACGTGAACTTCGGCGGCTACCACATCAGGGACATAAAGTTCGTTGCAGCCTTTGATGTGAACGCCAACAAGGTCGGCAGGGACCTGAGCGAGGCTATCTTCGCGGAGCCGAACTGCGCGGTGAAGTTCTGCGACGTGCCGGAGCTGGGCGTGGAGGTGCTCAGGGCTCCCACGCTGGACGGCGTGGGCAGGTACCTGAAGGAGGCTTTCCCGCTGAGCGATGCCGAGCCCGTGGACGTGGCTGAGGTGCTGGAGGAGGTCAAGGCTGACGTGCTGGTGAACTTCCTCCCGGTGGGCAGCGCAGAGGCTACCAGGTACTACGCCCAGGCGGCGATTGACGCTGGCTGCGGCTTCGTGAACTGCATACCCGAGTTCATAGCCAGCGACAGGCACTGGGCAGAGAAGTTCACCAGGGCTGGGCTTCCTGTGGCTGGCGATGACATAAAGAGCCAGGTGGGAGCGACGATACTGCACAGGACGCTGATGCAGCTCCTGAAGGACAGGGGCGTTGAGGTGGTGGAGACCTACCAGCTCAACATAGGCGGCAACACCGACTTCCTGAACATGCTGCAGGAGAGCAGGCTGAAGTCCAAGCGCATCAGCAAGACTGAAGCTGTTACAAGCGTGGTGGGCTATGACATCCCCACACGCATAGGACCCAGCGACTACGTGCCCTTCCTGAATGACAACAAGCAGGCTTTCATATATGTGAAGGGCAAGAAGTTCGGAGACCTGCCGCTCACCATACAGGTGCACCTCTCTGTGGAGGATTCGCCCAACAGCGCCGGCGTGGCTGTGGATGCCATACGGGCGGTGAAGCTTGCCTTGGACAACGGCATCGCAGGTCCGCTGGAAGGCGTGAGCGCCTACTTCTTCAAGCACCCGCCGGTGCAGTATCCTGATGTTGTGGCAAAGAGACTGGTGGAGGAGTTCATAGCAGAGAACTCCAGAGCTGCCATCGCTCCTGAAATCGCCGTGAACGAGCGATGAAGGCGGTGGTGCTCGCAGCGGGCAGGGGCGAGAGGCTTCGCTCCTCCACCCCAAAACCCCTCACAAAACTTTTCGGCGTGGCGCTTATTGACAGGGTGATGGAGAACCTGAAGAGAGCCGGGGTCACCGAGGTGGTGGTGGTGTGCAGCGATGCCAGGGTGGAGCGTCACGTCAGGGGCAGAGCGAGGGTGGTCAGGAACACGCAGGTTGACAGGGGAGGCGGCTATTCGCTTCTCCTGGGCGCGAGGGCGCTTGAGGGTGAGTGCTTCCTGCTGGTTATGAGCGACCATGTTTTTGAACATGAGCTGCTGAACAGGCTGATTGAAGCTCGTCCCGAGTGC
This sequence comes from archaeon, assembly GCA_026989875.1. Lineage (GTDB taxonomy): Archaea > Hydrothermarchaeota > Hydrothermarchaeia > Hydrothermarchaeales > BMS3B > JAADFH01. The sequence continues at coordinate 16,255 of JALSIP010000054.1, forward strand.
ACCACCCTGTGCACAGATTCTGAGCTGGAGGGCAAGAATGTGGAGGAGGCGACGAAGGTGCTGGTGGACTCCGGGCTGGTGGTGGAGCTGGGGAAGCACATAGAGCGCTTCAACGCCCTTGACACCGGGGTGTTCTTCTGCACCCCGGAGGTGCTGGAGGTGGCAGAGAGCTTCAGTGGCAGGTTTTCTGTCACCGACGTTATGAACAGGCTTGCCGCGGAGGGCAGGCTCAGAGCTCTTGACGTCAGCGGCTGCTACTGGCGGGACATAGACACGCAGGAGGAGCTCCGCAGGGCTGAGGAGGAGCTCCTGAGAATGCTGGTAAAGCCTGCCGACGGCTACGTGTCCAGGCACATAAACAGGAAGCTCTCTGTTCCGCTCAGCAGGATGCTGGTTAAAACACCCCTCACCCCAAACGCCATCTCTGCTATCAGCTTCTTTACCGGTGTTGCCTCTGCGCTGTGCTTTGCCGCAGGCAAGCCCGCAGCAGGCGGTGTTCTGGCACAGCTTTCGTCGGTTGTTGATGGGTGCGACGGCGAGGTGGCAAGGCTTAAGGGCAGGAGCTCTGCCTTCGGGGCGTATTTTGATGCCCTGCTTGACCGCTACGCTGACTTGCTGATAATCGCCGGCATGATTGCAGCCTCCCCAGCTCAGAACTGGCTGGCTGGTGTGCTGGCGATTGCAGGCTGCTACTCCATAAGCTACACCTCCGCGAAGCACGAGCTTTACCGCATTCCTGTGAGCGGCACAGGCAGGCTGATGCAGAGGGATATGAGGCTCTTTCTCATATTCCTGGGCGGGCTGCTCGGAGCCGTTTACCAGACGCTGGTGCTGATAGGCGTGGCGGCAAATGCGGTGGCTCTGCACAGGCTGTACAGAGCCAGAGGAGGTGTGAAGAATGCAGGAGGTGAGGCTGGAAAGGCTGCTTGAGGTCACTTCTTCTCTCTGCCCGGAGTGCCTGAGCATAATCAGGGCTGAGGTGTTTGAGAGGGAGGGGAGGGTTTACATACGCAAGCGCTGCAGGGAGCATGGCGAGTTTGAGGACATCTACTGGGGCAGCTACGAGCTCTACAGAAAGGCAAGAAGGTTTGCCCATGACGGGAAGAGGTTTGAGAACCCCAGAACGAAACTTGAGCGCTGCCCCTTCTCCTGCGGTCCCTGTGAGGCTCACCTCTCCCACACGGCTCTCGCCAACTTAGTGGTCACCAACCGCTGCAACCTTGCATGCTGGTACTGCTTTTACTACTCCGAGCGTGTGGGCTACGTTTACGAGCCCTCGCTGCAGGACATTGAGAGGATGCTGCGATACCTGCGGAGCCAGAAGCCAGTGCCCTGCAATGCCCTTCAACTCACCGGCGGCGAGCCCACCCTCAGGAGGGATATAGTGGAGATAGTCAGGTTAGCCAAGCGCTTAGGCTTCGGGCACGTGCAGCTGAACACCAACGGTATCAGGCTGGCTGAGGACAGAGAGCTTGCAAGGAGGATAGCCGAAGCGGGTGCGGGAACGGTTTACCTGAGCTTTGACGGCACCACTCCAGAGACCAACCACAAGAACCACAGGTACGTGCCGGCTATTCTGGAGAGCGCTAAGTATGCGGGAATGAGGCTGGTGCTGGTGCCCACGGTCATAAAGAGCAGGAACATGCACGAGCTTGGCAGCATACTGGAGTTCGCCACCTTAAACATAGACGTGGTGCGCGGGGTTAACTTTCAGCCAGTCTCGCTTGTGGGCAGAATGCCACGGGAGGAGAGAATGAAGCACAGGGTTACGATACCTGATGTCATCCTCGCCATAGAGGAGCAGACCGCAGGTGCGCTTAGCAGGGAGGACTTTTATCCTGTGCCGAGCATAACGGCACTGACGCACATAGTTGAGGCGCTCACGGGCAAGCCCCAGTACGAGCTCAGCACCCACTTCGCCTGTGGCATGGCTACCTACGCATTTCTGGACAGGGGCAGGCTCGTGCCTATTACTAAGTTCGTTGACGTGGA
>JALSIP010000055.1 GCA_026989875.1 archaeon
AACATCCAGTGCAACTACTGCGTGCGCAGCTACGCCTGCGCCAACGAGAACCGCCCTGGAGTTACCAGCAGGGTGCTCTCGCCTCAGGAGGCGGTGCTTGCAGCTAAGGCGGCGCTTGAGGCAGAGCCCAGGATACGCGTGGCTGGTATCGCCGGTCCTGGAGAGCCCCTGGCAAACCCCGAAACCCTTGAGACCTTCGCGCTGCTCCGCCAGGAGCTGCCGGAGCTGATGCTCTGCCTGAGCACCAACGGCTTGGAGCTTCCCGCAAAGATTGAGCGCTTGGCAGAGCTGGAGGTTACCGCGCTTACCGTGACGGTGAACGCGGTTGCTCCCGAGGTGGGTGAGAAAATCTACGCCTTCGTCAGGCAGGGCAGAGTGCTCAGGGGCAGAGAAGCCTTCTGCACGCTGAGCAGGAACCAGCTCCTGGGCATAAAGCAGGCGGCGGAGCTGGGGATGGTGGTGAAGGTGAACTCGGTGCTTATCCCTGGAATAAACCATGAGCACTTAGCCGAGGTGGCGGCGGAGGTGAAGGCGCTCGGGGCATACACCATGAACATCCTCCCCTTAATACCCCAGGGCAGGTTTGCGCACCTTGACGCGCCCCCGCGGGAAATGCTTGAGGCTGTGCGCGATGCCTGCGCCAGCACAATACGCCAGTTCAGGCACTGCAGGCAGTGTCGCGCTGATGCCGTGGGAGTGCCGGGAGAGGAGGGGTGCACCTCCATTGCTGTAACAGGAGGGATGTGAATGCTGAAGTGCGACCAGGTTATACCCGAGAGGTTTAGGCACATAGCTGTAAAGGGCTCTGAGAAGTGCGCCAAGAAGTGCGAAATCGCCTGCAACGAGCCCACCACCCCGGGAGACATGACGGAGCGCGGCTGCACCTACGCCGGCTGCAGGGGGGTTGTGGGCGGTCCCGTGAAGGACGTGATTCACCTCACCCACGGTCCAACCGGCTGCGCCTTCTACTCCTGGGGCTACCGCCCGCACCTTGCGGATACCGACTTCCACAGGGAGTACATCTTCGTCTCTGACCTTGAGGAGAAGGACATAATCTTCGGTGGCGAGAAGAAGCTGCTTGAGTGCATAGTGGAGGCGGCGAAGGAGTTTCCAGAGGCAAAGGGGGTGTTCATCTACAACACCTGCGCTCCCGCTTTGATAGGCGACGATGGCAGAGATGTGGCGAAGCAGGCGAGCGAGCTCATAGGCAAGCCAGTGGTGTTCTTCCCCTGCGAGGGTTTTCGCGGAGTGAGCCAGTCCCAGGGGCACCACGTGGGCAACCTCACAATCTTCACCGAGCTCGTGGGCAGGGAGGAGCCGGAGAAGCCGGTGTACGGGATTAACTTAGTGGGCGAGTACAACATCAAGGGCGACCTCAGGTACATACTGCCCCTCTTCAAGGAGCTGGGCGTGGAGGTGCTCACCACCTTCACCGGCAACGCCAGCATAGAAGAGCTCAAGCGCATGCACAGGGCGAAGCTGAACGTGGTGCACTGCGCCCGCTCAGCCACCTACATAGCGGAGATGATGAAGGAAGCCTACGGCATACCCTACATCCACGTAACCCTGTGGGGGCTGGAGAACACCGCAAAGGCGCTGCGCAAGACCGCGGAGTTCTTCTCGCTGGAGAAGGAAGCCGAGCGCCTCATAGAGAAGGAGATGCAGTACGTGGAGCCCAGGATAGAGCCCTACCGCAGGGCTCTGGAGGGCAAAACTGTGTTCATCTACCAGGGCGCCCCCAGGGCATGGCACTGGGTGCAGCTCATGCGGGAGCTGGGCATGGAGGTCATCGCCATAGCCACCACCTTCGGGCACCGCGACGACTACGAGAGAATCTTCAAGCAGGTGAAGGAGGGCACGCTGATAATAGACAACCCCAACGCCCTTGAGATTGAGGAGGTGCTGGAGGAGCTTGAGCCTGACCTCTTCATCTCGGGCAACAAGGAGAAGTACCTCGCCTACAAGCTCGGCAGAGCCTTCGTGAACGGGCACACCTACGACTCCGGACCCTACGCGGGCTTCAGGGGGATGATACGCTTCGCTAAGGACATTCACAGAGCCGTGACCTCGCCGGTGTGGAAGCTGGTGAGGAGCAGGGCAAAGCCAGCGGGAGGTGCGAGCTGATGCCGCAGGTGCTCAGGCAGCAGCGCAAGGTGGCGATCAACCCCACGCGCTCCTGCGCTCCCATAGGCGCAATAGTGGGCACTCTGGGCGTGCATGCTGGCATGGCGATAGTGCACGGCTCCCAGGGCTGCGCCACCTACCCCAGGCACCAGCTCGCCAGGCACTTCCGCGAGCCCATTGAGGTAGCCACCACCTCCCTGACGGAGCGCACCACCGTCTATGGAGGCAGGGAGAACCTGCTGGCTGCGCTGCGCAACGTGTACCTGCGCTGCCAGCCCAGCATGATTTCGGTGATAAGCACCTGCCTCTCCGAGACCATAGGCGACGACATTCCGGCGATAATCCAGGAGTTCAGGGACGAGATGCCGGAGGCGGAGATTCCTATATTTGCGGTGAGCGCGCCCAGCTACATAGGCACGCACATCACCGGCATGGACAACTTCCTGACGGAGCTGGTTAAGAATGTGCCCGAGCAGGCGGAGCAGCATGAGAGGCTGAATCTCATCCCGGGCTGGGTTAACCCGGGGGACATACGGGAGCTGAAGGCGATGATGCGCAAGCTGGGGGTTGAGCCCCTATTCCTCACCGACTACTCCGACCCCTTAGACGGCGGGCTCTACCTGCCCAAGCCCAGGCACCCTAAGGGCGGCACCC
>JALSIP010000056.1 GCA_026989875.1 archaeon
AGCAGGTTGATAAGCGCTTTGAGCAGATGGAAAAGAGGTTTGAGCAGATTGAGGGCGAGATAAAGTTCATGAGCCACGAGATAATGTCAATCAAGAGCGACATCATAAACCTGCTGAAGGAGAAGCTCTAAGCACGCTTTCAGAAGGGAGCGCCTCGGAGCTGACGAGGCAGGGGCTGAAATATGAGCAACACCCGCACAGGGAGGCTGGTGCAGGGGCAATGGGTGGCTAAGTGAAGCTGTAGCTCCTGGGGTCCTCGCCCAGGGGCTCTGCCCTGGCAAGGTCGGTCACGGTTATTATCCCCTCAAGAGCATCGCTGCTGCCAACGAGAAGGCGCTTTATGCCGTGTGCAGCCATCTTCCTGGCTGCCTCCCTGAGACTGGCATCCTTGGAGATGAACTTGAGCTCCCGCCTCATAACCTCCTTTACCCTGCGCCCGGGCTCCACACCCTCAGCCACTATCCTGTACACTAAGTCACGCTCGGTTATTATGCCCACTGCTTTTCCAGACTCTACCACAACCAGCGAGCCTATGCCGAACTTGCGCATCTCCTGTGCTGCCTGCCTGAGGGTGGCTTCAGGGGATATGGTGCGAACGTAAGGGGTCATCACCTCGCCTACCTTCTTCATGACTATTCCTTAGAAGCCAGATGCTAATAAATTTATCCATGTTATATATTTCTAACACAGACATGCTCAGCTACAGGAGGTTCCTGATTCTGGGAGGAGCGGTAACCTTTGCGGGCGGTGCGGCGCTGGGCTACGGGATAGCCACGGGGAGTCAGATGCTGGTGCTGCTCGCCTTTGGCACGGCTCTGGTGCTGGTGCACCTGCTCAGGAGGCGGGTGGATGAGCTGGTGGTGGATGAGCGCCTTGCGAGAGCCGGCGAGGCTGCCTCGCACAGGGTGCTGCAGCTTGCGGTTCCGGCGGCTGCGCTGGCAGGGGTGCTGCTGGTTTCGGCTGGCAGGAGTGAGGGAATGCTGCTGGTGCTGGTGAGCACGGCGTTCATGCTGCTGTATGCTGCGCTTTTCGCCTGGTATTCAAGGAGAGATTCGCTGGCTTACTGAGGCATGAGAACCAGAATCAGGGAGTTCAGGGAGAGATACCGCCTGACGCAGGAGGAGCTGGCGGAGCTGGTGGGTGTGAGGAGGGAGACGGTGGTGTTCTTAGAGAAGGGCAGGTACAATCCCTCCCTCAGGCTCGCCTGCAGAATTGCCAGGCTCTTCGGCGTCCCGGTTGAGGAGGTTTTTATTTTTGAGGAGGGGGAGCTCAGGGGTTAGAGCGCTGGTTGCAGGGCTCCAGAACCCTGCGGTAGGCTTCAGCGCTGAGCCTTCCCTCCTCCAGAAGCCTGTCAAGCTCCTTCCGCATGAGGCTGCATATCTCGTGCTTCAGCTTTTCACCGGCAAGCATGAGCACCAGCCTGAGCATGCGGGAGGATAGCTCGGGGCTGCTCGCAGCGCAGCGGAGCACGATGGCTGGACCGGCCTTCAGTATGACGTGCACAAGCTCCAGCGTCTCTCCGGTGGCTGGCATGCCGAGCCTGAAGAGCTCCTCAATCTCTCCAGGCAAGCCCTCTGCCTTCTCACACTCGTTAGCCCTTGCATAGCCCCCCACAGCATTATTCAGCGCCTTCGCAAGCACTACCCTGAGCTCCTTCTCCGGGTGCGCAGAGTAAAGCTCCCGGAGCTCTTCAAGGCGCTTTTCCATGAGCTTAAGCTCGTTAGCCCTTGCATAGCCCCCCACAGCATTACTCAGCGCCATCGCAAGCGCTGCTCTCACCTCTTTGTCATCCCTGTGGCGTCTGTAGAGCTCGGTTAGCTCTTTCAGGAACACCTCACCCTCCTTCTTGCCCCTCAGGAGGAAGGCTGAGGTGATGCTGAACAGTGGGCGGGCGAGGCTCGGATGCCTGCTCTCCCTCACCCTCTCAGCCAGCCTCTCCACGAGCTCCCCAGTGAGGGCATCAGCCACCGCAGCAGCCGCACAGGCGCTGAGGAGCTCACCGGGCTCCACCCTCTCCATAGCCTCCTCCACCACCCTCCTTATGCACCTCTCAGCCCCCTCCTCCAGCCCGGGGAAGACCCGCATCATCAGCGAGTTTCCCTGCAGCGCCGCCAAGCCGTGCACAACTGCCCTTACCCTCTCCGGCGCGTACTTAAAATACTCAAGAAGGACATTGCAGGAGCCTGGGAAATCCTCCTTCACCATAACCATGCACCTCAGGTAATCGCCTATGATGTCTATGCTGAGCCTGTACTCCACACCACCGTCCACTCCGGCGAGCCTCAGAATCCCTGAGTCCTTCAGCTCCTTCGGAGCACCTTCGCTGTACTCTCCTTTCATCCTCATCAGAACCTGCTCGTCAATTCCGCCCAGCACAGCCGCTGCATTCAGGAGTTTCATAGCCCCCGCTTTGTCCATCACCCCCTCTCAGGTACCTCTCTTTTATTTCCATCTCCAGCGCATCCTTTATGCTCCGCTTTCCCAGCCCCCTGCCTCCCCTCACGTGCTCAGCCACCAGCAGCGAGAAGTAGGGGTTGCCCGCGGTGTACTCATATATCCTCTCCGCGGTCTCTCTGGAGACCTTCCTCTCCAGCAGCCTCACGACATCCTCCCTGCCCAGCGGCTTCAGCGCAAGCTCCGCTTTCCTCAGTCCTCTTAGCTCAATGCTCTCTAGCTTCCTCCTTACCTCCTCCATAAACTGCCTCCTCTCGGTGAGCA
>JALSIP010000057.1 GCA_026989875.1 archaeon
TATGCCAGGAATGAGCACCGAGTTCACCTTCACCACCATCCCCAGCTCCGCCGCCTGCTTTATGCCCAGGAGCTGGTTCCTGCTCAGCGTGCAGAAGGCTTCTCTGCCCCTGAGCACGCTGCCCTGCCTTACGAAGGCGTAGATTTTCTCACCCACCTCGGGAGCAACGGCGTTCACCGTCACGGTAAGCGCGGTAACCTCCAGCTCGGCTAAGCGCTCAATCTTTGCGGGAAGCTCCAAGCCGTTGGTGCTCAGGCAGAGCATCAGCTCCGGCAGCTCCTGGCGGAGCAGCGCAAAGGTCTCAAGGGTTTCGGGGTTTGCCAAGGGCTCTCCAGGACCTGCGATGCCAGCCACGCGTATCCTGGGCTCTGCCTCAAGCGCCGCCTTAGCTGCAAGCACAGCCTCCCGAGGCGAGAGCACCCTGCTTGTAACTCCAGGGCGGTTCTCGTTGGCGCAGGCGTAGCTGCGCACGCAGTAGTTGCACTGGATGTTGCACCTCTTAGCCACCGGCAGGTGCACCCTGCCGAAGCGGAAGTGCGCCGAGGCGCTGTAGCAGGGGTGGCACCTCACCTTCTCCTCAAGCTCTCTCTGCTCCATCTTACAACCTCACAGCGCCGCTTCTCCATGCTCGCCGGTGCGCACCCTTATGGCGTCCTGCACGGGTGAGACGAAGATCTTGCCATCGCCGTGGTGCCCCGTCTGGTTCACCTCAATTATCGTCCTCACCACCTCCTCCACCTGCGACTCGGGCACCACCATGCTCAGCATCCTCTTGGGTATGTAGCGCATCCTCCCGCTGCCCTGCTCCACGCTCCCGGTCAGCTCGTAGGCTATGCCCCTCTGCTTGCCCCTGCCCAGAACCTTCATCGCATGCATGGCATAGTAGCCCTTCTCCGCCAGCGCCTCCTTGGTGCGCTGCAGCATGTTCAGCCTTATTATCGCCGTGACCTCCTGCATTCTGCAGCCTCCTTAAAGCGTCGCCTCCCCGGTGCGGATGGTGTAGGCGCTGCTCACCTCGGTGATGAAGATCTTACCATCGCCGATGCTGCCGGTTCTGGCGCTCTCCACAATCACCTCCGCAGCCCTCTCAGCATCCTCGTCCTTCACCACCAGCATGAGCAGCGTCTTGGGGAGCTCGTCGTAGTAAACCTCGTCCACGCGGATGCCCTTCTGCTTCCCCCTGCCGAACACGTCCATCTTGGTAAGCGCCGGAAAGCCAGCATTAGCGAGAGCCTCCGCCACCGCCTCGGCTCTCTCGGGTCTCACTATGGCTCTTATCATCTTCATGGCACAGCCTCCTCAGCTCTCCACCCCGTACTCCTTCATGAGCTCCTCAAGCTCGTCCAAGGTCATGGGGGTGGGTATGGTGAAGTCCTGATTCTCCTCAATCTTCCTGGCAAGCTCTAAGTACTCCTTCGCCTGCTTCACCTCCGGGTTCCAGTCTATGACAGTCTTCTTGTTTATCTCCGCCCGCTGCACGTCCCTGTCGCGGGGTATGAAGTGAATCATCTTAGTGTTCAGCCTCCTGGCAAACTCCTCCACCAGCTCGCGCTCATTCTCCACCATGCGGGAGTTGCAGATTATGCCGCCAAGGCGGGCGTAGCCCCTGCTGGCGAACTTGCGTATGCCCCTGCAGATGTTGTTCGCCGCATACAGAGCCATGTACTCCCCCGAGACCACTATGTATATCTCGCGTGCATACCCCTCGCGTATGGGCATGGCGAAGCCGCCGCAAACCACATCTCCAAGCACATCGTAGAAAACGTAGTCAAGCTCGCCGTTGTAGGCTCCGAGCTCGTGCAGCGTCTGGATGGCGGTTATCACGCCCCTGCCGCCGCAGCCCACACCCGGCTCTGGACCGCCAGACTCAACACACTTTATGCCGGCGAAGCCCTCGCTCATTATCTCCTCCAGCTTCATGTTCTCCTGTCCTACCTCGCGCAGCGTGTCCAGCACCGTCGCCTGGCGCCTGCCGTGCAGCAACAGCCGTGTGCAGTCTGCCTTGGGGTCGCAGCCCACCACCATTATGCGCCTGCCCATCCTGGCAAGGGCAGCCGCCACATTCTGCTGGGTGGTGCTCTTGCCAATTCCACCCTTTCCGTAGAAGGCAATCTGCCTCACATTCACACCTCCTTTCTGCTTCTGCACTATTATTAGGGCATATAAGATTTATAAAAAACTATTTGAGAAAATTTACCGGATATTATGAATTTTTATGAAGTTTTAAGTAAAATTAATAAGAATTATGCACAGTTAGTAAAAGTTATGACTCATGCATAATCTTTATGACTTAAAACGGGGTCTTTAAATTTTGTAGAACGCAAGATTACTGAAATCTACTTATCTGCAGGATATTTTTTCAATCATTTGTATGGTTTCTTTTGCCCGTATACCTCAAATATCTTCAATTTTATCTTGTTCTTTACGGATTATGCCTGCAGATCTCGGAAAGTAATTTAATCTACTCCTGCACGTAGCTTCTGCCCGAGCGCAGCGCATCCTCAGCCTTCTGGAGCTCCCTTCCCAAGTACAGGGCGTGGGATATCTCGCCAATCAGCTTCAGGCGCAGCAGGGTATCGCCTATATCTCTGGCGCTGTTGCCGCTCACAACCACATCAACCCTCCCCCCGGAGAAATGGGCGCAGTATATCCTGTCATCCACGAATATCCTGAA
>JALSIP010000058.1 GCA_026989875.1 archaeon
CAGGCGTGGGATGCTGGCTGCAATGGAGGCGGGGAGCTGTGTGGATGGCATAGTGAGGATAGGCGCCGGAAACTTCGGCGGCAGGCTCGGCAGCTACAGAATCACGCTCAGGGAGCTGCTTGAGATGCGCCGTTAGCCCCGCATCAGCTGCTCTGCTCCCCTCTCCATAAGCTCGGCAGCTGCTCTCTTTCCCAGGGCTTCTGGCTCACAGGCGGTGCCGCCGACCTCCGCCGCTATCCTCCTGGAGCCGTCCGGCGACAGCACCACCCCGAGCAGCCTGAGCCTGCGTCCCTCAGCTCTGCAGTAGGCACCCACCGGCACCTGACACCCCCCGCCGAGTGCCCTGAGCATGGCACGCTCCGCCGTTGCAGAGGCAGAGCTGGGCTCATGGTTTATTGCCTGAAGCATACGCTCTGCTCTGCTTCCTGCTCTTGCGACCACCGCAATGGCACCCTGCCCAACGCTGGGCGTGAACCTCTCTGGCGGCAGCACCTGAGTTACGTGCTCCTCAAAGCCCAGGCGCCTCATGCCCGCGAGCGCCATGACCACGGCGTCGTACTCCCCAGCCTCAAGCTTCCTCAGCCTGGTGTCCACGTTCCCCCTGAGCTCCTTCACCCTGAGGTGCGGGCAGAAGTGTCTGAGCAGCGCCTGCCTGCGCACGCTGCTGGTGCCAACCACCGCACCATCTGGAAGCTCCTCCAGCGCAGCCCCGCTCCTTGAAATCAGCGCATCCCTCACATCCTCCCGCGGTGGCACCGCCGCAATCACCAGCCCGCCCGGAAGCTCGGTGGGGACGTCCTTCATGCTGTGCACCGCAAAGTCCACATCCCCCCTGAGCACCGCCTCGTCAATCTCCTTCACAAACAGCCCCTTCCCCCCTATTCTGGCGAGAGGCGCATCCCTCAGCTTGTCCCCGGTGGTCTTTATAATCCTGAGCTCCACCTCCACCTGAAAGCGCCTGCGCAGCAGCTCCGCCACCAGCTCCGTCTGCCTGAGAGCCAGCCTGCTGCCCCTGGTGCCGGCTATCAGCTTCATGTCATCACCGCCGGGGATAAAAAAAGTGCAGGCTCACTGCAACTGCAGCACGAGCCTGCCTCTCTTCCATGTGCCTGCTTCAACCAGAGTACCATTCACCGCCTTCAGCACCACGTAGTCCTGATAGATTATATCCCCGTTCTCGTCAAAGGTCTTGTCGCCCGTGGCGCCTTTATAGCCTTTACTGATCTGGTAGAGGGCGTCCTTTATCTTCTCTCCGTCATAACTTCCTGCCTGCTCAATTGCCCTGGCGATCATCATGGTAGCGTCATAGGTGGTGTCCGCGTATATTCCGGGCTCCTCATCCGGGTACATCTGCCTGAAAAGCTCGTAGAAGTGCCTGTATTCCGGGCTGTCGGTGGCGCTGGCAGGCTTGGTTAGAAGCATGCCCTCCATGGCTTCAGCCATTCCTGCGTAATTGAACATCTCCTCACTGGCTATGCCCTCGGCTGCTATCCACTGCTGCTCAACACCAAGCTCCATAGCCTGCCTCAGAATAACCGATGCGTCCTCCGGGTAGGAGACGAACATCACCACCTCGGCATCCGAATCCCTGAGCCGCTGGAGCTCGGTGCGGTAGTCCCCCTTACCCGGGTCATACTGAATCCTGAGAACCACACGCCCACCCTTTGCTTCAAAGTTCTCTGTGAAGACATCCTGCAGACCCACCCCGTAGTCGTTGTTTATGACAAAGGTGGCTGCCCTCCGGTAGCCCTGCTCTGTGGCAAGGTCGGCAAGCACCTTACCCTGCAGAGTATCGCTTGCGACCACCCGAAATATGTAATCCCCTGCATCTGTGACTAAGGGGCTCGTTGACGCCGGCGAAACCAGCACCACCCCGTTCTCCTCGCAGATAGGTGCAACTGCAAGAGTTGCAGAGCTCGCTGCAGCCCCCACAATTGCCTGGACACCATCCACATTTATCAGCTTCTGCGCAGCCTCCACCGCCTTCGCAGGGTCAGTGGCGGTGTCCTCCACAACCAGCCTGACCTTCCTTCCCAGCACTCCACCCGCATCGTTGAGCTCCCTCTCCGCAACCCTGGCACCCTTCAGCATGCCCTCACCAAAAGGTGCAAGGTTCCCGGAGAGCGGAAGCAGTACCCCTATCTTTATCTCTTCCTGCTCTGCCGCGGGTTTTTTCTCACCCTGCTTCTCCTGAGTACAACCTGCCATAAAACCTACAGCAATCACCATGGCGATCAGCAGATAAACCTTCCCACCGGGCATTCGCCTTCACCTCAGCTTACTATTCTGCCCGAAATAAATAAAAAGGTTGGGGTTGTATTTAAGGTAAAAAAATGGGGTGATAGCCCGTGGGCCCCCACCCCCCGGAAAACTCACCCTGGGCTCCTCCCCTCCTGAGACTGGCAATTTTTTCTTTAACTGCGCAGCATAAATAATTAACGGATGATAAATTTTATTGTTGAGTCATAATTTTTATTCACAGATAATAATGAATACGCAAAATGGTAGTATTGCCCGCCTGCAAGCATGCCGCACGAGCAGGGTTTTGAGAAAATTTTTAAATAGTGGGGGTGCTATGTATGGCTGAGGAGGTTGAAAGTATGGCGATAGAGATAGATCTGGATGCATGTGTGGGTTGCGGAACCTGTGAGTCGCTGTGTCCGAGCACCTTCCAGATACAGGACGATAAGAGCTACGTTATAGGCGACGGCTCAGACTGCGACCTTGAAGAGGTGATAAACAGCTGCCCGACAAACGCCATATCTGTATCTGACTGAAGCTTTCTTTCCTTTTTTTGTTTTTGCCGGGTGGTGGGGCGGTGATAGAAGCCAGGCTCCGTGTGAGGATGCCAAGAAGCTGTGCAATGGCACAGGTGTCCAAGAAGGCGGGAGTCAGGCTTCTTGACGCCGCGCCCTACGACAGGGAGGGTGTGAAGAGCCTGGTTGAGATAGAGTGCGGTGCATGCAGCGAGGGTGTTGTGGGCGAGATAAAAACGGGTGTGGTTGAGGGCATGAGCAGGGTGTCCAGCTCAAAAATCAGAGCTGCTGTGGCGGTGCCGCGCTGCGTGCCAGCCAGGAGCATCATTGAGGCGGGATGCTTCATAAAGTCTGCCAGGCACACGGAGGAGGGGATTGAGTGGACAATAACCGCCAAGCGCTCCTCCTTAGCCAGGCTTGCACGTCTGCTTGAGAGCCAGAACTACTCCTTTGAGCTCCTGCGAGTGGGCGAGGTTGAAGACCCCGAGAGCCTGCTGACCGAGAGGGAGAGGGACGTGCTGGAGTACGCCTTCGCCACGGGGTACTTTGACATCCCGAAGAAGGCGGGCGTGCGTGAGATTGCCGAGCACTTCAACATAAGCATCTCCACAGCTTCGGACATACTCAGGAGGGGTGTCAGGAAGATCATAAAGAAGTTCTTAGAGGAGGAGTGAGGATGCGCATAGATTCGCACGTCCATCTTGGCGGTCCGGATGCTGGAGATGGAGCAGCGCAGAGCGAGCAGGAGCTGCTTGAAAGGATGGAGCGTGCGGGGGTTGAGCGTGCGGTGGCATTTCCCTTCAACGACTCCGGTGCGGGGGAGTGCTTCAGCATCTCAAACCGCAGGCTGGCGGAGGTGCAGCGCAGGCATTCTGGCAGAATCATCTGCTTCGCCAGGCTTGACCCCAACAGCAGCCGGGTGGTTGAGGAGGCAAGGCACTGCATTGAGGCTCTCCGCCTCAGGGGCTTCAAGCTGCACCCCACCGCTCAGGGCTTCACACCCGAGCACCCTGCGGTAACCCAAATCCTGCACCTGGCAGCCAGGTACAGCCTGCCTGTGGTTTTTGACAACGGCAAGCCCGAGTCCCAGAACGCTGCCATCGCCAGAGCAGCGGAGCAGGTGCCTGAGGCGGTGGTGATACTCGCCCACATACGCGGCGAGCAGGCGATTGAGGTGTGCGAAGGCAGGCGCAACCTGTACCTGGGCACGGTGAAGGCGGCTCCTGAGCGGGTGGTGGAGGCGGTGGACGCCCTGGGGGCTGAGAGGGTGATAGCCGGAAGCGACGCCCCCTACGCCAGCATGCGCTACGAGATGGTGGAGAAGTTTGAGGCTCTTGAAAGCCTCAGCCGGGGTGAGAAGGCGCTGATACAGGGCGGCAACATCCGCAGGCTTCTCGGGCTTTAGTCCTCAACCCTCTCCGCCTGCTGCAGGTAGTGCTCAAACAGGTCCCTGCCCCACCTGAGCGAAGCCTCTGAAAAGCCCACCAGGTCCCTGGCGGTGTCGTATATGCCGTTCCTGAAGTAAAGCGAAAGAGAGAAGTACCTGTCTGTCACCACCATCGCCAGCTTAACAGTGTCCTCTATCCTGTAAAGCCTGGCATTGCTGAAGCTGAGGTACTCCTTCAGCTCACCCGGGTTGTTCTCTCTGACCTTCTCAAGCACGCTCTCGCTGAGTATGAGGCACACCTCCCTTCCGCTTCTGGCAAGCTCCACAAACATCACGGGATACGTGGGGTGATAGACGGGTGAGATGCCGCGGATGCACCGGGAAGAGCTCACATTCTCAACAAACTCTCTGTGCGGGTCGTAAACGCTCTCGGGAGGGTTGGTGACCACCCTCGCTTCGCTGAGCTCGTGCAGTCTCCTCAGCAGATGTCCCGGGATGCCCGAGATGTCATGCTCAACCCAGAAAGCTCTGTGCTCCTCCACCACGCCGAGCCCCTCCACAAAACCCCTGAAGAGCTCGGCAACCATCCTGCCGAACTCGGTCAGCGAGTAGGCGCTTCTCTCAGAGCGCACGAGCCCTGCAGCCTCAAGCTTTCTCACCTGAGGCAGAACGTTGGACGGGCTTGAGCCAAGCGCCTCCGAAAGCTCGCTCAGGCTCCTTGACTGGGCTGCGAGCATGAGCACTATCCTGCTTCTCCTGTCAGAGTTTGCCACAGTCCTCAGGAGCCTCAGGGTTTCGCTCTCCCGCATCCAGCCTAATGCTTGGCTGTCAGCATATTAAATCTTTTGCAGCATCCTAAACCTCTATTCCCGCTCTCCTGATAGCCTCCTTCAGCTCCTGCAGCTCCTGCCTGAGCTTCCTGATCTCCTCCTCTGTTTTTAAAGAGTGCAGCTTCCCGTACACGCTCTTAAGCACCAGCAGCGCTTCCTCCCCTCTGGCAGAGCCCTCCCTGACCCCATGCAGAATCTCCCCCACAAGGTCTGCAGTTTCATCCTGCTTTTTCAGCATTTCTCTGCTCACGCTCAGGCTTTCCTTGGCGATGTCTCTGGTCTCCTTGGCTACTTCAAGCGTCTCCTTGCTGACCTCAAGGGTTTCCTTGCTAACTTCAAGGGTTTCCTTGGCGATGTCTCTGGTCTCCTTGGCTACTTCAAGCGTCTCTTTACTGACCTCAAGGGTTTCCTTGCTAACTTCAAGGGTTTCCTTGGCGATGTCCCTGGTTTCCTTGGCAACTTCAAGGGTTTCTCTGCTAATTTTTATATGCTCGTCCTGCTTGCTCAGCATCTCATCCTGCTTTTCAAGCATCTTTCCGCCATAGGTTGCAATCTTGCTGAGCTGCATGGCTGTGAGGTAGCGGTAGTAATTCTCTGTTCCCATCACCCTGCCGGCATACTCCTCCACACGCACAGACTCAACCTTGGCACGCCCTGGCTGCTTCAGCCTTACCATCTCAATGAACTCCTCCACCTTCTCAGGGGTGGAGTCAACCAGCACCACGACTGCCTTTCTGCCATCCTCAATCACGTTGTCTGCAAAAAACCGCTCTATCTCAAGGCTCTCGGCAATGCCCAGCAGGAAGGGCCTGTAACCCACATCGTGAACCTCACCGTAGATCATCAGCCTCCTCTTCATTAAAGTAACCCTCCACGCGGGAGAATATAAAGCTAACCCCCTGCGATTGCTGGCACTATCACCAGCTCATCCTCATCCCCCACCTCGGTGCGCTCTGCCTGCAGGTGGTTTATTCCTACGCCGTTCACCATGAATATCAGGTCAGCCCTCAGCCTCTCTCCGCTGAATATGTACCTCTCAGCCTCCGGGTAAGCGGTGCACAGCATTCTGAGCGCCTGCTTCAGGCTGAGTCTTCTGCCCAGTCTGAGCTCAACCCTCTCTCCGCCCAGCGCCTCCTGCAGCGGGTGATGCAGCCTCGCCTCCACCCTCATGACTCATCCTCCACCACCTTTGCCACTCCCACCACCCTGTCATTCTCCTCCAGCCTCATGAGCCTCACACCCTGGGTGCTGCGTCCCATCACCGGCACCTCGCTCACCTTAAGGCGAATCACCACACCCTTGGCGCTGGTTAGCACAACCTCATCCTCCTCATCCACGCAGAGAATGCTCACCACCGTGCCGTTCCTCAGGGTTGGCAGGATGTTAATCACCCCCTTGCCTCCCCGCCTCTGCAGCGGGTACTCGGCAACAGAGGTTCGCTTACCGTAGCCATTCTCAGTAACCGTGAGCACCGTCTCGCCCCTCAGCACCTCCATAGCCACGACCTCATCCCCCCTGCGCAGCGTTATCCCCGTCACCCCCATTGCATTGCGTCCCATGGCTCTCACGTCAGCCTCGCTGAAGCGTATCGCCTTTCCGAACTTCGTGGCGAGCATGAGCTCGTCCCCCTGCTCTGCCATCTCCACCTCCACCAGCTCATCCCCCTCCGCAAGGGATATGGCTATGATTCCCGTCCTTCTCGGGTTGCTGAAGGCGCTCAGCGGCGTCTTCTTCACCTTGCCCTGCCTGGTCGCAAAAACCAAGAAGCATTCCTCACAGAACTCCCTCACTGCAAGCGTTGCGGTAATTCTCTCACCCGCAGCCTCGCCCAGCAGATTTATCATGGCTTTGCCCTTAGAGTACCTTCCCGCCTCCGGAATCTCGTACACCCTGCGCCAGTACACCTTTCCCGAGGCTGAGAAGAACAGCATGTAGTCATGGGAGGAGGCAACATACACATCCCGCACCCTGTCCTCACCCCCCGCCTCAACACCCACTATTCCCCTGCCCCCCCTGCGCTGGTTGCGGTAGGTTCTGGCTGGCAGGCGCTTTATGTATCCGTTCTGGGTTATCGTAACCACCATGTCCTCCTTTGCAATCAGGTCCTCCATCTCAAGCTCGCCCTCATCGCTCAGAATCTCGGTTCTCCTGGCATCCCCGTACTTCTCCTTCAGCTCAAGCGTCTCCTTCTTTATAACCTGCAGAATCCTCTCATCGCTGCTCAGCAGCTCTTTAAGCTCCTTAATCTTATTTTTGAGCTCTTTATGCTCCTCTCTCAGCTTCTCTCCCTCAAGTCTGGCAAGCTTCTGCAGGCGCATATCAAGTATAGCCTGAGCCTGCACTTCGGTGAGAGAAAACTGCTCCATCAGCCTCGTCTTTGCAACCTTAGCTTCCGGTGACTCTCTGATTGTCCTTATCACCCTGTCAATATTATCAAGAGCCACCAGAAGACCCTCAAGCACGTGCGCTCGCTTCTCCGCCTGCTTAAGCTCAAACTCGCTCCTCCGCCTCACCACCTCCCTGCGGTGTTTTATGAACTCCCGTATTGTCTCCTGCAGGCTGAGCACCTTGGGTTCGCCATCCACCAGCACCAGGTTGATCACGCCAAAGCTGGTCTCAAGCTGTGTGTGCTTGTATAGCTGGTTCAGCACCACCTGGGGCTGGGCTCCCTTTCTGAGCTCAACCACTATGCGCATCCCCTCCCTGTCGCTCTCATCCCTTATGTCAGAGATGCCATCAATCTTCTTGTTCCTCACCAGCTCTGCGATGCTCTCAATCAGCCTCGCCTTATTCACCATGTACGGAATCTCGGTTATCACTATTCTGCCCTTCTTTCCCTCCTCAATGTGTGCCTTTCCTCTGAGCTTTATCGTTCCTCTCCCTGTTGTGTAGGCCTGCACAATGCCCTTTCTGCCCAGAATGCATGCGCCCGTGGGGAAGTCTGGACCCCTTATAACCTGCATGAGCTCAGCAAGGCTTGCATCGGGGTTGTCTATCATCAGCGCTATCGCATCGCACACCTCGCTCAGGTTGTGCGGCGGTATGTTGGTTGCCATGCCCACCGCTATACCTGAGGAGCCATTAATCAGCAGGTTCGGAAGCTTTGCGGGCAGCACGCCGGGTTCCTTAAGCGAATCATCAAAGTTCGGCACAAAATCAACGGTCTCCTTCTCAATATCTGCCAGCATTTCCTCTGCAATCTCCGCCAGTCTCGCCTCGGTGTAGCGCATAGCCGCTGCAGCATCGCCGTCAATGCTGCCGAAGTTCCCCTGCCCGTCAATCAGCGGGTAGCGCATGGAGAAGTCCTGCACCATCCTCACCAGCGCATCATACACCGCAGCATCTCCGTGGGGGTGGTACTTGCCCAGCACCTCGCCCACGATTCTCGCGCTCTTCTTGTAGGGACGGTTGTGCAGCAGCCCCAGCTCGTACATCGCATACAGGATGCGCCGGTGCACCGGCTTCAGCCCGTCACGCACATCCGGCAGCGCTCTCCCCACTATAACGCTCATGGCGTAGTCAATGTAGGAGCGCTTCATCTCCTCCTCTATGGGCACGGGGGTTACCTTCTCCTTCACTCAGCTCACCGTCCTGCAAATGCAGGGGAAGGGATTTGAACCCTTGACGGGCCTGCGCCCAGCAGATCTTGAGTCTGCCGCCTTAGCCACTCGGCCACCCCTGCTGTCCTTAGCGCTGGAGTTAGCAAGCTCAAACATCTCCGAACCCCCAGCGCTCCAGCCGGGTGTCCTGGCTTTCCAGTGCCTCAATCCTCCTCTCAGTCTCGGCTATGTACCTCTTAAGCTCAGCCTCCAGCTCCTCAACCTTGCCCCTCTCAATTGCGCCCTCCTCTGAGGTGAGGCACTCCTTGAACTGGTGATACTTCTCATCCAGCTTCTCCATCAGCCTTCTCAGGCTGAAGCCGCCCAGCAGTATGAGCACGTCCACATCCTGCTTGCCCGGCACCGCCACCAGGCTTGCGTACCTCACCAGCCCACCTGCACCTCCTGCTAAGTGCCTTTCAGCCCAGCTCTTCACCTCCTCCTCCAGCATCTCCTGGGTCAGCCTGCCCTCAGTCACCGTGCTCTCCGGCACCGTCAGGATTACGTAAGCCATCATCGCCCTGCCCCTCTCCAAGGGCACTAAGGGGCTGGCAGAGGCGCTCTCAAGCATCGCCTCAACGCTCATAACCTCCGGGTCGTTGCCCCAGCTCATGCAGGGCGTGAAGTGGGTGATTCCCAAGCTGCTGGGGAGCTGGTAGTAGTCGGCTATGTCTATGGTTGCGGATGAGGTGTAGATGCTCGGAGCAATCAGCATGTGGATGCATCGTATTATCTCGGAGTTTATTCTCATGTACCTCTCGCCATCTCCGGAAAGCTCAAGCACCCTCTCCACCTGGGAGTTGTCCACCAGTATAACCAGGGCGGCGTTCTGCCTGCCCGCGTACCTGAGCAGCCTTGTCATGCCGCAGACGGCGTTGAAGTGCCTCTGCGGTGCCTCAAAGTCGTAGGGCAGTATCCCCAGCGCCAAGAAGTTGTTCATCCGCTCCATCCCCACCCCTGGCTCCGTGCGCATCCTGTGGATTATGTAGGGCAGCGAGCCGTTGCCCGTGCCCCCGCCCAAGGTTGCTATGCCCAGCAGCACATCCTGGGGACGCAGGTTAAGGTTGGCTATGTACCGCCTGATGGTGTGGAAGTCGTCCATGGCTTCCCTCTCACCCACCGCCCAGTTGTTGCCCGCGCCGCTGGGTGCCCTGCCGAAGATGCACACCCTTTTTCGCTTTATGCTATCGTAAAGCTCCCTGAGCTCTGGATCCGCCTCAAAGAGCTTCTCCAGGGGTTTTTCTGGCGTCACATCCGCGGGGGTGGTGTTCAGCAGCAGCACCCTGTCGTCTATGGCAGGGTTCCTGTACCTGGCATAGTACAGAAAGCCGATCCTGTTTGCTCCCTGACCGCTTGCCACTATGCCCCATCTGGTGCTCATCTTCTCCTCACCCTGGCAGCCTCTCCCTCCCCGACGAGCTCAGCCTCCGGATGCATGCTGACGTACCTCTTCATGAACTCCAGCGCGTACCTCACGCCCAGCTCCTCCGCAGAAACCTCCCCCTTCTCCTGAAGCTTCTGGGTTATCAGCCTCTCAACCGCCGGGTAGCTGCTCGCCACCTTGAGCTGGGCGTAGCTGGCATCATATTCGCCGGCAAGCCTCTCCATCAGCCTGAGAGCCCGTCTGGAGAAGTCTGCGAAGCTCCTGTAGCTCTCGGGTAGCGGCGCCCTTCTCCAGCGGCGCTTTATGCCAAAGCCCTCAAGCTCCTCATGCATGCCCTCAATCTCCCTGAGCATGTTCTCCAGGAGCTCGGAGGTCAGGGTGATGCACTCCTCCCTGAGGGCGGTGAGCTCACCGAGCATCGCGGGCTCCCGCAGCTCCTCCACCCTCCTCCTGAGCCCCCCAACCCTCTCCCCGCCACTTCTCACCAGCCTGCCGAGGCTCTCAAGATGCTCCAATAGCTGCCCGCGCAGCTTGGTGAAGGGTCTCGCAAGCATGGCACCTACCTCTGACCTCAGAGCCACCAGCTCATCCACCGCCTCAGGGGTGTTCAGGTGCCTTCTCAGAACCTGCAGCCTCTCCTCAAGCTGCCCAACCTTCCTGCCGCCTGCAGAGGCTGCATCTATCAGGTACTCAACCTCATCCACGCACCTTTTCAGCAGCCTGACATAGGCATCCTTCAGCCTCTCCCAGCGGTTAAGAGACTCGGACAGGGAGTGGGGCGTCGCCCCGAGGATGCGCTCCAGCTCCTCAAGCTCCACACCCACCCGGAAGCCAGCCTGCTTCAGCCGTCTTGCGTCCTCAAGCATGCTCCTGCCCCTGCGCTCCACTGCCTCAGAATGCTCGGCAAGCGCAACCGCCTCCGTGCTTCTGAGCTTCTGCTCAGCCCTCCTCACGCCCAGCTCAGTGGCTGTGAGGGTGAGACGCCTCAACTGCCTCTCATTCACCTCAAACACCACGGTGAAGAGCCCTGCCTTTATCAGCCCCGCCCTCACCTGGGCGAGCTCCTCCTGCAGCGCCTGCGTCTTCACCAGCTCCTCCGCCTGCTTCAGCTCTGCCTCAAGCCTCTGAATTCTTTCCTTTATCCTCTCAAGCAGCCGCAGCTTCATGCCATGCATGGACGTGTCGCTCCTGCCCTCCCACCAGGTGTAAAGCATGCTCCCGCCCAGAGCCAGCAGAATCCCCGCAACCGCAAAGTAGGCTGCCGCACTTACGCCCAGCAGCAGCACCAGCGCCAGGGTGACGGCGAGAACCCCCGCTACCGCACCCGCGGTTACGAGCTGCTCGCGGCTCAGCCTCATTCCTCCTCCCTCCTCTCATACTCCTCAAGCACCTTCAGGCTGACCTCCTGGTGCTGGGCTGCAAGCTTCTCAAGCTCCACGAACCTGCTGATCTGCGCCGGGCGGTAGGTCAGCAGCACGGTGGCGCTTGCGATGTTCCTCTTAGTCATCGCAACCCCGAAGTGGGTCTCGCCTATGCGGGAGTGCTCCTCCATAACCTCCTTTGCCATGCTGGTGTTTATCCTGCCCGTATCCCTGAGGTAGGCGGTGGGCACCCTGAGCAGCGCCAGATTCTTCTCCGCCTGCTCTGGTGCAACTCCCGAGAGGGTGAGCTTCATGAAGCTCCTGTAAAGCAGCGAAACCACGTCCACCTCTCTGTATCCGCCGAAAGGCAGGAGATAGTGAAGAAAGCCCCTGGTTCTCTCCGAAGCCCTGCCGAGGGCTGCAAAGCCAGGAAGCGTCCGCCCGCCATAGCTGAAGGTGGTGGCGGAGATCATGTCCTTGAGGTCAAGCACAGGCGCGTAGCTCTGCTCCTCCGCCTTTATCCCCTCTCTTGCGGTGCCGGTGAGTATGTCGCATATCCCCCTGGCAACGTACCTGTTGTAGCTTCTGAACAGCGCCTCCATGGTGTCAGAATGCGCTATCTTCTGGTTGTCAACCAGCACCACAGAGTCGGCACAGCCCACCAGGGCATTTAAGCACTCCACCGCATTTCTGGCGCTCAGACCGCCCTCGTGGGTCGCCGGGATAACCGCCAGTGCCACCACAGGTATGCCCATCTCCCTGAGAAGCCCCGCCACAACAGGCCCGGCGCCGCTGCCCGTGCCGCCGCCCATGGAAAACGCCACCACCGCAACCGGGATGTTGCCCGCGCCCTCCTCAGCGCCCAGAGCCTTCAGAAGCACCTCCCGCAGGGTGTCCCTGAACTTCAGCGCATGCTCCTCCGCAAGCTTCCTGTTCTTCCCGTAGCCACCGCTCACTAAGTGCCCGAAGCCCGGGGTGGTGCCGGGTATGAAGCCCCGCTCCCTGGAGATGCCTATCCAGCACTCCCTGGGCACGTTCACTAAGGTCTCCAAGTCAAGGGTGGCAGAGTTCACTGCCACAGGTACAGCGATTCTGAACATGAACCTGTCAGAAAACGCGGAGTCTATTATGGCTCCGCCGCACTGTCCTACTCCGATAAACGCATACGGCATCTGTTTAACATTGCCCGCTGCATCTTTTATATTTTTTTCTAAGGTCAGGAAGCTGATATCTGACATGCATGCAAGGGTAGTGCTGCTGCTTCTGCTTTCATTTCCAGCGATTGCCGCACAGGACTGCCAGAGCGTGTTGGAGTCCGTGAGAGATTTTACATCACCAGTTATCTCTGAATATCCGGAGCTGTACCAGGTGAGAAATGACATAATGCTGCTCATTTACTCTGAGGCTGAGTGCAGTCAGGAGATTGCAGAATTCTCGGCTGCTGGCGTTGAGTTTCTGAGGAAGATGGACTATGCATACGGGCTGCTGGAGGACTCACCTGAAGAAGCCATTGCCTCTGCCAGCTCGGCATCTTCTGAGCTGGAGGAGCTTGAGAGGCTTGCGCAGGCTGTTGGAGGGCTCGCTCCTGGAATATCTGAAAGCGCAGGCTCCGGATGGAGGAGCTTTCTGGTGGACATCGGCGACAGACACTATGCCCGTGCTTCTGAGGCTGGAAGCACTGCCGCCGAGATTTACGAGCTCTCGCTGGCAGAGAAGGCTTACGCAGCCGCGGGCTCGCCACGCGCCTTAGTGGTGGGGGAGAGGGTCAAGAGGCTGAAGAGCGCCTACCTCAGGGACATGCAGCGGGCTGAGGCTGCCATGAGCTCAGGAGAGAGCCTACTCGCCCTTGCAGAAGCCAGCATGAAGAAGCCCGCAGGCTTCCTCAGCGCCTATCCCTCAGCCAGAGAAGGCGTAGGGAAGCTCAAGCTGGCGGAGCATCTCTACGGGGTTCACAGGGAGAAGGAGAGGCTCGGCACCGCGAGGAGCCTGAGGGAGCGTGGCGAGGAGCTGGTGGCTGAGAGCAGGAGGGGCATAATCGCCTTTTTCGGGCTGCTGATGCTGGTGCTGGTGCCCCTCTCCGCCTACCTGCAGGGTGCGGTTGACGCCTGGAGGAGAGATGGTGATGAGTGCAGGCTTGGTGCGGAGCTTATGGGTGATTAGCATAGTGACGGTGCTGGTGCTGGCACCTGCAGAAGCCCAGGTGTCCCTAAGCCTGGCTCAGAGCGAGGTTGAGGTTTACTTTGACAAACCCAAGCAGAGCACAGACTACTTCTACGACTACCTGCCCCTGGAGCTGGTGAACGAGAACAATCAGAGCACAGCCTACGTGAGGCTCACCGCCTGGCTTGAGGGTGAGGCGAAGGATGACGCAGGGATAACCGCCTTTGCCGAGAAGAAGGGCTACTACGAGCTCCTGCCCTCTGAGTCCAGGATGGTGAAGGTCTATGTGAAGGTGCCCTCGGGTGCCGCGCAGGACAGCTACTCCGCCCTGCTGAAGCTCAGCGGAAACTTCACCTACGACGGCTCCACCTACACCCCTCTCTCGGGCAGCTATCCCGTTACCATCTCCATCTCCTACCCGCCAGCGATGCTGGCGCTGCGGTGGGAGGGGGAGAAGGACGACTGGGGGTATCTGAAAGCAGGCAAGAGCTTCGTTAAGAAGCTGTGGATAGGCGAGACCTACGGCTACCGCGGGGTTAAGGGGCTGAAGCTCAGGATTAAAGCTACCGGCAACGTGTCCCTGGAGTACAACAGGGAGGTGGGCGACTTAGAGGCGGGGAAGTGGAAGGCTGTTGAGGTCAGGGTCAGCCTGCCGGAGAGGGGTCTGACGCCCGGGAGGTACTGGCTCAAGCCGGAGGTGAGCGCCTCCACCTGGTTCAGGGTGGTGGAGCGGGAGGTGGCAAACTACAGCATAGCAAAGCCCGTGCTTGAGGTATCAAAGCAGGAGATTGACTTTGGAGAGCTGAGCTTCTGGGAGGGGCTTAATTCTGCAACCGTCACGGTGTGGCTGAGCGAGACCTCCGGCTACACGCCTGCAGAGGGCGTGAGGATATACCTGGAAGAGGGGGAGAAGGGCTGGGTGGCATGGAACAGCGTCACCTACGTGCCAGCCGGTGGCTCAAGGCAGGTGAACTTCACGGTGAGCCTGCCGCCCTACGCAACCCTGGGGGAGAGAAAGTGGAGGTTCAGGGTGGAGAGCAGGTATGCGGGAAGCGCCGAGCTCACCGCAAGGGTGCTGGTGTACTTCCCCGGGCTTGAGGAGGCTAAGCAGAGGCTCGCCGGTCTCAACGCCAGCGAGGAGCTTGAGCCAGCGCTTCAGAATCTCAGCGCCATGATGGAGAGTGCCAGGCGAATAACCGACACCAGGGAGATAGCCATGCTCATGGCGGTTTACAGCGGCTTCTACAGCGGCGTTGAGAACCTGGCTGCCGGCAGGCTTGTGGCTGCGGGCAGGGCTGTGAAGCGTGCCGAAGCCGCCGCCGCAGCGATAGAAGATGAGAGCATGAGGGGCAGCGCCGTGCAGGTGGTGGAGGCGCTGGCAGAGGCCTGGCGCTCAAACGCCCGCAGGCACGCGGAGAGGCTGGAGGCTGAGGCTGCGGGCAAACCCCTGCTGGAGCGGGCGGATGCCTTCCGGGAGCTTGCGGTGCTGTATGGGCTGCTGGACGAGGAGCAGAGGGCAGAGGGATTTGAGAGGAAGCACGGGGAGGCGCTTGAGAGGTACAGGGCGAGGGTGAAAGCCGCCTCGGAGAGGCTCTCCGAGGCAGAGGAGAGCCTGAGGATGGCTGAGAGCAGAAGCACCTGGGTCAGGGGGAGGATGCTGCTGCTCAACCCCTTCAGCTATGATGAGGTTTCCTCAGCCTATGATGAGGGAATTGAAAACCTCAGGAAGGCGGCAGAGCTGCTGAGAGAGGCTGGTGAGATGGAGGAGGCTGAGAAGGCAGAGTACAGGGCTGCAGGCGTGGAGAAGAGCCTGAGCGATGCCAGAAGGGTGGCGCTGGTGTGGTTTGGGCTGCTCGGCGCCGCATACGTGCTCGGCATGGCAAGAACTGCAGTGGCGCTGGTGAGGTGGATTGAGGACAGCAGGGAGCTCAGGGAGGGTGCGCTCCTCCTGGCTCACGGGGAAGCTGACTGAGCCCTGCCGAAGAGCCTCTCATACTCGCGCATTATGCAGCGGTTGCTCACCACCTGCAGCCCCGCCCTTCTCGCCCGCTCCTCCGCTTCAGGGTGGGTGATGCCGAGCTGCAGCCAGAGCGCCCTTGCCTTAATTTTTATCGCCTGCTCCACTATGCCGGGAACTTCCTGAGAGGGGCGGAACACGTTGACTATGTCCACGGGCTCCTCTATGTCAAGCAGGCTGGGATAGCACCTCTGCCCCAGAATTTCCTCTGCACGGGGATTCACGGGTATTATCCTGTAGCCGGCTTCAAGCATCCTCCTGGGAACCCTGTGGGCATCCTTTACGGGGTTGGTGGAGCACCCCACCACCGCTATGCTTCTGCTGCTCTCAAGCAGCCTGCGTATCTCCTCCTCGCTCATCAGCCCCTCTGGCAAGCTTCACCTCGTAAAACTCCATGCAGCTCCTTACACAAGCGAAGTTTTGATGCCTGCGGGATTTACACATAGCAATCAAAACCTTTATCACCTGCCACATCAAGAGCATTGCTCATGGAGAGAAGCGTGCAGCTCAGGATCTCGGGAATGACCTGTGCGATGTGTGTGGCGACAATAGAGAAGGCGCTGAAGAGCCTGGAAGGCGTTAAGGAGGCAAGCGTTAACCTGGGCACCGAGACAGCCACGGTTAGGTATGACCCGGAAAAGCTCACCTTAGAGCAGATAATCAGGGCGATAGAGGACACCGGCTACAGCGTTGCCAGGGAGGCAAAGGAGGTGGTTGTCAGGATAGGCGGTATGACCTGTGCGATGTGTGTGGCGACAATAGAGAAGGCACTGAAGAGCCTGGAGGGCGTTAAGGAGGCAAGCGTTAACCTGGGCACCGAGAGCGCACGTGTGGTTTACGACTCAGGCATCACGAGCCTTGAGGACATAAGGCGGGCGATAGAGGAGACCGGCTACACCTACATCGGCATAGCCGAGGAGGAGGTGCAGGATGCTGAGAGGGAGGCGAGGGAGAGGTACATAGCCGAGCTGAAGCGCAGGGTGATGCTCGGGTTCAGCGCCGGCTTTGTGCTGCTTCTTCTGCTCTACGGCGACCTTGTTGGTTTGCCTGTAGAAAGAGTGCCCTACTCCCTGTGGGTGCAGTTCGTCATAGCAACGCCCGTGATGTACTATGTGGCAAAGCCCATATTCATCGCCGCCTACCGTGCGCTTACCCACGGCGTGCTGAGCATGGATGTGATGTATGCCATGGGCACGGGCGCCGCCTACATAGCCAGCGTGCTCGCCACCGTGGGCGTGCTGCCCGAGGGCTACGTGTTCTACGAGGCGGCGGTGCTGCTGGCAAGCTTCCTGATGCTGGGCAGGCTCCTTGAGACCCTCGCCAAGGGAAGAACGAGTGAGGCTATAAAGAAGCTAATTGGCTTGCAGGCGAAGACGGCAACGGTGGTGAGGGATGGCAAGGAGGTGGAGGTGCCCGTGGAGGAGGTTCGCGTTGGAGATGTGGTGATAGTCAAACCTGGTGAGAAGATCCCCGTTGACGGCGTGGTTGTAGAGGGGGAGAGCTACGTTGATGAGAGCATGATCACCGGCGAGCCAGTGCCCAACCTGAAGAAGGCTGGTGATGAGGTGGTTGGTGCCACAATCAACCAGAACAGTGTGCTGAAGATTAGGGCAACGAAGGTGGGCAGGGACACGCTCTTAGCGCAGATTATAAGGATGGTG
>JALSIP010000059.1 GCA_026989875.1 archaeon
AACGGTGGTGAGTGATGCTGACGTTCTAATAGCCTCGGTGTGTGCCGCAAACAGGCAGAAGCTTTTGACCGCAGATGAAGATTTCAGGAAAATAAAGGAGGTTTATGGCAGGTTTGAGGTTGAGTTTGTGGCGCCGCATTAGCATGTACTGCCCTGCCTGCCGCGTCGCTGGCACTTAAATGGAGGAGAAGTTTCCCTGTTTTTTCCTTTCTAGAAATCGTGGCAAACCTCACCATCGCCCAGGAGAGGCAGAAAATCAAGCAGAAGCGAGCCTTCCTGGTGAAGAGGGACGCCTTCAGGGCTGGGCAGAAGGTGTACATCTTCGCCGGCAGGGACAGGTACGAGACCGCAAACGCCTGGAGGGAGAGCTACCTCTTAGCCGCAGAGGAAGTGAAGTACGGGAGATAATCTACCTCACCGCCATTATAACCTCACCCGCGCTCACGTTTGCCCCCTCCTTCACAAAAATCTCCTCCACGGTGCCCGAGTGGGTTGCCACAATATCATTCTCCATCTTCATAGCCTCCAGCACAGCCACCACATCCCCCTTCTCCACCCTGTCCCCCTTCTTAACCTTCAGCTTCACTATCATCCCCTGCATTGGCGCCTTTATTCCACCGTCAACCTCTGCGCTCCTGCTCTGCGCCTGCTCCTGGCTGGAAGCGCCCCCTGCGGGTGCAATCCTGACCCTGAACTCCTCACCATCCACCTCCACCACGTACTCTGCTGGCGGGAGGCTTGCGGCGACCTGCTCAGCAGGCTCCGGCATGGGCTCCTCTTCCGCCTCACCCTTCAGGAACCTCACCGCAATCGCCGGGTAGAGGGCGTAGGTGAGCAGGTCCTCCTCGCTCCTCACTATCCCCAGCTCTTCAGCCTCCTTCCGCAGCCTCTCAAGCTGGGGTTCAAGCAGCTCTGCTGGTCTGCAGGTTATGGGCTCCTCATCACCCAGCACCCTTGCCCTGAGCTCCTCATTCACCCTTCCCGGGGGTCTTCCGTACAGCCCCTTCAGGTAGTCCCTCACCTCCCTGGGCACCACCTTGTACCTCTCGCCCAGCAGCACATTCATAACCGCCTGCGTGCCCACTATCTGCGAGGTTGGCGTGACCAGGGGCGGGTACCCCAGGTCCTCTCTCACCCTGGGCACCTCCTCCAGCACCTCCTGCAGGCGCTCAAGGGCGTTCTGCTCTCTGAGCTGGCTCAGCAGATTTGAGAGCATCCCTCCTGGAATCTGGTAGATGAGCACGTTCACATCCACCTGCTGGGACACCTCATCAATTAGCGGAGCATACTTCCTGCGCAGCTCCCTGAAGAAGGGCGTTATCTCTGCAAAAACCTTCGGGTCAATGCCGGTATCATGGGCGGTGCCCCTGAGGGCAGCCACCACACTCTCCGTCGGCGGCTGGGAAGTGCCCCAGGCAAAGGGTGACATGGCGGTGTCTAAGATATCCACGCCCGCCTCCACCGCTGCCAAGTAAGCCATGGGCGCCATGCCCGAGGTGCAGTGGGAGTGCAGGTTCACCGGCACGGAGAGCACCCTCTTCAGCTCCCTCACCAGCTCCGCTGCCGCCTGCGGGGTTATCAGCCCCGCCATATCCTTTATGCAGATGGAATCGCACTCCAGCTCCTCCAGCCTCTCCGCAAGCCTCACAAAGCTCTCGGTGGTGTGCACCGGGGAGGTGGTGTAGCATATTGTGCCCTGCACATGCGCCCCCAGCCGCTTTGCAACCCTTATCGCATGCTCCATGTTGCGTATGTCGTTGAGGGCATCAAATATCCTGAAAATCTCTATGCCATTCTCATAGGACTTCTCCACGAACTTCTCAACAATATCATCGCTGTAGTGCCTGTATCCCACCAGGTTCTG
Source organism: archaeon (assembly GCA_026989875.1). Lineage (GTDB taxonomy): Archaea > Hydrothermarchaeota > Hydrothermarchaeia > Hydrothermarchaeales > BMS3B > JAADFH01. Next base: position 1,865 of record JALSIP010000059.1, read on the forward strand.
TCCCCGCAGCAGCATCTGTGCGGGCGTCTGCTTCATGTGCCGCTTGAAGGTGCGCAGCCTCTCCCAGGGGTCCTCATTCAGGTACCTTATGCAGGCATCAAAGGTTGCGCCCCCCCACACCTCCAGCGAGAAGAAGCCCACCTCATCCATCTTCTCTATAATCTCAACCACATGCTTGGTGCGCAGGCGCGTTGCCATCAAACTCTGGTGCGCATCCCGAAAAGTTGTGTCCGTAATTCTTACTCCCGGCAATCCTTCAACCTCACCTGGAGTTAAAATCCTGCTACCAGTCTGAGCAGTCTCAACGGCAACAATTTTCTAACCCCCCTGCATCCCGAGCCTCACAGCCTCCACCACCCTGCAGGCTGCGCACACCCGTGAGGAGCACGGCTCCCCGCAGCGCTCACAGCTCCTCAGCCCTCTGTGCTCGGCTCTCGTGAGCCTCCTGAGCCTCTCCCATCCCCTCAGTATCCCGTACCTTATGCCGGGGGTGTGCTCCTCAAGCCTCAGTATCACCTCCCTCACCTCGCTCCTGAAGGACTCGGCAGCGTAGCTGCACTCCTCAAAGCCCACCTCAAGCCCCGAGAGCAGCGCATACACCGCCACCTCCTTCTCCGGCACCTCCACCAGCGGCTTTATTCTGGGCACCATCCTCTCAGAACGCATCCCTCTGAGCAGCCTCTCCACATCGCCCCGCAGGTAGTTCATCAGCACTGCCTGCGCGGTATCATCCAGGTTGTGCCCGGTGGCGAGGGCATCACACCCGAGCTCGCGTGCGGCGCGGTTCAGCAGGTATCGCCTGAGCACGCTGCACACGGTGCAGGGCTTCCAGTGCGTTGCATGGGCGGCTTCATCTAAGGTGAAGCCGAAGCTCTCCCTGAAGCTCCTCACCACCAGCTCAACGTCCAGCTCCGAGCAGTGCCTGAGTGCCCTTCTCCTGCCCACCTCCCTGTAGCCGGCGATACCCTCATCTATCAGAATGCCCACCAGCTCAATGTTCAGCCTCTCCGCATAGCCGTGGAGCAGGTGCAGCAGCACCGTGCTGTCCTTGCCTCCCGAAAGCGCCACCGCCACCTTGGAGTTTCTTCTGAGCATCCTTCCGCGCAGCAGCGTCCTCCTCACCCTTCGCTCAAATTGCTGCAGGAAGTGCTCCCTGCACAGCCTTAGCCCGCTGTACCTCTGAACATAGCAGGCTTCGGAGGTGCAGAGCGAGCACCTGCTCACGCCAACCGCCTACCTGAGCTTTTTGGCGGCGCCCACATCGGCGAAACCCTCCCGCTGCCCCGTGCCCGCAAGCCTCACCATCTCCTCAGGGGAGAGCAGCATTCTCACCAGATTGCGTGCATGCTCTCTGGCTCTGTTCCTGCACAGCTCCACCAGCTCAGCCTCGCTCTCAGCCTCCTCCTCGTGCACGAAAACCTCAAGGATGTGCCTGCCGGTCATGAGCTGCGCCATCATTATACCATAGCTTGCCACCAGCGCCGAGAGCTTGTCCTTCTCGTCTCTGCCGGGCATGCCCAGAGCCATGCAGGCTGCGCAGTCCTCCCGCTCTATCAGAATCTTGCAGGCTACCGCCAGGTCCTTTATTCCCGGCACCGTCCTGCGGAGCACCCTTATCCTGGTGGTCAGCCTCTTTATCTCTTCCACCGCCTCGCTGCCCATGTCCACCCTGGCAAAGCTGGTGTCAACCACTCCAACCTTTATCATCCTCACCACCGTAAAAGAGCAGCAGAATGCCGGCGCAGAGCACCGCGGAAGCCGCCCAGAAGAGCGCTGGCATCAGCTGGAAGCTCATCGCCCCCAGCAGCACCGCCGGCACGCCCAGGTGGGTGAGCGCCGAGCCCACCCTCTTTCTCTGGCTGCTGAAGAGGAAGCTGAGCTCATCCCCCCTGTGCAGCCTGAGCAGCACCACAAGCTGCAGCACCAGCGCAAAACCCGCGATAGCCGCAACAGCCGCACGGTAGTCCAGCAGGTAGAGGGGGATGCTCACCCCCACTATCGCTGCGGAGAGGCGCTTCAGGCTTCTTTCCTGCACCACCCTGCGGGGTATGCACAGCGCAAGCACCAGCATGAAGGCTGCCGCGAAGGGCAGCGCCGTGTTGTCCATGCTGCGGGTGAAGCTCTGGTATGCTGGAGAGTAGGCGAAGTACCTGTCGGAGCTGAGCTCCGCGTACACCAGAATGCTGTACAGGCTCACCAGCCCCAGCGCTGCAAGCACAGCCACGGCAGCAATCACGAGGCTTCGCTCCATGGTTTTAAGAGAACAGCAGAGTTTAAATAATTTAGCCGCCAAATCAGTAGAGTGGACTACTACGAGTTTGCCGGGCTGACGCGCGAGACCCTGCGCTACTACCCAGCCGCCATATCTGCGGTGTTCCTCACAGCCTCGGCAGGGGCACTGCTATCTGGGCTTCACCTGCGCGTTAGCAGGCGCTTCGCCCGTGCAGCCTTTGCGCTGGCGGTGCTTCTGAGCCTTGAGCTCACCCTGCTGTACCTCCTCCTGCTCAGGTACCACTCAGGTCTGGCGCAGGTGGAGTTCGCCATACCCGGCATGGGGAGCTTCAGGCTTCTCGTGCCCCCGTGGGTTGAGAACGAGCGCCTGCTCTTCTGGCTCTGGATTTACTCCTTCATGGCGCTGTACGCCTGGAGGTACTCCAGGCGCCTGGGCTCGGCTCTTAACCTGGGCTCCTTGGGCTTTGCGCTCGCCCTTTACCTCACGGCAAGAGCCGAGCCCCTGCCCCAGATGCGTGTGCTGACAGAGTACTACCTGCTGCTCAGCCAGCACCCGGCGGGCATGCTCTACGCCTCAGAGCTTTTCCACACCCTGCAGGCGAAGTACTACCTGTACTCCACCTGGTACATGTGGCTCCACCCGCCCTTGGTTTTCTTTGCCTACGCCGCCTTCACCGTGAACTTCTTTGCCTGCATCGCCATGCTGCTCAGCAGGCGGCAGAGCTATGCCCGCGCCGCCATGGCGTATGCGAAGCTGGGCTATCTCCCCCTTACCGTGGGTCTGCTCGCCGGCTACCCCTGGGCGGTTGAAGCCTGGAAGGACGTGAGCTGGTGGTGGTCGCCTGTGGTGAGCGCCTCCTTCATGCTGTGGTTCTTCTACACCGCATACCTGCACTCCGCACTCTACCTGCAGCAGGAGAGAATGCGCACCCTCACCGCCCTCCTCGGCATCGCCGGCTACGCCAGCATACTCCTCGCCTATGCCATCATCTTCATCCTGCCTGGTGCGCACTCCTATGCGTGAGTTTCAGAAACCTAATGTCTATTCTCAATATTTTTGTTGACGGTATGTCAATTTAATTAATTTTAAATTGGTTGTGGAGGTAGGTGTGATGAACGTAGAGGAGTGTATGTTATGTGGAGCAGGTATTGATGTTGGGGAGAGATATTTTTCTTTAAATTATCATGATGAGAGATTTGTTAATGAAAATGAAATTGAAGTTATTACTGCAGATTGTTTGGCGACGTTGTGTTATGACTGTGGTTATAAAGTCAAATTAGCTATGGAGATTCCAGGAGTACTAGCATCGGCATTAAAATTCATAATTAAAAAATAAACAGCGCATCAGTAATGAGTTATGTGTGCAAATGTGTACTAATTACTTTTAAGTCTACATTTTGGTCGTGACATTTTGCAACTATGTGATATTAGTTAACTTTAAAAAATTGTTTCAGAAACCTCTAAATACCCCCGGCGCGGATACTCTTGCAGGAGGTGTTAGAGTTGCCGAAGTATGTGGTTATATCCACGCTGACGGATGAGGGAGCGAAGACCCTGAAGTCAAGACCTGCGAGGGTTGAGGAGGTAAACCGGGAGCTGGAGAGCATGGGGGTTAAGGTGCTGGAGCAGTACGCGGTGCTCGGCAGCTTTGACTTCATAAACATCGTTGAGGCGCCGGACAACGCCACCATAGCGAAGGCGATGGTGGAGCTCGCCTCAAGGGGCACCATAAGAACCCAGACCATGCCCGTGATTCCCGTCAGGGAGCTGCTGGAGAAGCTGGGCTGAGGGTGGCGCATGATACACACCAGGCACAAGCCTCTGGAGGAGATACTGCAGATGCTCTCAGGCAGGAAGGTGGCGCTGCTCGGCTGTGGCGGCTGCGTTGCCTTCTACAGGACCGGCGGAGCTGCGCAGGTCAGGGAGCTGGCAGAGAGGCTGCGGGGGCATGTTGAGGTGGTGGCGCTCGGGGTGAGCAACCGTCAGTGCTACCTCTGCAGGGAGGATGAGCTCTCAGAGCTCGGCAGCGCCGACAGGATCAGAAAGATTGCCAGGGAGCTGGAGGGTTTTGATCGCCTTGAGGAGGCGGAGGCTGTGCTCAGCCTGGCATGCGGCGTTGGTGTGCAGAACCTCGCGGAGCTGCTTGAGCTGCCCGTTTACCCGGCTCAGAACACCCTCTTCATGGGCAGACGCAGGGTTGAGGGCGACTTTGACATAGAGCTCTGCGCCGGCTGCGGAGACTGCGTGCTGGGCTACACCGGCGGCATCTGCCCTGTCACTAAGTGCTCAAAGTCGCTCATGAACGGACCCTGCGGCGGGGTGTTCAACGGGCTGTGCGAGGTGAGCAGAGCCACGGGTGAGGAGATTCCCTGTGCCTGGGTGGAGATATACCGCAGGCTGAAAAAGCTTAATCGTCTGCAGGAGATGCGCAGGATAAGGGAGCCCAGGAGCCATGCAGCATCAGGGATACCCAGAAGGGTGAGGGTGCAGGAGGAGGCTGAATGAGCGCCGGAAGCGAGTTCATGAAGAGCCTGAGGAGCGGCAGATTCACGATAAGCGGCGAGATAGACCCGCCCAGGGATGCCAACCCGCAGGAGGTGGTGGAGCAGGTTGAGGCTTTAAGGGAGCACGTGGTGGCGGCGAACGTTACAGATAACCCCATAGGGAATGTGATCATGTGCACCCTTGCCACGTGCGTTATAATGATGCAGCACGGGCTTGAGCCCATATACCAGGCAACCTGCAGGGACAGGAACAGGATAGCCCTGCAGAGCGACGCCATAGGCGCGGCAGCCCTGGGGATAAAGAACGTGCTCGCCCTGACAGGAGACCATCCCAGGATGGGAAAGAGCAGGGATGCAAAGCCGGTTTTTGACCTGGATTCGGTGCTCCTCACCAAGATGTTCAGCACTCTAAGGAGCGGACGCAACCTCAGCGGCGAGGAGCTCAGCCATGCTCCGGGCTTTCACATTGGTGTTGGCATGAGCCCCGGTGTGGAGCCCATAGAGGCTGAGGTGATAAAGCTGGAGAAGAAGATTGAGGCTGGTGCAGAGTTCGTGCAGACCCAGTGCATATACGATGAGAAGGTGCTGGAGAGGCTCAGGGAAGCCACCTCACACCTTGATGTGCCTATTCTGCCAGGCATAGCCCCGCTGCGCAGCGTGGGCATGGCGAAGTTCATGCTGGCGAACGTGCCCGGGATAAGCATACCGGACGAGCTCCTTCGCAGACTTGAGAGCAGCAGGGACCTCACCGAAACCGCTATAGACATAGCTGCCGAGCTGGTTAGTGCGGTGAAGGACTACGGCTTCCCGGGGGTGCACATAATGCCCGTGGGCATGCACATGCACGTGGGCGAGATTATAAGCAGGAGCGGCGTGCGGTGAGCAGGCAGGTGCTCAGGAAGCTTGCAGATAAGAGCTACAGGGTGGACCTCAGGGACTATGATGACTTCTGGCTGGGCGTTTACTTTGCGAGATGCTTAGAGAAGCTGAAGGAGGGCGACGTGGTTGAGCTGCTGTTTGATGACCTGAGCGCCGAGGAGGGTGTGCTGATGGCGCTGAACAAGTGGAACTTCACGGTGCTGGAGCACACCAAGAGCGGCAAAGACGTGCGCATAGTTGCCCGGAAATAGGATGCCTTTGTTAACCCTCCCGCAGCACCCTGTGCAGGAGAAGGGCTTGCCCAAGGGAGAGGTTGAGAGGGCGCTGCAGGAGGCAAGGCAGCGGGACATGAGCTATGCCAGCGGCAGGATTCTGAGCTCAATGTGCACCATCCCCCACGAGGCTGCCGTGAAGGCTTTCGTGGACTTCCTGAGCACCAACCTGGGCGACCCCGGGCTTTTTCAGGGCACCAAGCAGCTTGAGAGGCAGGCGATAGCAGACATAGCCACGCTGCTGGGGTGCGGCGGGGCTAAGGGGTTCATAGTCAGCGGCGGCACCGAGGCAAACATCACCGCCCTGTGGGTGGCACGGGAGCTTGCAGGAGTGCAAAAGCCGGAGGTTGTGCTGCCGGAGACTGCCCACTTCTCCTTTGAGAAGGCTGCCAGAATGCTCCGCCTCAGGCTTGTGTATGCCAGGACGCTGGATGATTCAAGCGTGGACGTTGAGGATGTGAGGAGAAAGCTCACAGCGAGAACTGCAGCGGTGGTGGGTGTGGCGGGTAACACGGAGTACGGGGGAGTGGACGACATTGAGGCACTCTCGGAGATTGCGCAGGAGCATGGCACCTACCTGCACGTTGACGCAGCCTTCGGGGGGTTTGTGCTGCCCTTCCTCAGGGAGCTGGGCTACCGGGTGAGGGACTTTGATTTTTCTGTTCCAGGGGTGTGCTCCATAACCGTGGACCCGCACAAGATGGGGCTGGCTCCCATACCGGCTGGCTGCATACTCTTCAGAGGCGAGGAGATGCTGGAGGCAGTGCAGGTGGAGTCGCCTTACCTGAGCATGCCGGTGCAGTGCACCCTGCTGGGCACGAGGAGCGGTGCGAGCGCTGCGGCGGTTTTTGCAGTGCTTAAGAGCCTGGGCAGGGAGGGATACCGCAGGGTGGTGGAGGAGTGCATGAGGAACACGCTGATGCTCAGGGAGAGACTGCTCAGCCTGGGCTTCAGGGTGCGGGAGCCCTGGATGAACATACTGGTGTTTGAGCACCCTGCCTTTGACGTGGTGGCTGAGCTCAGGCAGAGGGGGTGGGCTGTGTCAAGAACCAGAGCGGGTGAGGCGAGGCTGGTGCTCATGCCCCACGTGAGACGGGAGCACTTAGAGGAGCTGCTCAGCCTGCTGGAGGAGCTCACCTCCTGAAGTCCACGCCAGCCCTGCACACGCCCCCCACGTTCAGCGGATACTCTGCACAGACCTCTGGCTTGGTGTCGTGGATTCTGCAGGCATAGCCCTCTGCTCCCGCCTCCAGGAAGCTGCATCCGCTGTCGCCGAGCCTCAGGGTGCCGTCCGTCACCAGAACCCCCTCACGCTCGGTGATGCGCAGCCTGCTCAGCACCTCCTCCCGCTCCTCCTCTATCCAGCGCTGGATGTCTGCGGGCGTGGCTCTGACCTTGGAAACGCTCATGCAGCACTCCCCGCACCTCCTGCACAGAGCCGGGTCAGCCACTCTGGGCTTGCCCAGCCTGAAGAACCTGCCGGCTATCACCAGCCCGAGAACTTCCGCCTCTCCCTCACCCCCCTTCCCGCCATCTTCCGGCAGGTACACCAGCTTCCTGCCCCGGTAGCTGTAAACCACACCCTCCTCAGCCTGCATGCACATAAAAATAAATTTTAACGTGTTTAACTTTTGTTTGCTCAGGGTGTGCCGGGGCTGGCACAGAAAGTAATAAAAATCCTGCGCCAGATTTTTTAAAAACCTCAGGGAGGTTGTGCCATAGGCGAGAAGGTTCTTGTCACCTGCGCGCTGCCCTATGTGAACAACGTGCCCCACATAGGCAACATAGCCGGCTCGCATTTACCTGCGGACATCTTCGCGAGATTCTGCCGCTTAGCCGGCTACGAGACCCTCTTCATAGGCGGCAGCGACGAGCACGGCACGCCCATAGAGGTGGCTGCACGCAGGCTGGGAGTCTCACCGAGGGAGCTGACGGATAAGTACTACCGGGTGCACCGCGAGATTTACGAGTGGCTGGACATAAGCTATGATAACTTCTCCCGCACCTCCCGCGAAATCCACCACCGCACAACTAAGGAGTTTTTCCTCAGGATATACGAGAACGGCTACGTTACCGAGGGAGTGCTTCTCTTACCCTACTGCGAGCAGGACAGGCGATTCCTCCCGGACCGCTACGTTGAGGGCACCTGCCCCAGCTGCGGCTACAGCTCTGCCAGAGGGGACCAGTGCGAGCGCTGCTCCAGGCTTTTAAACCCTGACGAGCTCATTGAGCCACGCTGTGTGCTCTGCGGCAATAAACCCGTGTTCAAAGAGACAAGGCACCTGTTTTTAAACCTGGACAGGCTTGAGTCTAAGCTGAGGGAGTGGATAGAGTCCAGGCGAAGGGTGTGGAGCCCGCAGGTCTACAGCATGGCGATGGGCTGGATTAAAGAGGGTTTAAAGCCGAGATGCATCACCAGGGATTTAGAGTGGGGGGTTAAGGTGCCCTTGGAGGGCTACGGGGACAAGGTGTTCTACGTGTGGTTTGACGCCCCCATAGGCTACATCTCCTCCACCAAGGAGTGGGCTGAGCTGAGCGGGAAGCCAGAGGCGTGGAAGCCCTACTGGAAGGGTGAGGCTAAGATATTCCACTTCATAGGCAAGGACAACATACCCTTCCACACCATCTTCTGGCCCGGGATGCTGCTGGCGAACGGCGAGTATGCCCTGCCCTACCGCGTCGCAGGCTTGCAGTACCTGAACTACGAGGGGGACAAGATTTCAAAGTCAAGAGGCTGGGGGGTATTCTGCGAGAACCTGCCGAGGGCGGGGCTGAGCAGCGACGTGTGGCGCTTCTACCTCACGCTGATAATTCCAGAAACCGGCGATACCGAGTGGAAGTGGAGGGAGTTTCAGGAGCGGGTTAACCGCGAGCTGGTCGGCAACCTGGGCAACTTCATATATCGCACGCTGAGCTTCATCCACCGCTACTTCTCCGGCATAGTGCCTGAGGCAGAGCTCAGCAGCGAGGACAGGCGAGCGCTTGAGGAGAGCAGGCGAATTGCCAGCGAGTACCGCACATTCATGTGGGAGGTGAGGCTGAGAGATGGGCTGAGGAAGGTGCTGGAGCTCTCTGACAGGGGCAACGCCTACTTCCAGGCGCAGGAGCCCTGGAAGACGGTCAAGGAGGAGCCGGAGCGGGCGAAGGCTGCGCTCTACGTGTGCGCCAACCTGTGCTACGATCTCGCTATACTAATGAGCCCCTTCCTGCCAAAGAGCGCCCGCGAAGTGGCTCGGCTCCTCGGCGCAGAGTTGGGCGGGCTTGAGGATGTGGGCAGGGAGAGCATTAAGCCGGGCACAGGAATAGCGAAGCCCAGGCCCCTCTTCCCGAAGCTGGCCGATGAGGAGATAGAGAGGCTGCGCCAAATAACATCGAGGGTTACAAAATTTGAGGAAATGTTCGCCTCAAAGCCAGAGATAACCTACGACTACTTCTCGCGCTTTGACTTCCGAGTGGCTCGTGTGGAAGAGGTGGAGAGCCTCGGGAAGGGCTACTTCAGGCTGAGACTGAGCCTGGGCAGCGAAAAGAAGCAGGCGGTGGCAAAGCTCACCGATGCGGAGGGGCTGAAGGGCAGGCTCATTGCAGTGCTGGTGAATGTTGAGCCCCTTGAGGTTGCAGGCGAGAGGAGCGAGGTTCTGGTGCTCCGCAGCGTTAGCAACGGCGAGGCGAGGGCAGTGACTCTTGACCGTGAGGTTAAAGAGGGCAGCAGGGTGAGGTAGCGTGCCTCACCTCCCCCTCCACTTTGCCGGCAGGTACCCGGCAGCCACCTCCACCAGCTCATCCATCTCCGCGTCGCTCATGCTCTTCACCCTCCGCAGCTCCTCGCTCATCGCCAGCTCAGGTATGAACTTCTGGAGCACGTACCTCCGGGCGCCTGCACGCTCTAAGGTTCCTGCAATCTCACGTATGCTCTGCCTGTCGTGCACACCCCTCACCACCGTTGTTCTGAACTCATGCTCCACCTCACCTGCTATGAGCTCAATGCTCTCGGAGATAGCCTTAAGGTCAACAGGCACGCCAGCAGCCTTAGAGTACTCCCTCTCCCTCAGAGGCGCCTTGACATCCATCGCCACGAAGTCCACCAGCCTGCTGTCAATCAGCTCCTCCAGCACTCTCGGACTGGAGCCATTTGTGTCCAGCTTCACCTTCAGCCCCGTGCTCTTCACGAGCGAGCACAGCTCCTCTAAGCTGTGCAGCGTGGGTTCGCCGCCGGTTATGCACACGCCGTCAAGAAAGTCGGAGTTGCTCCTCAGGTAGCTGTGCACGTAGCTTATGGGCACATCATCAAGCGTATCATGCTCAAGCACCAGCTTAGCGTTGAAGCAGAAGCCGCAGCGGAAGTTGCACCCCGGCAGGAAGAGCGTTGCCACTATGTTGCCATCCCAGTCCACGAAGCTGGTCTCAACCATGCCCTTGATGGTGACACCGCTGACCTCAGACCTCTGAAGCGTCATTTTTCCAGCACCTTACAAGCAGGGGGAGCACAACCAGCATAAGAGCGGCGGCTGCAAAGGGTTTCCAGGGTGTCAGCCTCCCGGGGCTGAGAGCCGTCAGCGTGCCTCCCGCGGGTGGTCTCACAACCCTGTAGGGTATTCCGTGCTTCCTGAGCACACCCGTGAGGATCTCAACTGCAGGTTCAGAGCCGGCGGTGAGGTGCTCTATGTATTTTCTTGAGACCTCTACCTCTGCATCAAGGCTTCCATCTCTGTAAGCTCTCACGTGCACCTCAAGCGTCTCATTCAGCGGTTTCACGAGACCGAAGACCTGTCCCTTTCTGTATATCTGCAGAACCGTATCTCTGAAGCCCTCTGCAAGCAGAGCTTCTCTCACCCTGCCAAGATCTCCGTACACCAGCACCCTTCCCGCTGACATGGATACCACGAAAATAAAAAGTGGTGGCTCACGCCACCGCAGCCACCGGCTTATGCTCAGCCGCTGGCTCAAGGGTCTCCGCTATCTCCCGCTCGCTCGGCACCACGCCACGCCAGCTTGCAAGCTCCGTGTCGCCCTCGGTGACTATTATGCTCGGGGTTGCGAGCACGCTGTACATGCTCGCCTCTGCCATGCCGTCAAGGCTCTCCACATCGTAGAGCTCCACCTTCACACCGCCTGCCTCAAGCTTCTCTGCAAGCTCCTTGGCGGCGGGGCAGCGCGGGCAGTTCTGCTTCACGAACACCTTGACCGTTCTTGAGCTCCTGTGCTCAGGCTCTGCTATTATGCCAAGCAGGCTGCGCCTGTTGTAGAGTATTGCCTGCCTTCTGTCCCTGAGCTCCGCTATCTTGCCCTTGTTCCAGCTTCCCACCTTGGAGAAAAACCCCGTAACCCTCGTTATGTACTCCACGTGGGAGCTGCCGCAGTGTGGGCAGGTGTTGCTCACTATCTCATCCATTTCACTCACCTCCATTACCACAGCCCCCTGTCCACTCTTCCGCAGTCAAGACAGGAGGAGAATTCCGGTGAAAAGGCTATCTGATCATTCGTGGTGTGCCTGAAGGTGCGCACCACGAACTTGGCTATAGCCTCCGGCTCAGGCTTTGCCTCACCCAGCCAGATGTGTGTCAGGCTTCCGGCGTGAATCATCGGGTGGAACATACCCTCCTTCTTCACCCTCTCAATGGGTGAAATTGGAGCGGAGACGTTCAGGTAGGTGGAGTTGGTGTAGTAAACCTCACCCCTCTCAATGCTTCCCTTGACCACCTGGGTGGCATGCTCGCGGTAGTGCTCCAGGTCAAGCTTTGCCATTCTGTAGGCGGTGCTCTCTGCCGGCGTCTGCTCAAGCACAAAGCGCATCCCGTAGTCCTCGCCAAGCCGCTCGCACTCCCTGCTCATGTGAGCTATAACCTTCAAGCCAAAGCGCAGGGCATAGCTGCTCTCGTGCATCTCCTCGCCAAGGTGGTACTGCACCAGCTCGTTCAGCCCGAGCATTCCCATCAGGAAGGTTGCCCTGTGCAGCCTGTAGTAGGGCTCACCGTCCTTGTCCATGCAAAGCAGCCCGAGGGGTCCGTTCTTGCCCAGGTTCAGGAGCTTCACTATGAACCTCCTCTTTGCCACGTGAGCCTCTGCAGCAAGCCTCATCCTCTCGGACAGCAGCTCAAGAAGCCGCTCATCGCTGCCGTTGGCTTCGTAGGCTATCCTGGGGAGGTTGATGGTAACGTTCTGCATCGCCGAGTAGCGCATCTTCCAGGGCGTTTTAGCGTCCTGCAGGTCGTTCTCGTCCAGCTTGAAGGCTAAGCGGCAGCACTCGCTTATCTTGGCTGTCTCACCCCTGTCAAAAACGTAGTAGCTGTTTCCCTTTTCCGAGCTGAGCCGGGCAATCTCGTACAGAAACTCCCTGTAGCCCTCGGTGCTGAAGAGCCTCTCAGTTATGTGGAGCTGGGGCTTGGGGAAGAAGAAGGGTCTTCCCATGCCGTCGCCCTGCATGTAAACCCTGATGAGCGCCCTGGCGAAGCGCTGTGCCTCTTCCAAGTAGTCCTCGTAGGTGTTGCCCGTGTACCTCCCCTCCGGACCTATCGCCTCCACATCTGCAAAGTGCTTGGGAACCTCCCAGTAGAGGTTTAAGTCAGAGAAGATGCTCTGCCCGCCTCTTGCCACTGCCTGCTGTGCAAACTCAAACACCAGCATCTGCGCCACCTGCTCAATCTCACGCTCGCTCCTTCCAGTCAGGTAAGGCGCCATGAACAGATTTACCGCATCCCAGCCGATTGCTCCGGCAAAAACCCCCTGCAGTGCGGCGCTGAATTTTATCAGGTGCAGCACCAGAACCTCAGCATGCCTCGCAGGTTTTGAGATGCTGAGCGCATTCGGCAGGCTGAGCCCGAACTTCTTCACGTACTCTATGCTGTTGCCGGAGCAGTAGGGACGGTCTATGAAGCCCAGGTCGTGCAGGTGTATGTCACCGCGCTCGTGGGCGAGGGCAACCTCGGGGGAGAATACCCTGAGCAGGGCGTACTGCTTCTTTATGCTCTCAGCAAGGCTGAGATTGGTCGCCTCGGGACCGTGGGGGACATTTGCGTTCTCCTTGTTCTGCTTGGTTATGAGCTGCTCCACGTCATACACGGGCATTCCCAGACGGGTGTAGCGCTTGCGCTCCTCCTCCAGCCTGAGCTTTATGAGCTCGGCGTTGACTATCTCACGTATTAGCGGACCGGTTATGAACTCTATGCCGGACTCGCGTATTATGCTCTCAACCCTCCCGGCAATCTGCTCCGCCTGCTCGGCACCCACCCCCGCCTCACGCATGAGAGACTCGGCTATCCTGCGCCTGTCCCAGCGCACCACATTGCCGGCGCTCACCTTGACAAACAGCGCTATGTCCGTTGAATCCTCACCTTTCATCCACTCTGCCCCCCTGGTTTGGGTTTTTAATCTTCACCGCACCAGTCGGCGATATATCTATATGGCTGCCGGGATATATATGCCTTGTGGTTTGAATAAATAACCTCGCCACACTATCGCGCAGAGTTTCCTAACCTGCAGCCCCCCGGGGATGAAAAAACATAAGTGGGGGCACTGGGACTTGAACCCAGGTCTGCGGGTTTCTTCCGGATCGTCTGGAGCCCGCCATGATAGCCGCTACACCATGCCCCCGTCGGGGTGTTATCTCCATCTACTCTAACAAGTTAAAACAATCACGGTTATGCTTGTGATTGTTACAGCTTTCAGCCCGCATAGGCGGTGCTCATGGGCGTCAAGCTTTACGACACAACGCTCAGAGACGGTGCTCAGTCAGAGCACATCTCATTCTCGGTAGAGGACAAGCTGAAGATAGCTGTTAAGCTGGACGAGCTTGGGATACACTACATAGAGGGCGGCTGGCCCGGTTCAAACCCCAAGGATGAGGAGTTCTTTGAGCGTGCCAGGAAGCTTGAGCTCAGCTCCCGCATAGTAGCCTTCGGCAGCACCCGGCGTGCCGGTGTGAGGGCTGAGAGGGATGCAAACCTGCGCTCGCTCATAGAAAGCGAGACCGAGAGCGTTACAATTTTCGGCAAGAGCTGGGACCTGCACGTGAGGGAGGCGCTAAGGATAAGCCTTGAGGAGAACCTGGCTATGATAACCGAGAGCATAGAGTACCTCAAGGAGCACGGCAGGGAGGTTTTCTACGATGCAGAGCACTTCTTTGACGCTTACAAGAGCAATCCCGAGTATGCCCTCGCAACCCTGCGTGCCGCAGAAGAGGCGGGTGTTGACTGCATAGTGCTCTGCGACACCAACGGCGGGACGCTTCCCTTTGATACCATGGAGATAATCAGGGAGGTGAAGGAGAGCGTAAAAACACCCCTCGGCATACACGCCCACAACGATGCAGACACGGCGGTGGCGAACTCGGTGATTGCGGTGCGCATGGGCGCTGTGCAGGTGCACGGCACCATAAACGGCTACGGTGAGCGCTGCGGAAATGCCAACCTGTGCTCCATAATACCCAACATAAAGCTCAAGCTCGGCATAGACTGCATAAGCGACGAGCAGCTCAGGAAGCTCACCGAAATCTCCAGGTTCGTGAGCGAGATAGCCAACATGCCCCACCAGCACAACATGCCCTACGTTGGCAGCTCAGCCTTCGCCCACAAGGCGGGTGTGCACGTGGATGCGGTGCACAAGGCGCCGAGAACCTACGAGCACGTTGACCCTGCCAGCGTGGGAAACACCCGGCGCTTCTTGGTATCCGAGCTCTCGGGAAGGACGGGGATATGCATCAAGGCGAGGGAGTTTGGCATTTCCCTGGACAAGAACTCCGGGGAGGTGACAGCTATACTCAGGAAGCTGAAGGAGATGGAGATGCAGGGTTACCAGTTTGAGGGCGCCGAGGCAAGCTTTGAGATACTCATCAAGCGGGTGCTGGGCATCACTAAGGAGTTTTTCAGGCTTGAGGGCTTCAGGGTGCTCGTGACCTCCGAGGGGGAGAGGATGCGCTCAGAGGCGACGGTGAAGCTGAGGGTGAATGACAGGTACGAGCACACGGCAGCAGAGGGCAACGGTCCCGTCAATGCCTTAGACAACGCCCTCAGGAAGGCGCTGGAGAAGTTCTATCCCGAGCTGAGAGAGGTGCACCTCACCGACTACAAGGTGAGGGTGCTGGACACCCACGAGGGGACCGGGGCGAAGGTGCGCGTGCTGATTGAGAGCAGCGACGGCAAGAAGAGCTGGAGCACCGTGGG
>JALSIP010000060.1 GCA_026989875.1 archaeon
GCCATGGCAACCTCCATGCCAATCCTCTCAACCTCCTCATCGCCTGCTGCATCATCTCCGGCAACAACCCTTATAACCCCCATTAGCCTGGGCATTGTAACTGAAAGGTTCCTTTCCCTTTCAATCACCTTATCAATTTTAACAGGTTCTGGCCATAAATGGGATTGCAGGGTCATACCTTCCCTAAGTTCCATATCACTCTTAAAGGTTGATTAGTGGCATAAAAATTTGTCGTCTCGCATGGCGGTGCCCTCAACTTAATATGGAGGCATCCACGAGGCGGTGATGATGCTGCCATTAAGGCGAAGAACGCTCTCATCGCCCGCTCCATTCTGAAGTAGCTCAGGCGAATATGGAAGGATCAAAATCCAAACTTTTGACATGTAGCCCTGCAGGTGCTCAGCATGAGCACGTCTCAACTCTATGGCTTGTGCTGCAACCACGCAGGAACACACCAGAGCTTGGGTGAGCCTTCCGACCCCATAGAAGGGAAAAACACAGCTTGAAAGCTCTGCGACCTGCCGGGGGTGGGTCACAGGCTGTCACCTCTTCACCTGCAGAAAACTTTATGCACAGGAATGTGCAATTCTGCGCACATGCAGGTTCTCAGGGCAACCGCGCTGGTGTGCTTTCTGCTGATGCTCAGCGTGAGCATGATTTACCCGGTGGTGAAGCACTACGTCATGGACGTTTACGGCGCCACCGTTGCTCAGGCGGGGTTCTTTGTGGCGGTCAACCTGCTCGCCTACGCCCTGTTTGCTCCTGTCTGGGGTGCGCTTTCAGACAGGCATGGTAGCAGGAAGATTTTCATACTCGCCGGTCTGGCTGGCAATTCTGCTATGCTTCTGCTCCAGGCAAACGCCCCCGGCTTGAGCTGGCTCATCCTCTTCAGGTTCACCGAGGGGCTCTTCACGGTCATGGTTTACTCCACTGCCATGGCGCTCGTGCTGGACGTGTGCAGGCGTGAGAGGTACGGCAGGGGGCTGGGGCTTGTGGGCATGGGCATAGCTGGCGGCATGGCTTTCGGCACCCCTGCAGGAGGAGCCTTTGGCGAGCTAAGCCCCGTGCTGCCCTTCTACGCCGCCGCGGGGATAATCTTTCTGGCGCTGCTCTTTGCATGCAGGTATCTGGAGGATGTGCGGGCGGAGAGGAGCACTTCTGCCGGCAGAAGCCTGAAAAGCATTTTCCAGAAGAAAGAGCTGCTCATACCCTACTCCTTCTCCTTCATAGACCGCTTCACAGCCGGCTTCTTCGTTAGCGTGTTTCCTATAATGCTGGGCATGCAGTGGGGCATGAGTCCGGGAGAGATAGGCATGTACATGTCAGCCTTCATGCTGCCCTTTGCCCTGCTGCAGTATGCAGGGGGAATGCTCGCAGACCGCATGGGCAGGATAAAACCCTTAGTTGTCGGCAGCGCAATTTATGCTACCTGCATAGCGAGCGTTGGCTTGCTCTCTCCTCCAGTTCTTCTCATGCCCCTGGCGGTTGCGGGTGTGATGGCATCGGTAATGCTCCCAGCGTCTGCGGCGCTGAGCGGCGACCTTGCGCCAAGAGCCTCAAAGGGTGCTGCGATAGGCGGCTTCAACCTCTCTGGGTCCTTGGGATTTGCCTTAGGTCCGGCAGTTGCCGGCATGGTGGCGCAGAGCCAGGGCTTTTCAGCAGCCTTCCTGCTCGCCGGAGCCTCGGTGCTTCTGTTCCTGGCGCTGGCAGTGGCTCTGCTGAAGCTGTGGCGGGTGTGAGCTACCTCAGCCCCTCAACCACACGCATGAGCTCCCTCACCAAGTGCTCGTTAACCGGCTGCTTCAGGCTCCCTCCCCTGAACCAGCTCCCCACGATGCAGGCATCTGCATGCTCCAGCAGCTCCTGGACGTTCTCCGGGCTGACTCCGCTCCCCACCACCACTGGCACTGAAGCAAGCTCAGCAGCTCTCCTGACCATCTCCGGCTCTGGCGCCTCTCCGCTTCTTCTGCCGGTGATGATAATTGCATCAGCACCGCCCCTCTGCACGTTAGCCTCAATTTCCTCCTCAAGGCTCACCTCAGCCAGCGGTGCGGAATGCTTCACCGAGATGTCTGCAAGTATCCAGGTGCTGCTGCCGAGCAGTGCCCTGTAGCGCAGCGTTTCATGTGCCCTGCCGGTGAGCACCCCCTCGCCGGCAACCCTCACGCCCGCATGCACGTTCACCCTCACAAACCTCCCGCCCGTTGCGAATGCAACAGCAAGGGCAGAGATGGCGTCGTTGCGCAGCACGTTTACGCCGAAGGGCAGGCTAACCTCCCTGCGCACCTCCTCTATAACCGAGCACATGCACGCCACCACGTGCGGCTCAACCCTGCCGGGGTAAAAGGGCAGGTCTCCGTAGTTCTCAAAGAGAAGCGCATCCACGCCACCATTCTGCAGCGCCAGCGCGTCCTGAAGCGCCCTCCTCCTGACAGCCTCCATGCTGCTGTAGCGTGGAGCACCTGGAAGCGGCAGAAGATGCACCACCCCTATGACGCTCCTGCGCTTACCAAAAAGTTTTTCCATGGTGATTAAAGGCACACAGAGGGGATATAAATGTTCAGCCTGACAGTTGATGAGGAGAAGTGCAGCGGAGCTGGCGTGTGCAAGAGCGTGTGTCCCAAGGGCGGGAAAATCTGGAAGATTGAGCCCGGGAGGTGCGTGCCAGAGGACCTGAGCTGGTGCTTAGCCTGTGCCAAGTGCGTGAGTGCCTGCCCCACCGGAGCAATAACGCTCAGGCTGTGATTTCTCTCGTTAACCTGCGGGGTGATGGAAAAGTATATAATTAAAAATCATGAAGAATTCGGGTGGTGTCTCTGATGAAGGACATACCGGTGGATGTCGGGCTGATATATGAGGGTGAGAGGATACGCAAGTCCAGCATGTACGTTGACTTGGCTGGACCCAAGAGCAAGGGCGCTGAGCTTCTGCTGGTGGTTCCGCCGGAAGAGGTGGAGGACGGCAGGGTTGAGGTTGTTGGTCCTGACGTTGACCAGATGGAGGAAGGCGGGCGCTACCCCTTCGGGATACTGATAAAGGTTGCAGGGGAGAAGCTTGAGGAGGACCTGGAGGGTGTATTTGAGCGAAAGCTGCACTACTTCTGCAACTACATCCAGGGCTTCATGCACCTGAACTCCAGGGACATTATATGGTGCAGAATAAGCAAAGACGCCGCAAAGAAGGGGCTGAAGCTTGAGCATGTTGGTAAGGTGCTGGTCAACCTTTACAAGAGCGAGTTTGATGTTATTGAGAAGATTCAGGTGACCTTCTACACCGACGAGAAGGCGGTGGATGAGCACATAGCCAGGGCGAGGGAGGTTTACGAGAAGCGTGACGCCAGGGCTTCGGCGATAAAGGATGAGGATGTGGACGTTTTCTACAGCTGCCTGCTCTGCCAGAGCTTCGCCCCCACGCACGTGTGTGCAATCACGCCAAGCAGAAGCGGCGGATGCGGCGCGGTGACCTGGTTTGAGGGCAGGGCTGCGGTGAAGGTTGACCCGAGCGGACCCATCGGAGAGATTCCCAAGGGCGAGGTTATAGACCCAGTAAAGGGGGAGTACTCGGGCATAAACGAGTACGTGCGTGAGAAGAGCAACGGCACCATAGAGCGGGTTTACCTGCACAGCCTGTTTGACTACCCCCACACCTCCTGCGGCTGCTTTGAGGCTATTGCTTTTTACATACCCGAGGTGGACGGCATAGGCATAGTGCACAGGGACTTTCACGGCGTAACGCCCTTCGGCATACCCTTCTCAACCATGGCAGGTCAGGTCGGCGGGGGTGTGCAGAGCCAGGGCTTCCTGGGGATAAGCATAGCTTACCTGCGCTCTCCCAAGTTTCTGCAGGGCGATGGCGGCTGGAGGCGTGTGGTCTGGATGCCCGCACAGCTCAAGGAGAGGGTGCGCTCCGCCATACCGGAGGAGATGTACGAGAAGATAGCAACCGAGAACGAGGCGCAGGACCTGGAGAGCCTGAGGAGCTTTCTGGAGCAGAAGCAGCACCCCGTGCTTGAGGGGCTGAAGCGCGAGGAGGAGAAGGAGGCGCCGGAAGAGGAGCCAGCAGCGACGATGCCGGAGCTCACCGTGCCCGTGCAGGCAACTGCCGCAGGCGCACCCGTGGAGTTTACCATAACCTTCAAGAACGCCAGGATATACGCTGAAAAGGTAATCATAAGGAGAAAGGAATGATAGTTGCGGTTTCAGGAAAGGGTGGCACAGGCAAGACGGTGATTGCAGCGCTTCTGGTGAGGTGCTTCACCGGGATGGGAAGGGAGGTGCTCGCCATAGACGCTGACCCCGACTCAAACCTGGCAGAGGCGCTTGGTGTGGAGGTTGAGCGAACCCTGGGTGAGATAAGGGAGGAGATGCTGGCTAAGATGGAGTCCCTCCCCCCCGGCGTGAGCTGGCGCACCACCTTAGAGTACGAGACCCACAGGGCAATCGTGGAGGCTGAGGACTTTGACCTCCTGAGCATGGGCAGACCCGAGGGGCAGGGCTGCTACTGCGCCGTAAACCATGTGCTGCGGCAGATTATTGATACGCTGGCTGAGAACTATGAGGTGGTGGTGATAGACACTGAAGCAGGGCTGGAGCACCTTTCCAGGAGAACCACCCAGAGCGTTGATGTCATGCTGGTGGTAACCGATACCTCAAAGCGCGGAATAACAACAGCGCTCCGCATAAAGGAGCTGGCAGAGGAGCTGAGCATAGGCTTCAGAAAGCTTGCTGTGGTGATTAACAGAGCCACTCCCGAGACCGAGGGCAGGCTGCAGGAGTACGCTGAGGAGCTTGGACTGGAGGTTGCCGGCGTGGTGCCGGAAGACGCTCAAGTCAGGGAGCTGGACCTCAGGGGGGAGCCGCTGCTGAAGCTTTCTGAAGACTCACCCGCCGCACGGGCTGTGTGCGGGATTGCGAGAAAGGTTATGGAGCTGGGAGCATGAAGCTGGAGGAGCTGCTCACCAGGCTTATAGAGGTTGACAGCGTGGAGCTGGAGAAGGTGGAGATTGATGTGGAGGAGCTGGTGATGAGGGTGAGGCAGAGCCTCATGCTCACCAGAGCCGGGACGATGCCGGCGCAGACGCCAGCGGTGGCTGAGGTGCGGCAGGAGCTCAGGGAGCGGGTGAGCTTTGAGCTGCCCGTGGATAGCTACCCCGGCAGGATAGAGGAGGTGACCATAGGTGCAACAAGAGCTGAGGGCGGCAGCAGGGGTTATGTGGTGAGGATAGGCGGGCAGCGCAGCCTTTACCTGTTTGAGGGCGGCTGGAGCAACAGACCTGTGGTTAGCTTTGATGTTTTTGATATCCCACAGCCCCAGTTTCCGAAGGCGCTGCGGGAGATATGGAGCGAGTACTGGGATTCGCCTGCGGAGTGGGCGAGGGAGGCGGTGAGGCGGGGAGCTGACCTGATTACGCTCCACTTAGTATCAACAGACCCCAAGGTCAGGGATACGCCAGTGGGTGAGGCTGCAAAGACTGTGGAGGAGGTGCTCCAGGCGGTTGAGGCACCGCTCGTGATAGGTGGCTCCGGCAACCCGGAGAAGGACCCCGTGCTCTTTGAGAAGGTGGCTGAGGTGGCTGAGAATGAGCGCTGCCTGCTTGCAAGCGCAAACCTTGACCTGGACCACGAGCGCATAGTTAAGGCGGCGGTGAAGCACAACCACAACGTGCTGAGCTGGGTTTCTCTGGACATCAACGACCAGAAGACCCTGAACAGGCTGCTGCTCAAGGAGGGACTGCCCAGGGACAGGCTGGTGCAGGACCCCACCACGGCAGCCCTGGGGTACGGGCTTGAGTACACCTACACCATGATAGAGAGGCTGAAGATAAGCGGGCTGAAGGGTGAGAGGGAGCTGTCCTTCCCTGTGAGCTGCGGCGTCACCAATGCCTGGGCTGCCAGAGAGGCGTGGATGAAGGTGCCCGAGTGGGGTCCCAGGGAGTACCGGGGTCCCCTCTGGGAGACCATAAACGCCCTGGCGGTGATGCTGGCGGGCGCAGACATGATGATGATGCTCCACCCGGCTGCGGTGCAGGCAATCAGGGAGGTTATAGATACGGTGTTCAGCGATGCGAAGCCTGAGGATACGCTTGCCTGGCTGAAGGTCTGAGGGGATGAGCTCCGCCATAGAGGTAAAGAAGCTGCTCCCGGACACGAACTGCAGGAAGTGCGGCAGCACCTGCATGGGGTTTGCGGTTAAGCTGCTCTCCGGAAAGGCAGCCTTAGAGGACTGCCCCGAGCTGGAGAAGGCAGAGTACGTGGCGAAGAGGCTCAGGCTGAGGCAGATGCTGGCGGAGAGGCTCGCCCAGACGCCAACGAACTTCGTGGTGCACGAGGAGCGCTGCACGGGCTGCGGTAACTGCGTTGATGCCTGCCCCGCCAACGTGGCGATGAGCGTGGAGGTGAGCGGCGGCAAGGGTGGCGAGAGCAGGGAGCTGGTGCTCAAGGTGGAGGATGGTGTGGTGAAGGTGCTGAATGTTAAGGCGTGCAGGAGGTTTGAGGAGGACTCAAGCGAGGGCAGGACATGCAATGTGTGCGTTGAGTCCTGCCCCTACAGAGCAATTGAGTTTGTTTAGGAGGTGCTGAAATGCCGAGGGTATCCCCGCTTGAGGTGTACAGGAATCTTCCCGGAACCAACTGCGGTGAGTGCGGTGAGGGCACCTGCATGGCGTTTGCGAGCGCTCTGATAGAGAGGAGAAGGAGCTACGGTGACTGCAAGCCTCTGGTGAGTGAGGAGAGGTATGCGGAGAAGCTTGAGAGGCTCATAGCTCTGGTCACACCCCCCGTGAAGGAGGTGATGGTGGGCACAGGTGAGCGTGCCTGCGTGCTGGGCGGTGAGGAGGTGATGTACCGCCATGAGCTCACCTTCTTCAACCCGACGGCGGTTTTCGTTGACGTGAGCGATGACATGGATGAGGAGGAGATTGCCAGCAGGGTTAAGGCGGTTGAGAGCTTCGGCATGGAGAGGATGGGACAGGTGCTGCGCCTGCAGGGCATAGCGATAAGGGCTAAGAGCGGGGATGACACCAGGTTCGGAAGCGCTGTCATGACGGTTGCCGAGAGCAGCCTGCCCTACATGCTGTGCTCCACAGAGCCGGAGATGCTGGAGGTGGGGGTGGAGGTTGCTCCCGAGAGGAGGCCGCTGGTGTATGCTGCCACTGAGGACAACCTGAAGGAGGTGGCGGAGCTGGCAGCAAGTCACAGCCTGCCGGTGGCTGCCTCTGCAGCTTCTCCGGAAAAGCTGCTTGAGCTTGTGGCTGAGCTTCGGCAGAGGGGAGTTGAGGACATTGTGCTTGACCCCGGCACGGCGCCTCCGGGCAGAGGGCTCGGCAGGTGCCTGGAGAACATGGTGGTGCTGCGCAGGCTGGCGATAGAGAGGGGGGAGAGGCTGGCAGGGTATCCGATAATGGGCACGCCCATGGTCGCCTGGCTGGGAGAGGAGGATGAGGTGAGGGCGGCGATGCGCGAATGCATAATCGCCAGCGCCCAGCTCCTGCGCCATGCGGACCTGCTGGTGATGCACTCCTTAGAGATGTTCTCGCTGCTGCCGCTGCTGACGCTGCGCCAGAACATATACACCGACCCGAGGGTGCCCATACAGGTGGATGCCAAGCTCTACGAAATCGGGAAGCCGGATGAGAATTCGCCGGTGCTGCTCACCACCAACTTCGCCCTGACCTACTACACCGTGGCTTCGGATATTGAGGCGGGAAAGGTGAACTGCTACCTGCTGGTGGTGGATACCGAGGGGCTGGCGGTTGAGCCTGCAATGGCGGGCGCAAAGCTCACGGGAAGCGTGGTGAAGGAGGCGCTCCAGAATTCAGGCGTTGATAGGAAGGTGAAGCACCGCAAGCTCATAATCCCGGGAATGGCTGCCAGAATAAGCGGCGAGATTGAGGATGCCACGGGCTGGAAGGTGATTGTCGGACCTGTGGACTCCTCCAGAATCCCAGCCTTCATCCAGGAGAAGTGGAGCCCGAACGGACAGGGGTAGCCCGAAAACTTTTTTGAGCCAGCAGATGAGTTACCTGCAGATGTACGTTGAGCACCCCCTGATAAGGGAGAAGACGGTGGAGGCGAGGCTCTACCAGCAGGCTGTGCTCGCGACCGCGGCTGAGGCTAACACGCTGGTGGTCATGCCCACGGCGCTGGGTAAGACGATTATCGCGGTGCTGCTCGCCGCCCAGAGGCTGCAGAGGTACCCTGAGAGCAGGGTGGTGATGCTCGCACCCACCAAGCCCTTAGTGGTGCAGCATGCAGGGAGCTTTCTTCGCTTCATGAGGGTTGAGGAGGGGCAGGTGGCGAGCTTCACGGGCGCTGTGGCTCCTGCAAAGCGAAGTGAAGCATGGAGAAGAGCCAGGGTGGTGTGCGCAACTCCGCAGGTGGTGTACAACGACGTGATGGCGGGGAGGTACTCGCTCAGGGACGTGTCGCTGATGGTGTTTGATGAGGCTCACCGGGCTGTGGGCAACTACCCCTACGCCTTCATTGCAGAGAGGTACGTGCAGGAGGCTGAGCATCCCCGCATCCTCGCCCTCACCGCTTCTCCAGGAGGTGAGGAGGAGCGCATTGATGAGGTGGTGGAGAACCTGCACATCCAGCGGGTGGAGGTGCGCACCGAGCGGGACCCGGATGTGCGTCCCTACATCAGCCAGGTGAAGGTGGAGTGGGTTCGTGTGCCCCTGCCGCCCCAGTTTGCTGAGCTGAAGAGAAGCCTTGAAGGCATGCTTGAGAGGAGGCTGAGGGAGCTGAGGGAGCTGGGCATAAGGGTGCCGGAGCGCAGGGTGAGCAAGAGGGAGCTGCTGGAGCTCAGGGCGTCGGTGCAGGGCAGGCTTGCAAGGGAGCAGAGGAGGGAGTACTACACGGCGCTGTCGCTTATAGCGGGGTGCATGAACCTGATGCATGCACTGGAGCTGCTTGAAACCCAGGGTATGGAGACGCTGCTGGGGTACTTTGAGAGGATTCAGAGGGAGACCAGGTCAAAGGCGAGAAAGGAGCTCCTCAGGGACCCGGAGTTTATAAGGGTGATGCGGAAGTGCGCAAACCTCGCGGAGGAGCTGCATCATCCGAAGCTTGAGAGGCTGGTGCAGATTCTCAGCCAGGAGGACCTGGAGAAGCGCAGGGCTATAGTGTTCACCCAGTACAGGGATACGGTGCGAAAGCTGGTGGAGGAGCTGAACAGGGTGCCCGGAATAAGGGCGGTGCGCTTTGTGGGACAGGCGTCCAGGGATTCGGAGAGAGGGCTGAGCCAGAAGCAGCAGGTGGAGGTGCTGGAGAGTTTCCGCAGGGGTGAGTACAACGTGCTCGTAGCCACGAGCGTTGCCGAGGAGGGGCTTGATATCCCGAGCGTTGACCTGGTGGTGTTCTATGAGCCAATACCAAGCGAGATCAGAGCAATACAGCGCCGGGGAAGAACGGGAAGGGCGGGTGCAGGAAGGGTGGTGGTGCTCATAACCTCCGGCACCAGGGATGAGGCGTTCTACTGGAGCTCCAAGCACAGGGAGAGGAGGATGAGGGGTATCCTGACAGGAATGCAGGGCGCAACTGCTGAGCAGCCGAAGAGCCATAAGGAGCAGAGGCTTGATGAGTTTGCAGAGTCGCTGAGGATTGTCATGGATACCAGGGAGCTCTCTTCAGGGGTTGCCCGGGAGCTGCTGAAGCTCGGGGTGCTGCCGGAGCCCAGAAGGCTGGAGGTGGGGGATTATGTTCTGAGCTCAAGGCTGTGCGTGGAGCGAAAGACGGCTGAGGATTTCGTGAGGAGCATAATGGATAGAAGGCTGTTTGAGCAGGCTGTGGTGATGCGCAGGAGCTATGCAAAGCCCGTGCTGATACTGGAGGGCGACCCGGTGCGCATAGCCCACGGACTCTCCCAGAATGCTGTCAGAGGCGCCATAGCCGCGCTCAGCGTTGACCTGGGCATCCCCGTGCTCCTGACTAAGGACGAGGCAGACAGCGCTGCCATGATTGCGGCTCTGGCGAGGAGGGAGCAGAGTGAGGGGCGTTACGTGGAGCTCAGAGGAGAGAAGCCTGCCCACTCCCTGAGGGAGATGCAGGAGTTCATAGTTGCAGGGCTCCCGGGGGTGAACACCGTGCTTGCCAGGAGGCTGCTGGAGCACTTCGGGAGCGTGGAGGGGGTCTTCAACGCTTCAAGGGAGGAGCTGATGCAGGTGCAGGGGGTGGGCGAGAAGATAGCCGGGGAGATACGCAGGGTGATTGAGGCGCTTTACAGGTGAGGCTACATCTTGCTCAGGCTGATGTTCCAGCCGTCGTAGCAGTCCGGCTGGAAGCCGCAGCCGCTGTAGATGGCGGTTATGTTCAGATAGCTCCCGGGTTTTACAAGGCTCACGTTTGCACCCTGCGTGTGGCAGGCTATGCATGCCTCGTTTACTCCACTCAGCATGTCGGTGAGGTCTGCTCCCGAGGCGTTCCTGCCGCGGTAGTAGAGCGGACGGTGCGCCTCTATGCTGGAGTTCTCAAACTCCGCGGTTACGTTGGCTTTGGTGTGGCAGCCGGTGCAGTCAGGATTGTTGAAGTGACAGAAGGTGCACTCCACCAGCGCCGCCGCGTGGAACTTGCCGGTGCAGCACTGGTAGGGGTTGTAGTAGGGAGAGGAGGCGGGCAAGCCACCGGGACTGCCGTCGCCGTAGGAGGGTATGTGGCAGCCCCTGCAGGGTCTGGTGGCAAAGCCGTGGGTGGTGTGCACACCTCCTGAGAGTATCTCGCCGTGTATGCGGGGATGACAGGAGGTGCAGTCCACATTGCTCCCGTTCACAAACTCGTGCTGGAGGGAGAACTTGGCTGAGGCGTTTGGTATTGCAAGGGCTGCAAGTGAAACAACCCCCATGGTGAGTATCATCAGCAGCCTGCTGTCCATCTGCCACAACCCTTGATATTCTTCTTGTGCAGGGGATATATTAAGTTTTTTCTTCGCATTTTGAGGTGCACCCTGATGCCGGCTATGCAGAGCTGCTTCAACCTGTAAAGTTGCCACCTGCCACATGTTCTGGTATGGCAGATGCTGAACAACATTTATTGCACATGTGCCCTAATGGAGGTTACTCCGATGTACGATGCAGCTATTGCGGGAGCAGGGTTCGCCGGTCTCGCCACCGCCTTCTTTGCCAAGGAGTGCAGGCTGCTGGTGGTTGAGAGGGAGAAGGAGCTCGGAGCCAAGCAGCGCTCCACCTGTGCGGCGCCGCTGTCCTGGATAAGGCGTCTCGGCGCAGAGAGCAGCGTGCTGTCGGTGTTTGACAGGGTGGTGATGCACTCTCCCTCAGGACATGAGGTGCGGATACCCCTGAGGGAGAGGTACTGTACCATTGACTACGGGGAGTTCTGCAGGAGGGTGGCGGCGCTGATTGAGGGTGCGGAGTTCCTGATGGGTACCAGGGTTACAGGGGCGACGGTGGATGGCAAACCTGTGATGCACACCACATCGGGAAGCTTCTCAGCCGGCATGCTGGTGGATGCCACGGGCTGGCGGGCGGTGCTCGCCTCAAGCCTGCGCAGGGGGTATGCACCTGCTGAGGGCAGAATCACGGCTCTGGAGACTGTGGGGGAGTACGACGCCAGGGACGTGCACATCTACTACGGCAGCAGGTTTGTGCCGGGTGGCTACGCCTGGGTTTTTCCGGCAGGCAGCGGAAGGGCAAGAATAGGGCTGGGCAGCATGCGCAGGCTGCACTTAGTAAGGCTGAACAGACGCTTCTTAAACTTCCTGGGGGTTGAGAGGGCAGAGATGCACCACCACGGCGGTGTTATACCCTGCGAGGGGCTCAGAGAGCCCGTGGTTTCTGGAGTGTTCGTGGTGGGAGATGCTGCAGGGCAGGTGCTCCCCAGCACCGCCGAGGGCATAAGGAAGTGCTTTGAGTTCGGAGAGGTGTGCGGCAGGCTGATGAGCAGGGTGGCTGCGGGCGAGCTCTCGGTGCAGGAGGCGCTGCGCAGGTACGGGGAGAGCGTCAGGGCTGAGGAGGGCTTCTACAGGGCGCTTCTCAGGGTGCAGGAGGTGGTGTACAGGCTGCCGGACAGAGCCATGGATGTGCTCATGAAGCGCATCAACGACTCTGCGGCTGAGAAGCTCAGCGAGATGTACTTCAGGGGGGAGATAGGCAGGGGGCTGCTGGGGCTGCTGCGCAGCGCTGTTATGGGCAGGTAGGCAACGCGTAACAAAAGATTTATATTCTGCTACGGGAGAGCTTCTGAAAGTGGGTTATGCGATTCTGGGAGGTGTCCGCAACCCTGTAATACCTGATTAAGGAGGAACCGGAATGCAGACGATTGCCTGGTTTGAGGAGCTGAGCAGTGAGGATGTGGGTGTGGCGGGTGGTAAAGGTGCAAATCTGGGCGAGCTTGCCAGTGCAGGGATGCCCGTGCCTCCGGGGTTTGTGGTGACAGTCAACGCCTACTACAGCTTCCTGGAGCAGACGGGCTTGAAGGACAGGATAATGGAGATACTCGGAAACTGCAATGTTGATGACAACGAGGAGCTCAACAGGGCTTCTAAGGAGATAAGGGAGCTGATAGCGAATGCCGCTGTACCAAAGGAGCTGGCAGATGAGATAATGAGCGGCTACCGCAGGCTTTCCGAGCTATGCGGTGAGAATGAGGTTCCAGTGGCTGTGAGGAGCTCAGCCACCGCTGAGGACCTGCCGGATGCGAGCTTTGCGGGTCAGCAGGAGACCTTCCTCAATGTCAGGGGCAGCGAGCTCGTTGAGCGTGTGCGAAGCTGCTGGAGTTCGCTGTTCACCCCCAGGGCTATATTCTACAGGGAGAGCAAGGGATTTCAGCACGAGAAGGTGGGCATTGCGGTGGTGGTGCAGAAGATGGTGAATGCCGAGAAGGCGGGGGTGATGTTCACCGCACACCCGTCAACGGGGGAGAGGGATAAGATAGTGATTGAGGCTGCCTTCGGGCTGGGGGAGTCGGTGGTTTCGGGAGCGGTGACGCCTGACCACTACGAGGTGGAGAAGAGCACGGGCAGGGTGATCAAGATGGAGGTGGGGGTGAAGGCAACCAAGCTGGTGAGGGATGAGAACGGCAACACCGCCGAGGTCAGGCTGGACGCCGAGGAGGCGAGAAGGCAGGTGCTGAGCGAGGAGGAGATAAGGCAGCTTGCAGAGCTTGGCAGAAGGGTGGAGGAGCACTTCGGCTCGCCCCAGGATATTGAGTGGGCGTTTGAGGATGGCAGGCTATACCTGCTGCAGTCAAGGGCGATAACGGTGCTGTACGGGGAGGAGAAGGAGGCTGAGAGCCAGGAGGAGCCCAGCGAGGTGCTGGTGAAGGGGCTGGGTGCAAGCCCCGGAGTGGGCTCGGGAAAGGTCAAGGTGATTCTGAGCCTTGAGGAGCTGGACAAGATACAGCAGGGTGATGTGCTTGTTACCACCATGACCAACCCGGACATGGTGCCGGCGATGAAGCGCGCCTCAGCGATAGTCACTGATGAGGGGGGCATGACCTGCCATGCGGCGATAATTTCCAGGGAGCTTGGCATACCCTGCGTGGTGGGCACGGGAAATGCCACAGAGGTGCTCAGGGACAACATGGAGGTGACGGTTGACGGAGCCAGGGGCGTGGTGTACAGAGGGGCGGCAAAGAAGAAGGAGGAGCAGGTGCAGGTGACGCAGGTGGCGTCAAAGCCTGTGACTGCCACGGAAATCAAGGTGAACATAAGCATCCCTGAAATCGCCGAGAAGGTGGCACCGCTGGCTGATGGCGTGGGCTTGCTCAGGGTTGAGCACATGATACTGGGCATAGGCGAACACCCGATGAAGTTCATACGCGAGGGCAGGGAGGAGGAGCTGGTTGAGAAGATCGCTGAAGGCGTGCGCAAGGTGGCGCAGGCGTTCTATCCCAAGCCGGTGTGGTACCGCACCTTAGATGCACCCACGGACGAGTTCAGAAGCCTTGAGGGCGGAGAGGAGGAGCCGCACGAGCACAACCCCATGCTGGGCTGGCGTGGGGTGCGCAGAGCCATAGATGAGCCGGAGCTGATGCAGGCTGAGTTCAGGGCAATCAAGCGGCTGGTGGAGGAGGGATACACCAACATAGGGGTGATGATACCCTTAGTTCAGCACCCGGAGGAGCTGAGGAAAGCCAAGGAGATTGCAAGGGAGGTGGGGCTTGAGCCGCACAGGGATGTGAAGTTTGGCATAATGGTTGAGATCCCGGCGGCGGCGCTTGTGATAGAGGAGTTTATCAGGGAGGGCATAGACTTCATAAGCTTCGGCACCAACGACCTGACACAGTACACGCTTGCCGTGGACAGGAACAATGAGCGGGTTGCCAGGCTTTACTCTGAGAAGCATCCGGCGGTGCTCAAGCTGATTGAGATGGTTATAAGAGCCTGCAGAAAGCATGGCGTGGAGACCAGCATATGCGGACAGGCTGGCAGTGACCCGGAGATTGCCAGGCGCTTGGTGGAGTTCGGAATCACGAGCATCTCCGCCAACCCTGATGCGGTGGACAGGATACGGGAGATTGTGGCGAGAACGGAGCTGAGGTTGCTGCTGGACAGTGTCAGGAAGTAGGGAACTCTGGAGCAGGGCGCTGGGCAGCTATGTCCAGGGGCTCGGCATATTCTTGGCAGGTGGAGCTGCAGGAGTGCTTGCTGTCACGCTCCTCTACCTGCTCTCCCCGGCTGCCGAGGGTGCTGCAAGCGGGGCGGTTGAAAGAGTGGCATCCGCAAAGGTGGTGCTGCTGGAGAGCGCAGGGCTGCAGAGCGAGCTGAGCATCATGCTCTCCAACATGCTGGCGCTTCTGGCGGTGATGAGCCTGCCGGCGGTGGTTTACAAACTGGAGGGTGAGCGCTCGCTGGCTTACGAGAGGTTTCCGAAGATGCTGATGTTCGCTGCGGGTGCGCTGAGCATAGGCGCCTTCTCGCCACCCTTAGTTTCGCCGCTGTTCCCCTTCTACCTGCTGTACCTCCTGCCCCACGGCACGCTGGAGTTCAGCGCCGTTGCCTTAGCCTACACAGTGGCAACGGCAAGGGTGCCTGAGCTGAGAATGCAGCTTGCCGCCTTCTCCTTCCTGCTGCTGGTGCCGAGCTCGGTGATAGAGGTGAATGTGTCCATGAAGTTTGCCCTGCGCATGGCGGAGCTGCTGGGATACTTTGCTTAGCCGAGCGCCTGGCTGCACATGCGGTCGCACACCTCAACGTACCTGTTGCTCCTGGGTGTGTGCAGGAAGGTGACGCTGCCAAAGCTGCCCGCAAGCCTGAGCACCGCCGAGTGCAGCTCTTTGAGGTGCTCTTTCCTGACCGCATACTCCCCGCGGAGCTGCCTGACCACGAGCTGGCTGTCGCTGTAAACCACCACCCGCCGGCATCCCAGCCTTTTTGCCCTCTCCAGCGCCTTGAGCACGGCGGTGTACTCGGCAACGTTGTTGGTGGCTCTGCCGATGCTTCCGGAGGCGCTGCCGAGCACCTTTCCATCGCTGAGTATGAGGTAAGCCCAGGCAGCTCTTCCGGGGTTCCCCTTGGATGCCCCGTCTGTGTAAACCTCGCACTTCATGCCATGCATTTGAAGGCTCAGTTTAAGCTGTTTTCGCCTCCCCAGCGGCGGTAGTACTCCAGAAAGCGCCTGTCTCCGGTGACGCTGTACATTTCCAGCAGCAGCTTCAGGTGGAGGGAGTGGTACTTTTTGCTGGCGGGATTGTGAAGGGCGTCGTAGTAGCTCCAGCCGCTGCCGGTGTCGTACTCGGGCAGGAAGTGGAGCAGGCTGCGCAACCCCTGCTCGTAAAGCTGCAGCGCTACGCTGCTGTTGGTGCTCACCGCATACTCCCTCAGCCAGAGAAGGGTGGTCATGAAGCCGTTGAGCACATAGGGCGGCTCTCTGCTGGCGTACTCGGGATACCACACCCACCCCTGCCTGCTCGCTCTGAGCCCGCCTCTGCGCACGTCCACTTCAAAGGCTCTCAGCGCCCTTTCTGCATGCTCCAGGTAGCTCTGGTTGCCGGTGTGCAGGTAGGCAAGCATCAGGGCTTTTATTATGCCTGCCTGCATCAGCGAGCCCGCCCAGCCTGCTTCAAGTCTGTAGCTCTTCCAGGGGAACTGGTTTCTCCAGATGAGGGCTCCGTCGTCAAGGGGCTCTGCCCTGGAGAGCAGGAAGTCCACGAGCCTGAGCCCTTCATCTAAGTAACGCCTGTCCCCTGTGGCGCTGTACCTGTAGAAGTTCTCTCTGGCTGCCAGCGCCACGTTGTGGTATGCGAGCTGCCAGCCGAGCTCTTCGCCGTAGTAGGTCATGGGTACGCCGTCAAGCAGCGCAACAGAGTACCTGAGGTCAACTAAGTATATGCTCAGGTTGCCTTCAGCTTTCTTCCAGGGGTTGGGGTAGCTCACGTTGTCTGTGCGGTAGAGCAGCCTGAGCCCCGGCATGCGCTCCAGGCAGGTGCTGTTGAGCAGCGGGTCTGCAACTATGTACTTCACCCTGTACTTCGCCAGATAGGCAAGCGTCTCAGCTTCATCTGCCCTGCAGTCAAGCACGCGCTTTGATGCTTCAACCCTGGCGCTGACGTCCACGAAGACGTTGGAGAAGCCAGGCGGGAGAGCCACGAACTTGTAGCCAGTTAAACCGGCAAGGTAGAGGGCTGTTACGGGGTTCGCCAGCACCACACCCTCTCCGTACCTCTGCTCCGCATCCTGAAGCGCGTTTGCAGCCTGAGTTATGAAGGCGTACCTGCCTCCAGGCTCAAGCAGGTGCCTGCTTCCAGCACTCCCGAAGTCTGAGCTCACTCCGGCTGCGACGTTGGGGTTTACCAGAAGGTTAGCCACGCTTACGCTGAGGCTGAAGCCCAGAAGCAGGAGAAGCACA